>JAGXNV010000217.1 GCA_019894795.1 Candidatus Heimdallarchaeota archaeon | reverse complement strand
TTCTAATTCTTCCAAAAATCTATAGCTAAAGGCAAATTAACCTAATGCTTTTTGAACTTTACTAAAAATTTTGAAAAACTAAACGACAATAAACATGTTTTCATAGAAGAATTCGAATAAAAAAGAAAAGAATTAGAGATATTCTCTCTAATTTTTGCGTTTTTTACAAATTATTGGAACTGCTGCTAGAAATGCAATTGATATTATTACTGGCAATGTAGGCAATGGATTTTCTGATGGTACAAGTGCTTGATAAATGGCATTATACTTAATTCCAGCGAAATTTCTCCATTGACTTTCATATTTCGCAGCATCTAAAGGATCACTAATAAATTCTTCATTTATAGTAAATGCATCCTCATAAGTCATATTAACTGCGCCTAAATCCTCAACAAGTTCACTAAAGTAAGACTCGTTAATATCACCGTTGCGTAACTGAGTAACCATTTCTCCCCATGTTTGTCTTAGGAGAGAATGTGGTGAGGCTATAGTGTTGTGGAAGTAGTAAATGGTAACATCTAGTAAGTCAGTTGCTTCTGTTTCATTAAAGTCTATACCCTCATTTGCAAGTGTTAAATTGTAAAGTGTATAAAGTGCTGGTTTGATTAGGCCGAATGGTGTAGCAAAAGCTTCTACCACTACAGGAAGACGGTCAAGACCTTCTGTTAACCAGACTGATTGTCCTTCTGCTGAGAACAGATATTCTAGAAATGCTTCTGCACCTTCTTGAGCATCAACATTTATCCCTAAAGCGATTGGATCTCCGTTTACAATTGATTGACCATCAGGTATAATATATTCGCAACTGGGGTTTTCTCTTGCAGCTATAACACCATAGAAATCTATAGTCATAGCGATTCCGACTTCACCACTAACTACAGCAGCACGAGTGTCAACGCTTCCAGGATAAATGCCTGAGTTTCCACCCATTCGAGTCATTAAAGACCATCCTACTTCCCAACCAAATGCTTGGAGGATAATTTGGTAAATCCTTGTATTGGAGGTTGTTAAAGGAGGATCACCCAGACTAATAGCTTTTACACTTGGATTGATATAGTAAGCAGGAGAAGCCAACTCTTCCCAAGTATATGGAACTGGAAGACCATATTGGTCAAGAAAATCGTGGTTTACTGTAAAACCAAATGAGGAAATAGCATTTGCAATCCATATTAGTTCACCGCTAGTGTTGTTTAGTTTCATACTAGCTTCTGCAATTTCATCGGGAACATTTGTATTGATATAATCGTTCAAAGTTGTATTGTCAATTGCTTTGAGTAATCCCCAATTATTCATTGTATTAAATAAAGATGGACCTCCACCCCATGCGAGATCTACACCCTTAGCTGGATCTTCTAATAGTTTTTTCCATCCTTCGTCTGTGGTTGCTTGAAGGAAAACCATATCTGTAATACCCAGTTCTACAGCTCTTGGAGTAGCTAGAAAAGCAGTTTTGAATGCTGCTTGGATTGTTGTATCATGTCTTGTAACAACTGTTAACACAGTATCATCAAGTGTAGAAGTAGGTGGAGTTAGAGGATTTGTTTCTGCACTCACAGATAAGAAAGGTCCAACAGTTAATGATGTTATCAATATAACAATTAATGTTATGTTTTTTATTTTCATTTTATCTTCAACCTTTTTAATTGATATAAGCTGTATATCAAGTAACCATCGACAAACCTAACTATAAAAGTTTTGCACTCATCATAAATTAGCATGATTGGTTAAATTTTCCATAAAACTATTAGGTAAACAAATATTGTTTATAGTTTTTGGTAAACAATACAATTAAATAATGCAATAAATTGACTGTTTACCAACTAAAGTTAGTGATAAAATGAAAAAACGTATTTTTATTTCTGTAATGATATTGATGATTTTTATTGCATCTAGCGGTTTAAAAATAACAGCTAATGAACTTATTCTAGAAAGCATTTCAGTAATCAATGAAGAACAAGATATTCCTTATTTTGACAACGTTGTACTGATAACATGGGACGGAACCAATTCAGAATGGTTCAAAAGACTTATTGATAATGGAACTCTTGTAAATTCCCAACGTGTTCTAGAAAACGGCTATCAACAGCTTGTGAGAGTTACATCTCACATAACAAGTACTGATCCTGGATTAGCAACACTTGAAACAGGATATGGTCCAGAAATTCAAGGTATTTTCTCCAATCAATTTGGAGCTGGTTCTGAAAAACTATCAATTTCAGATGGATTATCAACATTCGAGAGATTGGAGGACAATTTTGGAACTGAAATTCAAACATCTATGTTTTTCTCTTGGGCAACTAACTCTTTTAACGGTACCTACATAAATCAAGACCCAGATATGTGGGATTCGATTTACGGTAATATTGAGAGAGGAAAAGAAGTTGATTACTGGTTTGCATCAGAAAATCTAACTTGGGTTCCAGGTGACACAGAAACCTTGAGCGCTATTCTCAATCCATTCGCTGAAAGTATTAATATGTATCGTACTCCACTTCTTAAGGCAGAATATCTTGGTAATAAAGCTGCAGCTTGGGTAACAAACCACACAAATGAACGATTTTACCTGAGAATGCATCTTACTGAACCTGACCAAGCAGGACATGGTTTTGGTGTAACTCAAACTGAATGGAGTGATGCTATTACTCCAGAGTACATGCAATCTTTAGTTGATTGTGACTTAGCGGTTGGATCGGTTTATGATGTTTTAGAATCAGCTGGTGTTCTCGATAAAACATTATTCATCATAGGATCAGACCATGGGATGTACTATCGTGGTCATGATGCTAGTTCTTGGCCAGCTGACAATTGGGTAAAATCAGAAACAACATTTGTTTTTAGTAATACCTCTGTTCAGAACCCTCTTGGAAGTAATGTACCAATCAATCAAAAAGACATCGCCCCAACAATAGTAGCAGCAATGGGGGTTGATTTATCTTCATTATCTCCCGCATATGTTGGAGATGATGATACAGGAATCCCTATATGGGAATTGTCTGATAATCAGTCACCTACCATAAACAGCATATCATACCAAAGGAATGACGAAGATTATCAACTGCTTTCAGATGGATCAAGAATTGGGAAGTTATTCAATCTAAGTATGAGTGTTCTAGAATGGTGCACAGTTTATGATGCAACACTTGAGATTGACGGAATTGTTTTCGATGCAAACTCAACTTCGTCTAAAAGTGTAAGATGGTATAATGTTGATACTTCATCTTTAAGTGGAGGTTCAAAAACATTACTCTTTACATTAACAGACGCATTCGGAAATACTGCGACGCTAGAAGTAAACAATGTTAAAACCGCTCCAATATCAATGTGGATTTCCATAACAGGTCTTTTGGTTCTAGGTTCAATCATTTATATAAGAAAAAGGAATAAATAAATTCCTTTCTCCTTTTACTTTTTAATCAATTTGACCCCAAGTGAGAAATTTTCCATCCTTTCTTTTAACTAGAACTGTACCAAATTTTCTCCATTGTTCTTCTCTAAATCTTACTATGCTAAAATCAGATTCTAATTTTCTTTTGTTTCTATTTTGTATAATGTCTAGTTTGGTTTTCTCATCGTCGAAGAAGATTTTAGAAACAAAACGGCCTTCTTTTGGTTTTCTTTGCATTTGCTTTGACAAATCAAATATCTGCTCAATAGGTAACAGATCAAAAATAGGCTTATGTTCGCTAACGTATACTGATCCTGGGCAGACCTCTAATGATTTGTAATCCTTTTTACATTTGGTACAGAAAACCAATTGGCACCCATTGCAAACTTCCCATCCTTCTAAAGCAGCTTCTTTCACCATCATAATGGAATTACAAAATGCACATCTAATGTAACAATGTAAGGCTTCTATTTCCTTCAAATTTTTCGAAACTCCTCAGATATTTTTCTTCTTTCTTCTGTGCCAAATTCCACCAAAGTTCGATAATTGTAGGACCAGATATTACGAAGTTTCTTGATATATCCCTGTTGGATTAACTTACGCAAGCATAAATCGACTTGGTAAGCTTTCATTTTATTGGTATTAATCAATTTCTCTTGGATATGTTTAGTTAAGAGAGGAGCGCTTTGATTCTCTAGAAAACCAATAATGGTTCCAAGAACAATAAACTCACTCTTTTGTAACTCTGAGGGAGCGTAAAAAGCGGATTTCAAACTGTACCAGGTTTCACCATCAAGAGTATATTCCACCACTTCTAAACCTAAGATTTCCACAAAGCGCTTGTATTCTTCAATAACTTCGCGGAGAGTATCAATATCAAATCTTGTTGCAAGCAATAAATCAATTTCTGAACTACCGAAAACAAATATTTTCTCCTTAGTCCAACGTCGCGATAGAATTGTTGTTAATTCTTTGAACAATTCACTTTTTTCTTCATCTGTTATTGCTGCAGGAAGCTGTACAAATTCATGTTCATCGTCGAGTATTTCAGTAAATTCTTGATTTTCTTCTTCCATCAGCAATCACTTGATTTATTATTTCTTTGGAGATAAAAGGACTGAACTCGATATTCC
>JAGXNV010000216.1 GCA_019894795.1 Candidatus Heimdallarchaeota archaeon | reverse complement strand
TATGTTACTGTGGGATTTGGTCACAATACTGTAATGGGATTTGCTGAAAAACTTATTGACCTCATTAAACAAGGAAAAATCCGACACATCTTTTTGGTGGGAGGGTGTGATGGATCAAAACCCGCAAGAAATTATTATACAGAATTTTAATCCTCAGCCAGAAACACCAATGCATAATTATGCTCCTCCAGATGAAAACGATGTATTACTAACTATTGCTCTAGCTCGTATTATTTTGGGTTCTAACGTAAGCATTCAAGCTCCACCTAACTTAAATCGGGACAGAATTATTAATGTTCTGAGAAGTGGGGCGAATGACTTGGGTGGATTGTCTCCACTCACTTTAGATTATATCAACCCTAATATGGCTTGGCAAGAAGAGAGTAATTTAGACAATGAACTTACTGCTGAGGGTTTCAAGTTAAATCAACGATTACCTGTTTATCCTCCTTATGAAAAGTATTTAAGCAGAAGAATTCGAAAAATAATTGAGGAAAAGTATAGGAATGAAAAAACTCTCTCCACCTAAAATCAATGAAATTATTGATTTAGCTGCATTTAGCAAATCCCATACGAGTGAAATTGAAGAAGTCACTACCTTACTGAAAAAGAGAGGTAAGGACTTGTGGATTCAAACCGCTCTAGCGGATGATTTGAGACACCAGCAAGTTGGAGATAAAGTAACATATGTGATAAATCAAAACATCAATTTTTCAAACCACTGTATTGGTTCTTGCAGATTTTGTTCCTATCGTGTTCCTAGTAACAGTAATCATCAAGATTCTGAAAGACTCTCCCTTGATGATATCAAATTAGAAACTGAAAAAGCCATTGCTAGAGGTTGCACAGAACTTTGTATTCAGGGAGGGTTAGACCCCGAAATTAATTTTGAATTCTATTTGGATCTATTAAAAATTATCAAATCAACAGCTCCAGGTATTCATATTCATGCCTTCTCTCCTTCTGAAATAGCATATATGTCACAAATTTCTGGTGAAACAGTTGAAGATGTTTTCAAAGAGCTTTCCGTGAATGGTCTGGATTCCTTTCCAGGGACAGCTGCAGAGATACTAGTTGATGATATTCGACAAGTTATTTGTCCAGAAAAAATATCAACTAGCCAATGGATAAACATTGTGTTAACTGGGCATAGTCTTGGAATAAAATCAACTGCTACAATGATGTATGGTCATATTGAGACGCTAGAAAATGAGGCGGAACATCTAGTCTTGTTAAAAAATATGCAAGAGATCTCAAAAGGATTTACTGAGTTTATTCCATTACCTTTTATACATACAAATACGGTATTATATAAATATCTGGGAGCACGACCAGGGAGTACTGGAATGCATGATTTGGCTCTTCTCAGTGGTTCTCGATTATATTTGGGAGAACTCTTTTCAAATATTCAAACCTCATGGGTTAAACTTGGTTCTAAATTTTCACAAATTTCTTTGAACGTTGGTGTAAATGATATTGGTGGCACTCTCTTCACAGAAAATATCACTAAAAGTGCTGGAGGTACCCACGGGGAAGAAATGTCTGCAGAGGAATTTATAGATTTAATTCGTGATGCAGACCGTATTCCTGCACAAAGGGATACTCTTTACAACATTCTAAAGACCCATTAAGAGAAAGCCAAGTTTTAAATTTAAGACTGTCAACTATAATTTAGTTCCATGAATTCGAAGAAACAATCCCCTGAAATTTGGAAAGCTCTATCGAACAAAATTCGAAGGGATTTACTCTGCTTTATTGGTGAAAAAAGGGTTGTTTCTTTTACTGAAATTCAAGAACGTTTTCAGATGAAAGTTGGAACACTTTATCATCATATCGATACTCTTGGAGAACTTATTACTCAAGATTCCACTAAGAAATATTTGTTGACTGAAAAGGGTAGCAGATCTTATGCACTAATTGAAGACGAATTAGACGTTTCAGCACCTAGTTTACCTACGTATGGGAAAGTATCTTTCCTTCATTCAGTTTTTCTGAGACCTGTCTTTCAATTCATAGCTAAAGATTCAATTAGATCATTAGGATTCTCTGTATTATTATTAATTCTACTAGGAATCTCTACATATTTTCTCTCATTTTCTCCTATTTTCCTTTTCCCTTCGTTTATTGCTCCTGATTATTTTGCACCAATTTTCTTTGTTGTATCAACTGTAGTTACCTATTTGCTAATTGAACTCTTTATATCAGTTATTTACAAGAGAAAAACTGGGAAACTAGCTCTATTTCAAAGTACAATTTTCGCGCAAATACCCTTAATACTATTCTGTTTACTTGAAGCACTTGTCTTTGATTTTGAATATCCCGTTTCTCCTTTACAGATGGATATCTGGGTGATTGTTTTACTGATGTTTGTGCAGTTAATATTTGTTGGGCTTTTGACTGAATCTATTGTTGTTATCAAAGAACTGAGAGTAGAGAAAGCTGGGTTAGCTATCCTATTCGTAGTTTTTATACTGAATGGACTAGCATTCTTGGTTATGAGCCTTCTGGAGGTTACTCTATGAAAAAGTTCGAGAAAAATGGAACTGAATACTTTAAACTTTATAGAAATAAAATCTTATCAAGCGAGAAAATCATAATAAATTATGAGGGGAATGCTATATGAGTATCAAAAAACTTCTCCGTCTTAGGAATAGAATAGCCCCAAATTATCCTCAAACAATTTTGGTACTCGTAATTTTCCTCTCTTCCATTCTACTTTCACCATATGGTCCAGTCTCTTCAAATTTCACTAACAATAATGTTGATGCATTTGGTCAAACAATGGTCGTCGAAGAACTAGATCTATTCCAAGAGAGAATAGATTTAATTGTTGGTAAAGATGAATCAGTTATTGCGTCTTTGGAATTAAATGGTGGGCAAATTGAAACACCATTTGATTTTGCTTCTACAGTTTTCTCCCCTGTTACACAAATAGATTTTATAGTTTCAAATCAATCACAATTCTCAAAAGTCTGGTCTAATCCATTGTGGCGATTTCCTGATGGTTTGGTTGTTCGAATCAAGACAAGAACAACAACATTAGACCGTTTAGAAACAATATCAAACTATGTTATTACGTTAATACAACAGAATTATAATTTAAATTTAAGCTTATTTTCTATCCAATCTCTTTCTTACACAGAAACCTTAGTTTCCTTGTTAGCACCGATTACCCCTGAAACAGCTATGTCTCTTTTCGGTGATGTTTTTTCCCCTTATGATAATCCTACACATGGAAATAGTGTTACATTGATAAAGGAGGCAATGGAACAATCTCCTGATATCTACGCTTTTGGTTATTCTCTTCAAAAAAATGTTTGGTCAGTAAATAAAATAATTAGAGGTGCAATGGTTTCAATTGCAAATAAAATATCTCTAGAAACTGATACTTATACATTTAATATAGAAGATACCTTTGGAGCGACAATCACTCCCAATCCTTCAGCATTTATATCAAGAGCATCATTCAGAATCCCCTTTATTGCGAATATTACCCATGTTGATCCTGTACCAGATAATGTGGGCTCAAGTTTAACTGGAACGTTTGAATGGTTGCTCAAATATTCAACTACAACAAAATATTCAGATTTTAATGCTGAAATCTCATATCATCCTTCAAGTTTCAGTGATTTTACATATCCCCAAGTTTCAGTAACTAACTCCTATTCAGATCAGCTTCTTGAAGATGATGGGATTCTAAATATGACATATAGTGCAACAAACATAGGTACAGATATAGCAGTAAACACCTCAATTACGATGCCTGTTCCAGCAGAGTTGGCAGATTTCATCGTAAATAATGGTTTCGAGATACCTGTAATGAATGATAGTCTGACAATAAATGAAACTTTCTCTTCTTTTATATACTTAGATCTTAATTCTGGATTATATAAAATACCTATTTTAGATATACAAGGGTGGTATCAAAATACAGCCACTTCGCAACTTAAAAATTGGTTGAATATTACAGAAATTGTGCTCGATGATCTTGCTACTATTTATTGTTCCTCTGGAATTTCATCCGATTTATATGCTGAAGTCGTAGAAGAAATTCTACCGTACATAGTTTCTGTGGGTGGTTTTGAAAACATCATTGCAAATTTCATTGTACATGGACCAATTATTCAAGCTATGCTTACAACTGCAGTTAGCGATACTTATAGTATAGTCTTCTCAGAATTTTACGAGAATAAGCCCATATTTCAATTCGAATCAGATGATTTCACTTTTACGCAAAGCATCTTTGGGGCTTATCTAAAAGCCTCCATACCCACCTTGGCTGTTGATGAAACAGTAGATTTGTCCTGGAAACTATCTAACATTCCAACATCTTCTGACAAATTTGGCGCATTCTCTGTTCAGACTGAAAATGTTTGGAACCAAAATTATGCAGTATTCAAGACAATTGAGAGCGACTATAATGATCTAATGCTTGCATTGTTTGCTGTTCAAAACAGCGCAGGACGGTTCTTGAGTTCATATGACGAAGTTACAAACTCTTTCATGTCTCTAGGCTGTCGATATAGTTACTTAGATATTACTGGACGAGAATATTATGGGTTAACAAATGGGTT
>JAGXNV010000215.1 GCA_019894795.1 Candidatus Heimdallarchaeota archaeon | reverse complement strand
AGGGTATCCAACTACTACAACTGAAAATCCTGAAGATACTATCTACTTCATAGACGGTACTGAAACAGAGACATTAGAAGATAAAGTTCAACTTAGAAAAACTAGCGGAAAACAAGCTGTGGCTGAACCATTTGCAGGAGAGATACACAAAACTGTGAATGCGCGTGGTGATAGTTGTCCTATGCCTATTATGAAATCTAAGAAAGCAATAACAAAAATGGATATAGGTCAAGTTTTAGAGATTCTAACTACTGATCCTGGGAGTAAAAGAGACATACCCGCATGGGCTAGTGTAACCGGTCAAGAACTTATCGCAGCTGAAGAGAGTGAGAATGAAAAATTTCGATTTATTGTTAAAAAACTGAATAATCGTAAAGGAGAACAAGAAGCATAATTAGAAGGTGAAATAAATGGTAACATCTAAAGAAAATGAAATTCTGAAAGGTGAAAACGTGGGAGATAGTGATTCTGCTATTGGAGTAGTTGATCTAAAAAAACACTTCGTTTCTAAGAATGAAAGTGAAAACGTGAAGGCAGTTGATGGCCTATCGTTTTCAATTATGAAAGGCGAAATCTTTGGGCTCTTAGGACCAAATGGAGCAGGGAAGACAACATTTATACGAATGTTAGTTGGACTATTGAAACCTACTTCTGGTCAAATTTTGTTCAATGGTGAAGAGCTAAATGTAAATTCCGCCAAATTGAAAAATGTAATTGGTTATGTCCCCCAAGAAGCAGCATTCTGGAAAGATCTAACAGTTTATGAAAATCTAAGTACCATCGGAACAACTTATAAAATTCCTAATAAGGAACTTAAAGAACGAATTGATCACTTACTCGATGGATTATACTTAATGGATCAGAAGAAAAAGAAAGCCTCAAAGCTATCTGGTGGTATGCAACGAAGGTTAAATCTGGCAATGGGTATGGTTCATCATCCTCAAATCTTGCTTTTAGATGAAGTTTTTGTTGGACTTGATCCTCAAACACGTAATTATCTCTATGACTATCTCAGAGATTTTGCTTCTAAAGAGAACAAAACTATTATCATTACAAGCCATCTCATGGAAATAGTTGATTCACTCTCCGATAGAGTAGGTATACTTGATTTAGGAAAAATGCTTGCCGTAGACACTCCTGAAAATCTCAAAAATACCCATGGTAAAGGAGACATTCTACAACTTGAGATTGACAAAGATTTTGATGATTCATTAGTTTCCAAAATTGATAAAGCTGTTGCTGATGTTTCTATTGAAAAGAATGAACAAAACCTTGTTGTTAAAACACTTAATGCTATTGCTAAACTTCCAGAAATTTTGAATATTGTAGAAGCTGAAGGGTTTTTGATACAAGATGTGAAATTAACAAAACAATCCCTAGAAACTGTTTTCATTAGTTTAACAGGAAAGGAATTACGGGTGTGAAAGAAATGGACGAAAAGAAAAATATTCAGAATAAGTTTGTTTCAATTACTCAGAACATAGGGTATGAGTTCCGAACTACATTTAAGCTTAGCCTAAAATATCTAAAGGAAATCTTCAGGTCTAAGTTGTTTTTCATTATAGCAATTTTATTACCTGCTATTCTTATGATTTTTATGGGAGTGATTTTTGGAGGTCCTATATCTGCTGTTCAATCATTCAGTATACTTGTGGTCAACGAAGACGCTGGTTATACTAATGATACAATAACATATACTTTCGGAGAATCACTCATTGGTACTTTGGAAACTATAACCTATCCAGTTGAGGAAGGAGAGGAACCAATGAATCTCTTCTATGTAAAGGAAAGTGAATACTATAACCAATCAGTTGAAGATTATCTGATCTATGAAGAACACGTTTTCCATCTCACGCTGATTATACCTGAAAACTTCAGTGAAATGATATTCAGCTTTGACAATGATATAACTGTTACAGTAGTAGGTGATTCTACAACTGGTGATTATCAAAGCGCGGTTACTGCATTCAGCAGTATTTATGATGATTTCGTTGGCGCTGTTAGATTAAGCTTAGGAGATACATCTGGTCATACTATTATTGTAGAAGATTTTATCGATATAGTTGGAAATACAACTGTTTTCGATTTAATGGTTCCTGGATTTGTGATTATTGGAATTGTAATGAACGTCGTCTTTGTATCTTCTATCCTAGCAGAGGAGTATGAACAAAAAACCTTGGAAAAACTTCAACTTACTCCAATGAGAACTATACATTTGCTTGGTGGATTAGCTCTAGCTCAACTTCTAGTTGCTCTTGTTCAAATCGTAGTTTTGTTTGCTTTATCTCTAGCTTTTGGATACAATGCTATAGGTTCATTCGTGCTGGCAGGAATAGTAATTTGGATAATGTCCCTATCAATGTCAGCTATTGGGATGATAATTGCTGCATTTGCAAAGAAAGCAACAATAGCTAGTTCTATCGCAAGCGTAGTTGCAATTCCATTGTATATGATAACCTTCTTCCCTGTATGGGGAATGAGTACAATACCAATGTTTGAGATAAATAAAAATGTCTTTGGAGTTTTTGATATACTTCCCACAAATCTAGCTACAAATATGGTTAACAGTGTGATGATCTATGGTCAGACATTCTCTGATATACAATTTGAATTTGTATCATTGATTATTGTTACCTTAATTTATCTAATAATTGGACTGGTACTTATATCTCTACTCAAACTAAGACCAAAGAAAGAATAAGAAGAAAAAGTATCTTATAGATACTTCAATTTCTTTTTTTTCTTAACCTAAATACTGTAAATAAAAAGAAAGTGAAATATATGAGCGTCGTAATTCTAAATGGTTCTCTAAAATCTAGTAACCAACACTTGTTGTATCAGAATATAATTGAGAAGGAGCTAACATCTAAAGGAATCTCTTGTGAATCTATCATACTTAATAAAACAGATTTAAAGAGCTGTATAGGCTGTTTCAAATGCTGGGATACAACACCAGGGATCTGTTCAGGTGTGAAAGGAGATTCAGGAACAGAAATAATTAGAAAAGTTATTCATAGTGATTTGATTGTTTTCCTTACTCCACTTACATTCGGAGGTTTTTCTTCTGAACTCAAAAAAGTTATTGAGCGATTCCTTCCTCTTCTTCAAGCTGGGGTTGTCCTGATCAAAGGAGAATCTCACCATAAAAAGAGATATGATAAATATCCCTCAATACTTGCAATTGCTACAACTGAAGAAGTAGATGATGAAGGTGTAGAAATATTCAAACATCTTATGCATAGATTAAGTCTAAATTTCTATCCACCCAAGTATGTTGCTGAAGTATTTTCCTTAACTGAAAAAGAGAAAGCTGTAGAGGAGAAACTTAAGCAATTTCTAGCGATATTGGAGGTAGTCAAATGAGCGAAGTACTTATTCTAAACGGAAGTGGAAGAGGAAAGAAAAGCACCTCAGCGGGTTTAGGTATCTATCTGATAGATCTCTTAAAGGAAGAAAGTATAGCTGCGACCATGTTAACTATTCGTAATCAACTCAACTCTGAAGAGAAGATAAAAGAAATGGTTGATGCAATCTCTGAAGCAACTCATATTATTGTAATAGCACCTCTCTATGATGATTGTCAACCCTACAATGTAGTTAAAGCTCAAGAGATAATCGCTGAAAGTAAAATGAATCTTGAGAATAAACATTTCCTTTTCATTGCTAATTCTGGTTTTGGAGAGCCTGAGCAGATAACTGAGGGTACTCTACGAATATACAAGAAATTCGCTTCATCTGTCGGTTTTAGATGGGGAGGAAGTTTGTCAATTGGTGGTGGAGAAATGTTACAAGGTAGATATGGTAAACTACTTCATGAAGTTGGTACATTTGCTAAGAATGCAATTGTGGAATTAGAAAAAATTGTAAATTCTATCAAATCTGAATCAACTTATCCTGATACTGAAATCATTCTGATACCTGGATTTTTCTACAAATGGCCATTTAAACAATTGTTTACTTCAATGAATACCAGAGGTTGGAAGAAAGTTGCTGCAAAAAATGGTGAAAAAGTTGATGCAAAACCTTTCCTTTAATTTTCTTAACAAAATAATATATGAATTAGAGGAAGATAATGATCCTTGTTGCTAGATGATTTGAGAATTTTTTACAGAATATTTATATTTTAGGTTCTCTTCCATCACAAGTGACTACTTATGACTGAAACACAGTTAGCAGAGCGATCTTTTGAAAGGAGATATGACATATTTATCAAACACATATCGCTCAATCTGTATTTATAATTAGAAAAATAACTTACACGGTTTTTACAAAAAAAAGAAAAGAAAAATATTAATCTTTGTTTCTTATTAACATCATTGAACCAGCTAATACCGCCATTGCATCAAACAACTGTATCATTACATTATAAAAGAAAATATAAGTTAAATGTAGTTCTGAAGAAAAAGGAATAATATGAATAATAAAGAACAAATAGTAAGCATCTTGAAAAGCGTAAATTAGAGTAAAGATACCGTATAATATTATAGCACAACTAAGTATTTTTAGTATTTTCTTATCATAACTATCAAACACAAACTTCCACAAACAAATCAAAGGTAAAATGAAACCGACAGCATATGCTA
>JAGXNV010000214.1 GCA_019894795.1 Candidatus Heimdallarchaeota archaeon | reverse complement strand
AAGTACCTTAAACCTTGATTAGATGTTCGCAGTGATAAGATATTTACTAGCTCAAAACAGAAGTAATTGTACTCGTTTTTTTCTAATGATTCAATAAAATTATACATATCGTTAATCTTAGTTTCAGATAACAAACTCTTCTTTATTTTTGATATCCAATGATTATAGAAATAGAACACATCATATGTTGGTCTATCTTTATTTTTTCTCCAACTCTTCCAATTTTCATACATTTTAGATGAGAGATCAATAGAATCTAAATAATCTATAACATCAAGATTTATGTGAGATGGTAAATTGTTTGAGAATAGCTCAACGAAGATTTTCGCAACCTTTGGGCTAAAAAGAGTTAGTGAAGCTAGTAGTTCTAAACACAATTCATCGCTCAAATTATTCATGTCATTGTTTAGTTTTAATTCGTTGAATAAATTCATACAATTTGACTCACAGTGATCTAAAAAGAGAGTATCAGATAAGCCAAATTGGTTCTGAACTATTGTTCTGAACTGATTTATGAAGAATTTTGTGTTAGTCAGTGGGATCTCAGCAGGTTTCTTGCAAGAGTATCTTAGGCTCTTCTCTGAATTAAAACTAATCTGTTTTTGTTTAGATATTTTCGTAAAACCTGTAGAAATGAGATACTTCTTTAAAAATCGAGAAGTGAAACCTATTTTGTGGGAATTTCCTTCATAATCAATACCGAATAGAAATTGATAGGTCAGTTTCATTGACTCAAAACTTTTAGGCTTCAAAGTAACTATGGATCTCACTAAATTTGGAGTTTCAACATACAATTTTCCCCCTGGTTTTAGTACTCTAAACCATTCTGCAAGAACGTATGGAAGATGAATAATATCAAAATGTTCGAGTATATGGGATGCTTCGATAACATCTACACTATTTGTTTCAAACTTAAGATCAGCGACGTTTTGTACCTCATCAGCAACATCTTTTTCCGAGAAATCAATATTGATATATCCAGGTTTATAAAATATGCCGCAACCTAGATTGAGCTTTCTCATCAGATTTTAACTCCTTTTTGTTTTAACCACTTAGTTTCCTTCCGATATCTTTTTGCTTCAAAGAGACTTTCTTCAATTTGCTTGAAACAGAAAGGAGAGTTATGAAATGCTTTGGTATGATGAATAGAAGAGGAGTTACAACCCCCTTTACATGATTCTCCAAAGAAACAATTTATACAATTTTCACCTAAGCTTTCTCTTGAAAATTGCCGATTGTAAGCAAATGAATTAGGATCATTCCAAATGTCAGAGAAGCTACGATCTCTTACATTTCCCTCAATGAATTTATCGTTACCCATAGATAAACAACCTAAAATCGAACCATCAGAGGTTATACCTATTGTATTAATTCCTGCAGTACAACCTTTCCAATTCTTGTTGTTAGGAAGAAGATGGGAGTGATAACCATAACAATGTGCTCCTACTACAGGAATCTCATTGAATTTGTTATTTAGTCCCTCAGCTGTGATAAACATTGCTGAAGCATAGAACTCTTCTCTATTTAGCGTGAGTTCAGGATCAAAATTTCCAAAGGGTAAACCAATTTGTAATTGCCAATTGATTTTCCTTTCCGAAATAATATCCTTTATTTTGTGTAATTCTTTAAAATTCGTTTTACTTAGAGTTGTAATAATTGTTATCTGTATATCCACTTCCTCTAAAAGGTCCAAAGCTCTGATAACAGCATCATATGAGCCTTTTTTTCTGATACTATCATGAGTTTCTTTTATACCGTCTAGGGATATCCCAACAACTAGGGGTTCAAGCAATGTTAAGTCGTTAATTATCGTAGGAACTAGTAATCCATTTGTAACATATCCCAGATCCATTCCAAGATCTTTGATACACCAAGAAATCTGCTTCCAGTCTGGTCTAACAAATGGTTCACCCCCCATAAGAGTAACTAAATCACATCCTTCAACTGCAAGTTCTTCACATAGTCTGTAACACTCTTCTAAAGAGAGCTCATCTTTCCTAGCATCACCAGCACTTGAACCACAATGCTTACAATTCATATTGCAAGCTAATGTTGTTTCCCAAATCGCACAATCTAGTCTATACATGATTACTCCAACTGAAAACATTTTTACTTGTTGCTTTCTTTCTGATAAATACCCCATACATAGGGAACGACATTGGATCAGGAGTAACAATAAAATAGATAAAGAAAAATAACACTAATGATAAAATCAGATTTAGAAAAACAACAGGATAAACATAGAATGGAGAAAGTTTAGTGTTTGTTCCCTTTTTTAGTATTAATTTGTCTGTTTTTCTCAGCCCGTATGACATACCAAAATTCCCTCCTTGAACGATAGCTACAAAAATAGGTCCGAACCAGTAATTATATTCAAAACCAATATAAGGATAAGTAGTTTTTGATTTTTCATAAATGCCAAATACAAGCCCAGTATATCCTGAAGTTATCAAGAATGCATATTGTATAAGATAATAATACATCAAAGTAATTTTTCTCTTGATTTTATTCATTTCTAAATCACTTGGATCTGTATCCGTGAGTGTTCCAACTTCTTTGAGCTTTTTTTCGTTCATCTATTTCAACTCATATTATTATATATATTATATATATTTTCCGAGAATTTTCAGATCTTTTTGATTGTATACTCCATAACGTGTTGTGGCTGTGAAAACATTCCCACTGAACACTAGATTATAAATCGCTAAGAAGCTTAGTATGGACAAAACAAAATTTATGAAAATTGCTGGATAGATATAGAATGGAGATAATTTAACACTCGTTCCTTTCTTGAGAATTAATCTGTT
The DNA here is from genome assembly GCA_019894795.1 of Candidatus Heimdallarchaeota archaeon. GTDB lineage: Archaea > Asgardarchaeota > Heimdallarchaeia > Heimdallarchaeales > Heimdallarchaeaceae > UBA460. Next base: position 1,853 of record JAGXNV010000214.1, on the reverse strand, counting down.
TGTATTTCTTAATCTATAAGATAAACCTACATTTACTCCATGTGTAAGTGTTACAAATATTGGTCCGAATATGTAATTATAATCAAATCCAGAGTATGGATAATTGGAACTTGGACTTTTAATCAAGCCAAATAATAATCCAGCAACTCCAGATATTGCTAAAAAACCTAGCTGTACGAGATAGTAGTAAAATAAGGTGATTTTTCTTCTAATCTTATTCTTAGTTATATCCGCAGATTCTACGTCTGTTAAAGCTCCTATTTCATTTAATTTTTCTTCATTCATAATTTATTTCCCCTGTATTTTTCTATTTATATTATTCTTTAATTTTCACTCAGCAAATACTCCATAGTCAGTTGTAGTTGTGAAAACTTTTCCGCTCAGCACTAGATTATAGATAGCTAAGAAGCCTAATATGGATAAAACGATATTTATAAAAACTGCTGGATAGATATAGAAAGGAGATATGTTTGTATTCATTCCCTTTTTCATGATTAATTTGCTAGTTTTTCTTAATCTATAAGATAATCCCACATTTCCTCCTTGTATAAGTGCTACGAAAATTGGTCCGAAAATGTAATTTTGATCAAAGCCAGTATATGGATAACTGGACCTTGCATTCTTAACAAGACCAAATATCAATCCAGCAATTCCAGACATAATTAAAAACCCTAACTGAATAAAATAATAATACATTAAGGAGATTTTTCTTCGAACCTTATTATCAGTTATAGCTGCAGATTCTACTTCAGCTAAAGCGCCTATTTCATTTAATTTTTCTTCATTCATAATTAATTTCCCTTACATATTTTTTGCATTATTATTTTCTTTATCTTTCTTTCATTAAACACACCATATTCTACAGTAACTCCAAATGGAGAATAAACAGGTTCTCGATAGAAAACGTTGTAAATTAGAAAGAAGCTAACGAATGAGAGTATAAGATTGACTAAGACAGGTGGATAAACACTAACAAAACGCAGATGATATTTCTTTTTGTTAAAGTAACTATGAACTGTGTTACTTCCATGTAAAATTAGCAGACTTATTGGACCTAGATACACATGTCTTGGAGTAAAACTATGGGGATAACTTGTATCTGAATGTTCCCATAACACAAAGAGATAGCCCAATAATGAGGATAGAAGTAACAAGAAAACTTGAACATAATAATGAATCAGGTATCCACGAAGTTTCTTTCTTTTTTGCTGTTCTATAACTTCTGGATCAACTTCTACTAAATCTCCAACTTCTTCTAATTTGTCTTTGTTTATCTTCATCAGCTCCTCGATTTTTCTCCTGATAACATATTCAAGTTTATTATTTCTTTGTTCTATTGAGATTCTTGATATTCAAGTTCTTATGAGCATAAACACCATAAAGAGTATTTATAGTAACTGGACTTCCGTGGACTACTAAGTTATGTATTGAAAAAAGACTTATCGTTGACAGGAGAATATTAAGAACAATTGCTGGATATATATAGAAGGGGGATAAAACATTGAGGTTGTTCTTGCTCAACGTCAACCTTTTTTTTCTACTTAGTTGGTAAGATAAACCCAAATTTCCTCCATGAGTTATTGCTAATATTATTGATCCATAGAGATATCTTTGAGGAAAAGCACTATATGGATAGAAAGAAATAGAGTTGCCATACAAACCAAATCCCAGTCCAACTAGGCTCGAAAATATGAAGAAACCGAATTGTATCAAATAATAATAAAAAGTTTGGAATGTTAGAGATGGAGATGGAATTTGATAGAATTATTGTTTGTGCACCTAAGATTTATGTTATTGAGAGTAGAGGGGAGGTGTTAAAATGGAGAATAAAAGGTGTTCGTATGGATGATATG
>JAGXNV010000213.1 GCA_019894795.1 Candidatus Heimdallarchaeota archaeon | reverse complement strand
GCCTCTGACAGAAGAATATTCAGAAGACAAGATCGATGCACTACTCAACGAAGACATGTTGGCTTCATTCAGTACAAATCTCATAGGTGCAGTAAAACTCTACCGAGAAAGCATAACGATCAAGACCAAATTTAGCTTTTTTAGGGACGATACTTGATGCTTTTTCTCTTGATTCTATGTACAAAATGTCAAATAATTCCTTGGCTTCTGCTAAAAAATCATCCCACCCAAGAACGATTGAAACCCATCCTGAAATCAAAACTAGAGTAAAATTTTTTGTTGTTTCTTTAGGTGCTTTTGTAAAGAGCGTTCTTAGCTGCGAACCATCAGAAAGGGGAACAAAATCGATTTTAGCTATTTTTTCGTAATTAGCTTGGGTCATCAGTTCAAATTTGGTCTTTTCTTCTGTTCTTACCATCAAAAATAAATAAATCATTAGAATATAACCTTTTTCAAGATAAAATGCAAAACAAAAAAGAAAAAACTATTCTCCTAATACCAAACTGTCTTTAGTCCAAGTTTGTAAGCAATAAAACTAACGAGTACATGAATAAAGAAAGTAGCTATTAGTAAGAAAAGAAAATAGTACCAGAAGAATTCTCTAAGAGGAAACATAAAACCAATACTACAAGCAAAACCTGTTAGTATATACCCCATTTGATCCCAAGGGAATAAACCTCTACTAGGAGGAATGTTGATTCTTCGTTTAATGAAGGAGCCTATGAAATCAGCTAAATGAGTTCCGATTGAGAAGAAAAAGCCTATATACATTGGATATTCACAAGGAAATACATTACCGTAAAATAGATTAAAAGGATCAGCAAAGAAGAAAGAAAAAACTGCTCCGAAGAAGGTCCCACCAATTAAACCAGCAATAACTCCATTCCACGTTTTGTTATCCCCTAAAATTCTTTTACCTTTCCAAGTTTTACCCAGGTCTACTGGCTTTCCGCCACCCCAGATATTTGCAAAAGAACTTGTTTGAAACATAGGATGAGCAAATACGAAAACAGCAATAATGGAATGCCAGACATAATCAATAAAGGGCATACCACTATGTGAATGCTAGTTAGTTATAAGATTTATCACCCATACTTAATTTGAAAACAGGGTAGTTAATGCGTAGAGTATAGCAATCATTATAGCAAAGCTAATTATACGCGAGATCATCCTAGACATCACTCTATTGCGTTTATAGTTCTTTCCTTGCTGCTGACCATCTTTGTCCTGTTGTGCATACATGAGCTGAGTTTGAGAACTTCCAGACTGCGCGGTTGGTTGAGTATAACTTCCACTTTCTTCAACTAGATTAGCATAGGACTTTGTTGCTGGAAAACTTAGTTCTGTTCCACATTCAGAACAAAAAGTAGCATCTTCCTCTATCAGAGTATTGCAATATTCACATTTCTTTGATGTCACAAGTATATCCTATCTTCAGACAGATAAAAATGTTATCACACAGTAGTTAAACGCTTAATCTATGATTTTTTCAAGCGTATAACCTGTTCCTGCACAAAAACCGCAAGTGCTAGTGGTTGCCTTATAACTTATACAATTTTTCACATAATGCTCGGACATTTGTCCAGCTTGATTTTTTACTGAACCCGCTCCATTACATACTGGGCACCGATTTTCAGTATTTCGGGATTTAGGTTTCATTATAAAATAAAAGCTTATTACTAGAGCTGATCCAGCTATGACAAAAAGAATTTTCCAGATAAGATTCGGAACAAAAATCCCTACAGAAATCAAAACGGGTCCAAAAAAGAAACTAGAAACAAGAAAATGCTTTTTCTGAAATTTGATTCTGATGTCTTAGTGTTCATTTTCTTTGCTCACTCTACTTGACATTTGTTTTTTTAATTACATACTTATATATATTTTTAATAGAGTTTAGGTTACACGAAAAGTTTATATGTGATATATCAATATGTCATAATGCTGATATGTTAGTGATTGGATATGCAAGGTTCACAAAAAAGAAACAAAATAATCATGATAACAATTGTAATCATTGTAGGTTTAGTAATTGCTTCGTTAATAAGTTATTTCGCAGTAATTTTTTATAAATTCCTATCAACACCGTTGGAGGGAGTTACAATTTACAAAAATATAATTTATTTAGAGGATTTTGAAAGTAATGGATTTGAAGGAAGTGGGACAGATTCCGATCCATTCATTCTAGAAAATGAATTTATCGATGTAGATTATTTTATTGGCATCTATATTGGTGGTGCAGATGCATCAATAACAATACGTAACTGTACATTTTCAAATCAACTGGATAATGGAATAGATATAGAACGTGTTACAGGAAATGTTTCAATTCATAATAATACGTTTCTCTGTAGCAGTGGAGCAATATTTGTTAATGAAGTGAATACCATTAGTATATTTGATAATCATTTTACTAAATCTGTTTCAGTTTATGATTCTAATGAACCAATGATTGTAAATAATATATTTGATATGAATAAAGCAGATTCGTTCTTTATTGTGGGTACACCAAATGCAAGTATAACAGATAACAGATTTTACAATTGTGGAATGACAATTCTCGAGGACAATATTACAAATATTGAATCATGGGAAATCGATGATAACATGGTTAATAATCGACCAATACTTGTTCTAAGAGGAGAGGAAAATAGCACTCTCAACGGTGGAATATTTGGGCAGATCATAGGTGTAGGTTGCAAAAATATTACTCTGAAAGGGATAGAACTTGAAGAATCTGGTAAGGCAATTAACTTGATCAATTCTCAAAACTGTTCAATCACGAATTGTATAATAACAAATAGTTTGACAGGTATTGGGTTACATTACGGGAGCGATATCAGCATAGTGAATAATACAGGTATTAATTGTTCGTATGGTATCGAGTCTACTAATGCGATAAGGACTATAATTTCTGACAACACATTTACGAATTGTATCGAGGGGATATACGTGTATGGTCCAATAAATCGAGATCATAGCGAAGCTTGTTCAATAATCAATAATGTCTGCGAAGAAGGGCAAATTGGGTTATCCATAAGAAGTGATTATTGCCAAATTTTATACAATATACTTCGAGAGAATGAATTACATGGTATTGCTGTGTCAGGATATTCCAATTTAATACATCACAATATTCTAATTGATAATAATCCTAGAGGAAAATCTCAAGCAAATGATAATGGAGATGAGAATTTGTGGTACGATAGTAGTTCAATGGAAGGAAACTTATGGTCAGATTGGTCGGGGAGAGGTTCATACTCTGTTGACGGTAGTGCTGAAAGTGAAGATATTTATCCAATGTCTGTTGAAGGAGGAGCAAAATTGCTAGACGTAGGAGAGATAGTAGCTATCAGTTTATCTTCAGTATTAGGACTAGGAGCAATAGTCTTCGGAATTTATTTTGGGTTGAAGAAAAGGAAAGAAAATAAGCTGAAGGGGTAATTCCTTTACTTTCTTTTGTTATATTAGTAACCAGACAATCAAACTAATGATTCCAGAAAATGCAATTAGAAAAGATAATCTGGAAAACCAGAATAAGAAGTTATTTTTGCGATGAAGTTCTTTGAATACTTTCCCCTCTATTGGTAATTCCTCAATAATATGTCTAGGCAATTTAATAGGAGTTAAAGGTGTTCCACATTACTTACAGTTTCTTGCACCAGGTCTAAAAACTACATCACATTTTGCACAAGCTCCTGGATGACTGGTGCATGAATATTCTACTCTATGTGCTTGAATCTCTTTTTCAAGAACTTCATTAAATTCAGAATCTTCCAAATCTTTACTACCAAGTGGAACTCTACAAACTGCACAAATGGTCGCAGTTTCTTGATTTGCAGAACTACAATTTGAGCAGATTTGCTTTTCTGACATATGCTGAATTTTTGAACTATAGATTTAAATCTTTGTTAATTCCAAAAAACACTAAATACAATTGCTCTTTGCTTAAACTAACTGACAATAACCGATAGTTTTAGGCTTTCCATTTAGATCTATCAAGAGAGCCGGTTCTTCATGGAAAAAGGCTATCTCATGTTCTAACTTGAGAGAGATACAATACATATCCGGTTCTTTATCTTTAATTTGAGCACAAGATAATACCTTAACTGGAACAGCATGTAATCCAACAATAAGATGCCTTGTCTTGCCCTCCTCAGGGAGTTTGGAATACGGAGCAATCTTCAATTTCACATCTAACTCAGTTGAGATATTCCAACTGATACTGTTTGAAAGCACAAATCCTCTTTCAACATCTTTTGGCAATACTCCTCGAAGTGCAAGACCCACTCTTTTTCCAGTATCGGCTTCATTGAAATCTAAGTCACTGATTTGAATAGATCTAAGGATACAATTCCTTTTTGATGGAAAGACATGAAGAGTCTCCCCTTTTTTTAGATTCCCGGCTCTAACTCTACCCAGAATAACTGTACCTATACCTTTTATTGGAAAGACATGATCGACATCAACTCTCGAATGATCCTTTTCCGCCCAGATGTAATCGGGTCTAGACGAGGATTTTTCTTTGATAAGCTGTTTTAATTCACTAACTGATTCACCCTTTGTTAAATCAACATTCAGAATAGGAAAATCACATACTAATAAACTGGCAAACATTTTCTTAATTTTTCTAGATATCTCTTCGACATCAACATATTCTCCTTCATGA
>JAGXNV010000212.1 GCA_019894795.1 Candidatus Heimdallarchaeota archaeon | reverse complement strand
GATAGGTATTTTGGTGGTATATGCGACAATCAGACAAATTTCTAAGATTGAGACCAAGGACAATTATCGCATTGGAAAAATAAGAAAATATTTAAGAACAAAGCCAATTTTTCCTCTTGTTTATCTCATATCGTTTTTAGGTTATATAATAGTTTTAATCCCATTAAATCCAACTCTTATGTATTCCGACAAGCACCTAATTGTTTACTCTGCTAATCCATTTCTATTAATACCAGTATGTGTAGCATTTATCATATTTTGTTTTCAGTTACTCTTTAACCCACCCTATGAAACCATAGGTGATTTACTAGATGCAGGGAGAGAAATTCCTACAATCTTAGGTGTGAGTTCATTACAAACTTTCAGGAATGAGTTGACTTTAGATAATGATACAAAAAATGAAACAACATCTGAAATTTGGCTAAAAATCAGTCGTTTTTTCAATCTTCTTAGTGAGTTTCTAGAGAGATATACTACTATTTGGCTCAAGGATGATCATGAACTAACAGCAAACATAATGATGACCTGGGTAAGTGAACAAAAATCTGATATAAAGTATTTAATTGCTAGACTAAACAGGATTTTAGAGTGTATTGAAAATAAAAATATAACTATGTTAATTAATAATTTGTATGAAATTGCTGAAAAGGCAAAATCATGTTCTAAAAAATATGAGATGGTTTTGGACTTTAAACCATATGATGATTCTATTGTGAAAAAAAGTAAAGTTGCACCAAGGATTCAAATTGTATATTATTTTATAGGTATAATTAGCATTGTTTACTCTATTGTGGTAAGTGTTATAACGTTTCTTTAATAGCATAATAGAATTTGAAAATCCAAATAACATTCATCACTCAGACTTCCACAAATACTAAAGACTATTTATAAACTTGGGTAAAAAATATCGAAATAATCTATCAACAATTTAATGTGGGTTATGTCTAAAAAATACCCTAGTTTCATCAAGATATAAATAAAGAGTTTAATATTATTTATTTCAAAGTGCATCAACATAAATATGAAATCAAAGGTAGTGCTTCAACTATATCAAATCTCTCCAATTCATGATTATCTCAATGGATACGTTTTTCGAAACAAGGTAATTGTCATTATTATAGACTTTTCTGTGAGCTTTGATAATTTTCTCACCATTTCTGATTAATTCAGCAAATTCAAGAGCTTCTACTAACTTCTCGTGAGATGATAACAATGCATTATATACAAGTGTTTCTTTTATTTCAGAAGTGAATAATCCTTGTATGTTTAGCACTCCAGCTGGTGCTAAAATTCGACAGTTATATAAATAATCTTTAACAACTTGCTGATTTTCAAGGGAAAATGGGGCATTTGTTTTGTTATCAGAAATGATCTTATAGTTGTAAATTCTATCATTGTTGTCACGCGAAATTCCAATATTTTGACAATATACTACAAAACTCGTAAAATTAAGAGGTTTTTTGAGAATTGGATGATCTACTCCTCCAAGGTCTATAATCTGCTCACCTATTGTAAGCTGTGATTTGTAAAGATAATCAAGATTTATTAAGTGCTCTAAAGAAGAAACAATTTCAAAAACATCCCCAATTTGCTTTGAATAAACCTCTTGTCTCAATATTTCCCCTATATTTCCCCCTTTCAAACTTATTTGCTTATATTCAGTATAGTGTTTTTTAACAATTAATATGGCTTTTTTAAGGCTGTCAATAATATGCTTATCTAATTTCTTTGTTATTTTATGTTGATTGTCATGTAATATTTCTTCATATAACAATATTAAATGTGGGTTGACAAGTGCAGCTTGCCTGCTTCCAGCACCACTTACTAAGGAGATGAAAGAAATATCAGGATATTTCCATTCTTTTAAACGTGTTAAAGCTGTAAGAAATTTATAAGGTAAAGCAAAAAGTTTCAACATATTTTTCGGAGTATTTGGTCTAAAGTATGATGATACAGGCATAATGCTGAGCATATTGTTAGAGAGAAGACCATTTAGTAATTTATTCTTTTTTAATAGAAACGTAAATTTCTCAATGAAATCGGGTTGTAAGACACATCTGTCAAATTTTTTATCAGATAAGAATCTCCACTTATCCTTATCCTCATCAAAATTTGTTAAGTTTATTACTGTTTTAAGAGAGAAATTCATTAAAGAATATAGTGTAGATTTTTCATTATATTTTGTTTGAATTCCCCTTGATAAAATGTGATCCAGTTGTTTTGCATGTTGATTGATAATATCAAAAGATTTCATTAATAGTTCTTTAATATGTATCTGATCTTCTTCATTCCTTCCCGTAGCCATTAGTGATAGAATATTTCCTTCACCTAAATCGTATTTTGAATAGAATTCATGAGCATCTTTCATTGGTTGTCTCTGATGGAATAAAAGTAGTTGTATACTGTCTAAAGGATTATGAATAAGCGCATCTGGTAAATACATTCTATCATTTACACGATAATATGTTTTCCCATTATTATTTATTTGATTAAAGTTATTATTAGCCAAAAAACCAGCTAAATGAGTTTTACCATATCTTTTCTCTTTCAGATCTAGATTCGTATACATCTTAAATAAATTGTGAGAATATCGGCGAGAAACTTCACTTTCAGTAGTGAAGTAGTGAACGACTTGCATTGGATTAGGATAGGGGACATTGTGAGAATCCATTATCATTTTATTCTTGAATAGCTCTTGGATTTTATCTCCACCTTCATAATAATTAACAAAAAGCTCTAGATGTGGTGAATATCTATACAGATCATCATAATAAAGAATTGTTTCAGAGATTTTTGAAAGTAAAATATCCACATCAAACTCTGCAGTAGCAACTGAAGATAAGGATTTTATGTCATACAAAAATTGGTAAATTGCTTCTATCATTTTTTTATTGTTTTCGTGCCCAGAAATTTGTCTGTTTGAAATTATTGATTCTTTATAGAGAGTTATGATGAACTCCTTTAATCTTATTAGCTTTGAAATTGCGATGTCAACAGGATAATGAACTATAGCAATTTCAAAAAATATTCTGTCATTTTTTATTTTATTATGTACTTCAATCACAGGTAAATATCTTGTCGTCAAAAATTCAAACATGGTCTTTCGATGGTGTTTAATAATTGTTTCTGGTGGGTAATTGTTCTGATTTTTTCCATAGCACCAGCAAGGTAAAATTCCCTTGGATAGATCAAACCAACCGGGTAAAATATCACGGTTATTAACCTCCAAAATGCTAGTAAGTGGAACTGAATCCTCCCCTTTTAATGCTAAATAGTGTTTATTATTGTGAAAAATAGGTTCCCAAAATGAACTCGGACTTATAATTGTGTTTTCATCTGACAATACAAAACTGTTCTGATTTTTATCAAACACTAATAAATTACAAAGTGAGCTATTTCGTGACGAATAATTTATTGAATCTTGATCTTGAATTATATTGATGAATTGTTCTTTACCTATTTGACATCGGTGCAGTTCAAATAACCTAGAACTAGTTTCATAATTAAGTAGAAGTAATTTACGACCTTGCTCATTTATTGGAAGTTTTTTTTCAATTAAAACATATTTTTTCATTAAATCAGTTAAGGTAACAAATCGTAGTTCTTTCTTTCTATGTTTAGACAAACCATAAACTATCAATGGTATGCTTGTTATAGATTCAAAGCCATGGGAAGCATAAAAACCAAAATCAACTTTAGTACTTGGAGAGATAAGATTTTCATTTTCGAGAACTATTTGAATTATTCTAACATCAACTTCAGGATAAAAATTTGGTAATATTGGTAATTTATCTCGTAATCTTGCAGGACGGTCGATAGTTGAATTATCACCTAGTTTTTGATATTTTGCAAAAACCTTTGTATTTAGAAGACTATTCTCAAGGTTGACACCTATTGACTTTATTATTGCATGATCAAAGGTTAGTGTAAGTAAATCTAAAAACACCCACATTCGTTTATAGTCATCTACTTCACGGTAAACTGTTGCTAATGCGTCATTTGGCACTTGTTTTATCTTTTGAAAAATACCATGTTCATCCATCAAATGATGTATATGAGGATAAATATTTTCTTCAATCATTGCTTTTATTTTCTCATACGATTCGTTGCCAGAAAACATTTGATAAGAAAGATTAAGAAAATCTATTTTTTTATTATTAACAAAAACAGGTATATTACCTAAAACTCCATAAATAAACAACTGCCCGATATTTTGAGATTTTAATTCACAAACAGTTTTGAATAAGTGTGAAGGTGTCATCATTGTTGAATCTCTATCTTTTAAGCTCGTTAGGGAGTGAGGAGTTATCAGATCTGTCCCTGTACGAGTATTGAAGAAGCTTCTATAGCTCTTTTCATCTTCTAATTTTGTATTGAATGCACTATAGCTCAGTGAAAGCTGTGTAACATCGACAGATAAAAAAGGAACTCCTTTTGGCGACGAAGAAGGATTGAAAATGAAGATTCCATCTTGATATATTTTATTGTTATGTGTTAAATTATTATCAACTAATGGTAGATTTATATTTACATGTTTTAATGGTGAAAAAATATTTAATTTATTAGAAAAACTATCTTGAATATTCTTCCAAAGATCCATATCTATGTTATCAAGTTCCATTATACTCAATAATTAATACTCGCTTTATAATTATTTTTGTTATGTAAACTACATAAGAAAAAAATCAGGCGCTAAAAGAATTAGTTGTGGG
>JAGXNV010000211.1 GCA_019894795.1 Candidatus Heimdallarchaeota archaeon | reverse complement strand
ATATTATTGATACCAACTTCATTTAATAAATATGAAGAGGGTCTCAATTCTGGGAGTACAAAAATCAGAGGTGTTCGGAGAAAAATGACATTTTCATTGTACTTTTTCGTTTCTTCTGCATTTAGAGTATATTCAGATGCTTCATTGAAGAATAATTCCTCAAGTATTACAATTCCACACTTCTTGAGAATTTCTGGGTGACTAGTCCAAGGAGTCAGTGTTGTTCCCAGTTCCTTCTTAGCTTTCTCTATATCTTTTTTCTTCATTCCCATTTTCTTTAATTTTGCAGAAGATGTAGACAAAAATGTGGTTGTGGTAAAAATCTGATTTCGTCCAAATTCTTCTTCCACAGTCTTAGAAATACTTTTGATATAGGAGAGATCTATGGTTCTGTTTGTCTCATGAAGATTGTTAAGAAGCTTGAATTTTGATTCACTTAGCAAGAGATTACTCAGCGAATCAAATTTCTTTTCAAATATGGAATCTGAAGAGAATCGTAATAGTTGAACCAATGTCTTTATTCCTACTTTATTCAAATCCCTAATAACAATGTCCTCCTCAAGCTTTAATTGGTTAAAGTTTACAAAGGAGAAATCTTTTAGCAAAACTGATTTAGAGTTACCAGAAATTAAGTCAAAATATTGAACATACATCAGTCTTTCTAATTCTTTAGTTTCAATTAATTCATCAGTAGTCTTTGTAAGAAAATCATCCACAGTTTTTATTTTTCGTCGATGAAAAGCATTTTTGGTGTAACCATCTGTCCAATCTGGTTGCATTTTGGTGATACTACTAGTAGCAAAAGCTGGAAACTTATTTTTTACTTGTGTAAAAACAAGTTTGAGATGTTCGATAAGTACTCTTGTCACTTCAGGATGATAGTTTATTGATGCTGGGATAATTGTCTGATAAAGAAATTCTTCAACAGATAAATCATCACCTAATACACCATTTGTTTCTGCTTTAAGATAAGCAAATGGAGGATAAAGATGATCAATTTTCAAATCTGAAAGCTTTGCAAAACTTACAACAGTTTTTTCTATATCTAGAGAAGTGTTTTTACTTTGCTTGATGCCCTTTGCTAGATAAGCGTTAATAAGTTCGTCTTTCTTAGTCTCGAAGAATTTCTCTAACATTCCTGAAACAGCCCTAAGTTTCACCATATCTGTTGCTAAGTAATGGAAAACATTCTGTATCCATCGTCTAAAGAGAGCATCTTTCAAAGGAATATACTTTCTTTCTCCTTCAGAAGAGAACCTCCTTTCAACAAGTTTAGACACTAGTGTTTTTGTGTCAAAACTCGGGCTAAGATTATCACGATCTAATTCAGATATTGTCCTCAACTTAATATCATAAATTTGAGCTTCTGTCATCTGAAGACTTATAGCCAAATCTTTAGAGTTTTGAAGCAGAAATTCAGACACTGTTTCAATATTGTTGCTTTTTAAAGCCATTTGAATATTATTGGGACACCAGATATTAGCACCAAACAAACGTTCGCCTATTGGCATATACAACCGTACTTTCTTAGGTGAACCGTGAGCTAGAGCTGCTGAAATTCTATCAGTTTCCAGTCTAAAATCAGTAAACTTCAGATTCTTATTTTCGAGAATTTGAGTAAGATTTTCTACAATAACTGGCGCAGATTTAACGAATCTGGATAATCTTGCATGTTCTCTCTTTCTTCTTTTTGCTCTGCTCAAAAATGTTTTTAGTCTTCTACCCAGGTGTAGCAAAGCTAAACGGATTTCTTCTTCTATTTCTGGTACACTAGAAATGTATTCCTTACTTGTTTCAGGAAAAGGTATTTTTGTACTTACAACTGAAACTGCAATAGCAAGAGGGTCTGATTGTCGTGTTAGACCATAATCATTCCAACGTATTGAGGAAACTACTTGTGTTATAACATCATTTCCAGCTCCGAAAATTAATGGAATTCTATTTGCATATCTGTAGAGTATCTTATTATCGTGAATCGTTGCTCCTTTAACTTGGGCAGCTTCACTTACCCCACCTCCGTACCCCATTGCAGCTTCTATCGCAAAAGGATGACCTGAATATGCTTTTGGTGGTCGCGAAACCGCTTCAACGAATTTTGGTTGTAGTTCTTTCTCTAAACCTCTTCGTAGTCTTCCTGCACCTAGAGGAGAAAGAGCATCTCCTCTTGGAGGATCGAATTGGAAAATTCTATCTCGTTTTCTTTTAACATCTTTAGCTTCTTGATATGCTTTAATGAAACCTTCGTGAACTATTCTTCTAATTTCCTTTGAAGTGATATTTGATGGAGATTTGTTGGGATCAATTTCTAATAATTGAAAGAAATCTTCAGCTATCTCCTCAGTTACTCCCATAAAGTGTTCAGCTAGGAAGATTTTCAATTTTTTAGATTTTGTTGAGGATAACTCAGATTTAAATTGAGTGATATCACAACCCCAAGGATGGATTTTGATGACTTGAGGGGGAGGTGGCATATCATCTACCACATTAACATAATGCAATTCTTCAAGTTCCCCTTCTTTATCACCTGGAACTATTACATCAAAACTTGCATATGGAGTTATAATAGCTAATTGTCTAAAATATTCCTTAACACTGTTCTTTGCTAATCGCCATGCTCCTGTAAACGTGATGCTAATCTCAACACCAGGTTCTTTAAGTGCATTAGGATCGTCTAGCAGATACTCACGTTGTTCCATGACAATTGGTTGATTTCTTTCTAAGTCGATCATTAAATGGAGTTCGTGTGTTATATCATCCATAAAATAACGACTTTTGATTTTTGCAGGAAGATCAACTGAAGACATAGAGTGCAGTAAACACATTTTTGCTCCTAGGCCAAATCGACCACGAGTCTGGATTACACCATATTTTGTTCCTGTTAGAACTCGTCCAAATAAATCTGCGATTTGATTGCTAGGGACACCTATACCGTTATCCTTACAGGATAGTTGTAGAAAATCTATATGTTTCTCTAATTTCCTAAATTGAGTAACGTCTAATAAATCATTTATTTCTCTGTTTGTAAGTTTACGCAATTCTAAAGAAATAACGGGGTTAACTCCTCTACTTTCTGCTGCGTCTAAACCATTTTCTACAAGTTCCCTTATGCTTGTAAATACTGCCCTCATAGAGTTTCCAAAGCCAGCAATAGCTCTATTATCATTGAAAAATGCTGCTGCTGACATCTTTTTAGTTCTTGTATCATCAGACACGATGGTTACCTCTTTGTCCTCTTGTCATATGTCTTCTTAACATATAATAATTTTGAGACTGTACTGCAAGCATGAAATATATTACGGCTATCTATATTTAAAGATGAATTTTACCGGCAAAAATGATTAAGTCGTAATAATTTAAAAGTTTAAGTAGAAAAAATGGAAAAAAAAGAATGCGAAGATAAGTTCCGATTATAGAACTTCTTCTTTCTTTTTCATGAAATTGAGAACTACAGACGCTACTACAAAACCAACTGTTATAATGAACATTGAACCGAAAGCTCCCAATGTTCTCTCAGCATCAGCACTATCGATTTTATCCAAGAAATCTTCTCTTAATTGAAGATAGAAGTTATTTGTTGCAGAATAAATATCCTCTTGCCAGAAGAGTGTTGCCATGTCTCCAGGTAATGCAGGATATGTAACGTGCCAGGTTTTGTAGAGGTGATCAATAGGTAGAGTTTTGTAAATACTATCGGTTAAAGTATCCCATTCATAACCAAATGTTGTCTTATTTAGGAATATATATGACTCTTTGAAGTCAATAGCCTTTGTATTGTACTGCACTCTATCTCTTCGCTCAATGACAGATCCTGTATTAGGCTCTACTAACATGAACTGCATATGAAATTCATCTCTTAATGAGCCAGGGAAGGAATGAGTGATATCAAAATCTGTTGCAAAATATTCTTCACCATGAAGCAGACTCCATCTTCCAGCATGTTGGAAAGTTTCATTAATGAAATTGGCAGACTCCATCCAATATAGACTGTTTTCATCATTTTGGAGATAAGGTATCTGAGCTTGAGCTGTATAAACAAGGACAGTTTTGTCAACGAATAGAGCAGTATCTGTTAAGGAAGAGAAAATGTAAGGACGTAGGAAATATTCTGTCCACTGTTGCCTGTAACTTCTTTCTACAAAAGTGTAAAGACCAAATGAATCATAGGTTTCATTAGCTTCGAATTTGTCATTGCTAAGATCCCAATTGTTGAATTGAATATTATTTTCACTTTGCCAGGCTTCAACGTATGTGTGTAATTGATCATTATCAACAATTGAGAAACTGTTAGTAATATAGGATAAATGAACAAGTCCTTGAGAGAAGTCTGAAAGATAAATGTCAGAACCATCTACATAAACACTATAAGCATAACCTGTGTGTTCGGACCCATCAAATCTAGCATTTTCAGAAGGACTGAGTTTATTGGAGATATCGACTACAACAAGACCATAGTCACCTTGAGTAAGATATGCGTTGGAGCCTTCAATATGAATATCGATGTAAGGTGTTTCAGTGGGACCAAATGCAAATTGACCTTGCTCAGTAAGTACTCCACCAGATTCGATATCGAATATTAATAATCCTTCAATTGAGGATTAATTTCCATCCTACTGCTTGGCTGGCGAATTATGTGACTGATGATAACTTGTTCCGAAACGGTTTTCCCTTGGTAAATTAAACAATTGTGATAGTGTATCAGGGGTGTAGGGAATATATCC
>JAGXNV010000210.1 GCA_019894795.1 Candidatus Heimdallarchaeota archaeon | reverse complement strand
GTAGGGGGGGTTATAGGACAGAACCTCAAGAAGCAAATCAACCCGTTTGTGAAAAATGTAGGGGAAGAATTATTTCTTCGGTTGTAAATTTCAACGATCCAATGCCCGAAAAAGAAATGAAACTGTCAAAATATCAAACAGAAAAGTGTGATCTAATGCTAGTAATCGGCTCAAGTCTTTCTGTTCAACCAGCTTCGAATTTTCCACGCAAAGCAAAGAAAAACGGAGCTAAGGTTATCATTATCAACATTGATACTACAGTTCAAGATGATTCAGCAGATCTCAAGAGTGTAAACAAAGCCGGAGAAATACTTCCAAGAGTGATTGAAAAATTGAAAGAATCGAAGTAAACTAAATCTTAGTACTATCTCCAATCAAAGTAGAAAGAATCAACTTTTTCAGGAATATCTATATCTTTTACAAGCATCATATCCAAAGATAATGTTTGTGGATAGAGAATGAATTTTGCTCGTCGAAGCGGTTTTGAGTCAAAATAGGGTATATATGGAGTTTGTATTGCTATCCATCCCCGTTGCTTTGAAGTATAACTTAGAAACTGAGCTAATTTCTTCGCTTCTTTGTTTGTTAAACCATGAATATGAACTGTATCAAGCCATCCACAAGGATAATGATAACCGAATCCTGCTAAATTAAACTCCCACGCCAAGATAAAACCCTTAACTTCATCATCAGAATTTGTATATACTACACAATTGACACCTGGTTGCCTTAAAACCCATAAAAAGTCCTTCTTTTTCGGGACAATTGACAACTGATTCCTTTCCACATGTTCCATTAATAAATTGAACATTCTATCAGCATCAGATTTTTTGTGAAGCCGAAGATGATTGTTTTCTACTTTAGGGATCTTTTGAATGATTTTGAATGCTAGTTTCTCATACCAGTTTACTTTAACAACTTGAGAAATCTTCTCTGCATCAATAACTCTAATCACGAATTTATCTGTTGATATTATTCTTTTTATTATAATATTCTTTATATCAGCGACAACTCTAGATACATCTTTGCCATGCTGTTTAGGTTCAAAAAGAGAAAATGCTCCTTGGTAATTTGCTTCGACACATATAGAAAATAGTTTTTCCCCCATAACTGTAGCAAGCCCTTTTCTCTGATGATCAGAGTGTACACAAAGCCATGAAGGCATGACAAATTTATACTTCTCATCAACAATTTTGAGTTCTCTTGGAATTGCACCAAGAAAGCCAACAATTTCTTTTGTTTTCTTATAAGTAGCTTTTACAAACAGATTTCTATCAACTGATGGAGCCCCAAACATCATCCTGAAAGTATTTTCACTAAAGACTATTGTAGCTCCTTCTTCTTGAGCTGTTCCATCAGCAAGAAAAGCAGAAGTTATCAATTTAGCAAACTCTCCGAAATCTTTGTCTTCCAAAGTGAACTGCTCTATAACATATTCTGTTTCCATTTTCATCATGATCCCTGATTTTATCTATATCTGATATTGTAGAGATATTTGAAAGATTTTGCTCCTATATAAGTTTTGTAACTGTTATGGCCACATGGACAAATTATTGCATCTCTAAGAGTCAAAATTTCAAAGATTAAGTTTGTTACTTCCTCACAAATTCACGAATAACATCAACAATAGGCTTTGAGTGAGTGTTTTTGTTGGTCTTTAAATCTATTAATTCTGCATTTGGGATAAGTGATGCAATCATTCTGGTAATTTCCGTTTCATGCATCTTATCCTCACTCTCATCAATGACTAGCACTTTAGTATCTATTTGGGGATAAATGTTCTCATAGGTTGCTGTTCCAAAGTATCTAAGTCCTTTTTTCCATTTCTTTGGATTAGCTTCTTTTCCAACACGAATGTATTTAGCAGCTTGTTCTGGAGATTCTGATCGTTTTCGTTTTATCCAAGTGAAAGCTAGATATCTAATTATGTTTACAAAGAAAGTAGGTAGAATTAATACCATCAAACGAAGAATTGTTGGTATCGGAATTTTCATTATTGGACCAACAAAAACGGTCAATTTTGGTCTTATATTCTTATTTGCAACTGTATAACCAACTATAGGAACACTTGAAGACGAAGCAAAAGCTATAAGCTTTTCTGGTTCCAGCTTCAAATATTCTATTGTTTCCATGATATCATTTGAATAAGATTCCATGTCCATTTTGGGTTTCTTTATCAACTTGCTAGATCCTTTCTCCCTTGATTCATAATAGACTATATCAAAATCTTGCATAGCTTCATTCAAGAACTCATCCCATCCAAGAATAATTGAACCAAAAGCTGGGTTTACAAATAATGTATATCCATTACTGGTTTTTTTTGGTGCAAAGGTTCTCAAGATTTTTAATTGAGAACCATCAGACATCACTAGATAACTTTCTTCAGCATATTTTTCATATTCAGCTTGCGTAAGCAGATTGTATCCTGTTGTTTCACCCATTTTATCAGTCATATCTTTTAATATTGTCTTTAAAAGATTTCTGGACAATCTAAGATACTAGCAATAACTTATATTAAAGTGAAGGAAATGTTTTGTTGATTTGAAAAACTGGAGAATAGGATATGATCTTTGATTTAATATTTCTTGCAGGTTTTAGTGAAAATGATGCTTTAATGTGTGAAGGAGAAGGTGTAACGAAAAAATCATTTCTCAATTTAGGGGACAAAACCTTCATAGAACATTTAGTTGAAAATATGCTAAGTTTGAAAGGATTAAGGGATATTTACCTGAGTGGAATGGCGAAAAAAGAATGGAAGACTGATTTACCTGTTATTTTTGTTGAAGACAAAGGAGATATTATATCAAAACTCCGAAAACATAGAATTGATTATTATTCAGATAAAGAAGAACCTGATTATGTCATAGTTATATCAAGTGATACTCCTTTAGTCACTGCTCAAGCTGTTGAAAGATTTATTGAAAGATGTAAGGAAACTACAGGCGGAGAGTTGACTGGACTTTACTATATGAGCTTAATAGATCAAAAAGATATGGAAGCAAAGTTTCCAGGATCAAACAGATCATATGCGAAATTCAGAGATGTAACTTTTGCAAGTGGAGATACATTGCTTGCTAAACCTTCCATTATAGACACTCATGGTGATGTTCTAGATAGAATGGTAAACAACAGAAAATCTGTCTTCAAATCATTAGCTGTAGTAAGTCCAATATTTGCAATAAAAGCTATGTTGGGATTGGCCTCATTAAATGATCTAAATAATGCGATAAACAAGAAAATTTTCAAGACTCCAAATGCTTGTATAGGTGTAATTGTAGATGACCCTGAATTAGGAATGGATGTTGACAAACCATTCCAATTGGAAGTCGTTAGAGAATATTACAAGAAGAAAAAGTTATAGACCAATCACGGATCTCTCTATTAGAAACTAGCTTTAAACTATATACTGTGTTTGATGATGAAAGAGTTATTTCTTTCTCAAATCTACGTATGTTTTTAATCTTCTTACTTGTGTTTCAATCCCTCATCTTTGTTTATTTCAACAAATTCTCCACTTTTGAAATGTTCATGTTGTCAATCATAATCTTCATTCATTTTGTGAAAGGTAAAAAAAAGAAACAAATTACAATTTCTAAATAGACCAACTTCCTAGAAAAGCCTCTCTACTTTTTTATCTTATTTCTATTTAGTCACAAAAGATATTAATATACAAAGACTATTTTTTCTGGAAATAATGAAAATTCAATCTTTAGAGACTGAAGTACCAAAAGATTTAGAAAAACAATTGAAGGGATATGACTTGCAAAAGGTCAATATCGGCTGGTCAAGTTCGGAGATCTATAAGCTATCAGATGACAAAAAACCTAATCTTTTCCTCAAGATAAACAATTTTTCTAATGATCTGTTTTTCAATCATGAGTACGAAATGTTGAAGTGGTTAAAAGATAAGATATCTGTTCCTGATATTATCTATCAGAGTAAAAACGTCAATTCTGAGTTTCTTCTACTCACTGAAATTCCAGGAAATGTTTCATATAAAGTATATTCGAAATCTGATATAGAAACCAATCTTAAAATTTTGGCTAAGGGTTTACAAAGCTTTCATTCACTACCGATAGAGGGTTGTCCAAATAGTGTAAATACTGATGAGATGATTCAGCATGCTGAACAAAGGCTAGAACAAGGTTTGATAAACAGTAAAAACTTCGATGTCAGATGGAAACATAAAACACCTTATGAACTATTTGATGATGTTAAACGACTAGAGCCAAAAAGAATTGATATAGTAGTAACTCATGGAGATTATTGCCTACCAAATGTGATAATAGATAATGCTGAATTGAGCGGTTTTGTTGATTTAGGGAGTGCAGGGCTTAATGATCGTTATTATGATTTAGCAGCTGTTTCTTGGAGTATTTCCTATAATTTTGGAGTTAAATGGGTACCTTTCTTCTTTGAGAATTATGGGATTAATAATCATGAAATTGACACAGAAAAAATACTTTTTTATCAAATACTAAATGAATTTATTGAATTTTAATTTATCTTTCATCTTAGAATAACAATTAGTGGAGATTGATTTCATCCAAAAAGTTTATGAAATTAATTCTTATGATTTCTCAATTTCTGTTTCTTTTTCTTCTGATTTTAAACTCTGTCTCTCAAATTCGATTTCCTCTTTCTGAAGTCCTATCACTGCTCCTGTAACCAATAAAGAACCACCGATGATTGCAACTATAATCGCATGTGTTGATAATTCACTGCTACCCGCCATGACCATGCTAATTATAAATGCTATTATAGCAAAAATATAAGCAGCATTAGAT
>JAGXNV010000209.1 GCA_019894795.1 Candidatus Heimdallarchaeota archaeon | reverse complement strand
CATTATAATCTTCACGTTCTGTTCTTTCTTCATAATACGTGGATAATTTGCTTGAAATGTCAGTATATTCTCTAGAAATGTTTTTCTTACGGAAAAACCTTGCTAACCATAGAAGAACCACTGCAGCTGTTACTACTATGATATAGATGCTGTATTCTCCAGTATCGAATGTGAGCAAAAGATAAACGGCTAAGGATAGTGCAGCTAATAATGCCCATGGCACTCCTCTTCGTCTTGGCACACGATACTTTTTTGATTTTTCTGACATATAACATTAATTAGCTAAGACCAATATAAACCATGCTAATTATCAGATTTTTCGTAATTGAGGTTTGGTGGAAAAAATTCAAATTCCAAAATTTTCAGCTGTTCTAGATTGAAAGGGAAAGGTTCAGGAAGATGAGAGATTATTTTTCTCCAATCATTATTTTCTCTAGACCAGGTATTAAAATCTAAAACATTGAAAGGTTTATCAAATCTTAGAGGTTTTTCCAGATCTATGTTATTCAAATAATCTTCCATTTGTTCTCTAAATTGCTCATAGTAATATATTTCAGAGTTGTTGAGAATGAGAAGCGATTTAGCATCATTAAATTCGTCATCGGCTTTCATAAGATATACTTCAGCTCGAGATCTATTTCCTTTGTAAACCTGTATCAGTGCTAGAAGAGAATAACCATAAATTGGAACGTATCTGTTATTATATAGCATTTGATAAACTTCTGATGCTCGTTCGAAATAACTTATTGCAGTGTCAAGATACTCTTCGATTTGATTCTCTGTCCATCTGCATAACCAATATTCTCCTAAAAGCAGGGATAATTCAGGGTCACCAACATCAATATTACTAGTTTTAATGATTTCTTCCATTGTTTGAAGATTGTTAGCTAAACCATAAACATAGGCGCCATAGGCTATTTTCGTGTAGATATTTATCATGTTGTAAGAAATACCAATATCTTGACGTTTGGAAAGATGTAAGAGTATTTTTAGATACTCCTCAATTTCCCTTAGAATCTCATGTACTTCATGTTTGATTGAAGCTTGAGTTAATTTTGCTTTATCGTCTTTAATATCGCCCACGTACACTGAATGCTTATACTGTGTTTTGACAGTCCTATGTAGAATTTGGTAAAAATGTGTTTCGAGAAGTAATGTTTTTTGTTGGAAATAATAACTCTGTACCAAAGAAGAATATTGTGGGCTTTCAATGTATTGTTCCAAAACTTGAAGGGAGTGAGCATTTTCAACATTTGCTAAATTAAGATATTCTTCCACATTTTCATTTAGATATTTAGCGTTGAGTAAATATAATTGGGCAGTTAATGAATAAAGGGAGGATTCAGAAGTTTTAGTTCTCAAGAGACCCAGCTCTGTATCCTCTACTTCTTCGAGATGAGCATGTCCTACGAGTGCTTTCTGAATAGCTCCTTCGAATAATTTACTCCATGAAATGAACTCTTCCTTTGGGATAACGGGTATTGTAAATAGGAAATTGTACAGAGTTAAAACGAGAAGCTGTGCGTAGTTAGTTGCAGATTTTATTATTTCTAGTTTAGATTTCTTATCAAGATTTAACCTTAGGACAGAATCAAGTTGCATGTAATCAATAAGGAATTGTAGATTCTGTTTCTCCTTCTGTAAAAGATCTGAGATCTTATCCTTTGCAGGAAGTTTACCATATTCAATGGTTTCATCAATCGTTGAATGAAGAGTGTAGAAAGGATTAAGACCTTTGAGTCTGGAGAATAGGTCAATAAACGCAGATAATGCAGGGTAAAGAAGAAATTGTGAGCTACATTTCTCCACTGCTTCCCACATAGATTTAATGCTGAAAGTTAGAAAATCAAAATATTCTTTTTTATACACTCCAGATAATCTGTAAAGTCCTGACAAGAAAGATTTGAATACATCTACTTTTTCAATAAACTGATCAACATTTGCTTGCTTCTGAGACATCGAAACGATTATAGAATCTACCATTTCTTGAACAAAATTTATCTTCTCCTTAGGCGGTAGAGTAAGAAATCTTTGATGCTCTGAATCAAGCTCTTTGGCCATCAATTATATATTAACAGAATCACTCATAAATGTGACGAAATTCTCAGTAGAAATAAAAAAACAGAAAGAAAATAAATTAGAATTCGATTTCTAATCTTTTCATTTCTTCAGCTGTTGGATAACCTTCTGTATCCAAACCTCGCTTAGCATAAAGAGCTTGCATGGAGTTTATGAAGTCCTCTTCATCAATAAAAGCAGTTTTTCCTTTAGCTCTTCCAGAGGGTAGTGGTTCAGTCATAAATCGTTTAGGCAATGTGTCAAATTCATAGGGTTTTTTACCACCATACTCACGTATGTTGAACATACGTTGAACTATCCAGATCCTTTTAGCTATATTCTCAAGCTCTTCGTCTGTAACTTCCCTATCCCAGACAGCTTCAGTGATTCTTCGACATCCTTCAAATTTCAGTGGGGGACTAATGCTATGAGTGAAATGACAGATAGTTAAAGAATCTTTGAGAGTTTTAACATCTTGATCATGAACTAGTGAATCTACTATTTCAAGTGCACTTCTATCAGGCATCTCTCTAGTTGTAGGCCATCCTCGCAAATGAGATGCTCCAACAGCTGCTGAGGCATAACTCAAACCCAAACCTAGTTTTCCTCTTGGATCCCATGCAGCAAACGGTAAACCTTTCGAATGAATAGCCAAATGTTCGATGTCCCATTTTTCGAAGCATAAACTATCCCTTCAGCTAGAATATCGCCTAATCCTTCTCTATTGGCTATTTTATGAATTAAATCAAAGATAGCTTCCTTATTGCCAAAACGAATATGCTCGAATTCTTCACCTTTAAGCAGACCTTTCTCTACAGCCTCCATTACCATAGCAATCGAACTACCTGTACTGATTGTGTCTAAACCAAGTTGGTTACATAGGAAATTTATGTGAATAATTGTTTCAATATCCCCTAATCCTAGGTTCCCACCCATCATACCTAGAGTTTCGTATTCTGGTTTAGCGATTTCCTTTTCATCTGTCCATTCAAAATTTGAAGCATCTAAGGTTTCAGAACAAGCTATAGGACATTGAAAACAAGGTCTTCTAAATCTTTTGTAAAGTTTGTCAAGAACGTCATGAGTTATCTTTTCATGATCTTCGAACTCTCCAGATTGGAAATTGCGTGTAGGAAATTGCGTGTTATGGTTAGCAATATTGACTAGCCAGCTAGTACCATGTTTATGGAGCATGTGACCATCATCTTTTGCAGTTTTAGCTCTCTGATTGAGCTCTTTTCTCATTTCATCAATCTTTTCTGGATTACCATTTGTTGGTCTATTGGAACCTTTAATCGCAACAGCTTTAAGGTTCTTTGAACCGAAAACAGCTCCAATGCCACCTCTTCCAGCATTTCGAAATCTGTCAGAAGTGGTGCATGATATTTTAACTTGATTCTCTCCAGCTGGACCAATAGCTATAATTCGCATTTTGGGTTCAGTTTCACTTGCTTTGATTAGTTCATCAGTTTCATGAACTCTTTGTCCCCAAAGTTGCTGAGCATCTTTAATCTCTACTTTGTCATCTTTAATCGAGATATAACAAGGATTTTCAGACTTTCCTTCGATGATGATTAAATCATAACCTGCCCGTCTGATTTCACTACCAAAGAAACCTCCAGCATTTGCGTCAATAAAAAAGCCCGTTAGAGGGCTTTTTGTTCCAACGGAGTATCTTCCAGAGATAGGTATTCTAGTTCCTTGAATCGGACCTGGTGCAAGAATGATTTTATTATCAGAAGAAAGAGGGTCAATTTTTGCTTCAAGTTCTTTATACAAGAAGTAACTTAGATATCCAGTTCCACCCATATATTGGAAAACAACAGAATCGGGGATTTTTTCTGTAGTTACAATTCCTTCTGTTAAATTAATTCGTAAAAGATTATTATTCATGTATCAAGAGGAAATAGTGATTTTTTAAATCTTGTTTTCAAACTATTTGTTGATGCTTAATTTCTTAATAAGAAGATAAATATGGAAGAAAGCTCTTATGGAGAATGGTTTGAAGAGGTTGGTTACGAGATAATTGTTTCTAGAACATGTTCTTGTCGTGCATCACATGTTATAATTGTCAAAAGGAAATTCAAGCCTAAAAAAAATACTCACGAAACTCATTTATTTTTCATGAATTTCGCTTTCAGTGTCGCGTATGGAACATTGTTAAATGGACACACCTTTATGCACACGCTACATCCAAATTCATTTACAAAATGAGGCATGCATTTAGTATTTTCTACATGAGTAATTTGCCCACTTGAATGAATTATTGGCTCATCAAAAATTGCTCCTCCAGGACATTCCTTGATACATTTTCGGCAAGACTTGCAGTATTCTCGAACCCATGCATGCTCGTTATCTAACTTCTCTGGTAAGTTCTCAATACTTGTATAAATAGCTGTTAATCTAAACCTAGGTCCATATTCTGGTGAGATAACTATTCCAGAATAACCTAGAAATGCAATCCCAGCTATTTGAGCCATTGGTGGATAGAGTGCTGCGCCCATCAATGGATGTCCGGCATGAGCTGAGAAACCCTTCTTTCGTAGATAAGCAGCCACTTTATTTGAGATAATACCTAACTCATCATATGTTCTCATCACTTCATGTTGACATTTAATATGGGGAGCAGTATCCATTTTTTTCTTATCCATTTCACTAACATGAAAAAAATTTTACTATATAAATTTACATTATTGTTACAGAAATGTAAAATTTATATTGTTCGATTTTGTTATTATATTGGTACAGAGCGTTTTTGTAAATATAGAGGATTTGAGG
>JAGXNV010000208.1 GCA_019894795.1 Candidatus Heimdallarchaeota archaeon | reverse complement strand
CGTCAGATGTGTATAAGAGACAGTTCCAGGACTTTCCTCGGTACCTGCAAGAAGACCACCTATCATAACAGTTGAAGCTCCAGCTGCAATAGCTTTAGTAAGATCTCCACTAGTTTGAACACCTCCATCAGCGATAATTGGTACATCATACTGTTTAGCAATTTTCGAACAATCCATAATTGCTGTAAATTGGGGTACACCAGCCCCAGTAACGATTCTCGTTATGCAAATACTTCCAGGACCAATTCCTGTTTTAATCCCGTCACAACCTGCATCGATTAGATCCTTAGTTCCTTCAGCAGTTGCGACGTTACCAGCTATTAATTCTACATCACCTAATTCTTTTCTAATCTCTTTGATAGCGTTTATTGCTATGTCAGAGTGTCCATGAGCTATATCTAAGACAAGAACATCACAGTTGACATTCATTAATGCTTCAGCTCTTTTTAGAAAATCTCCTTTAACACCTATAGCTCCTCCAACCAATAATCGTCCTTTGATATCTTTTGAAGAAGTTGGTAAATCTTTTCCCTTGATTATATCTTTAGAGGTGATAAGTCCTTTAAGGAAACCTTCTTGATCCACCAATGGTAGTTTCTCTATGCGATTCTCTTTTAAGATTTTTTGAGCTTCTTCAGTTGTGATATCAGGCGAAGCTGTAACTAAATCAGTTGACATTAAATCAGCTAACGTTACTCTACCATTCTCCTCAAACTTAATATCCCGAGTAGTAAGAATTCCGACAAGTTTCTCTTTCTCATCAGTAACAAGAATACCTGATATTCCCTTATCTTCCATCATTTCTTTAGCATTAGCTAAAGTATGTTCTGGATGAAGGCAATAAGGATTATCAATCCTTATCATTTCAGACCGTTTAACCTTTCGAACTTCAGAAACTTGTTCGTCAACAGTCATGAACCTATGAATAATACCAATTCCACCTTGTTGGGCCATAATAATTGCCATGCTAGACTCTGTGACAGTATCCATATTAGAGGAAACAATAGGAATTTGCAACTTAATGTTTCTAGAAAGAAGTGTAGAAGTATCTATGTCACGTCTAGAAAAGACAGATGACCGTTTAGGTACAAGAAGAACATCATCAAATGTGAGGCCTATTCGCATAATCTCAGTCCAATTTTACAAAAATCAGTTGTTTAAAAGTATTGTTTACAATGATTACTTTTTTGCAAGGTATTGTAAATAATCAGTGCATATTGACAGACACAGATAAAATTAAACCAAGCACTTATATAGTTGTTTAGAGTAATTTTCCATTTGATGAGAATAAGAAAATTCAGAAATTTGACAATCATTTTTACTTTTATAATTATGATTACTTTTTCCATTATTTCACCAGTAAAATCTAACAAATCTGCAAATAATGAAATAAAATTACTTAATCCTGATCAGACGTTCCTTGTAACTTATGATCCAATTTATGTAAACTCAAATCAGAATTTGCTTGATGTAGGGTTTTCAGGTAACGGAACTTTAGCTAATCCAATAATTATTGAAGATCTTCAAATAGTAAATAATTTTGGGAGTTGTTTAACAATAAATCACGTATCATTAAATTTCATTATCCGAAATTGCTACTTGGAAACATCATCTAGAGCTATAGATTTAGATGAAATCGCAGCTGAAATTGTTCAAATCTATAATAATAGTATAAATCTTTCAAATTGTGGAATTGACATACTTAATTGCAGTAAGGTCAATATTTCATTGAACACTTTCATAGCATGCCAGACTGCGATTAAAGTTAGTGCAAGCTCTCAATTGAGTATAATTTTAAATTTTGTTAAAGAATTTAAACAAGTAGGAATTGAAATTTATGACTGTTTCAATGTTTCTATTTTAAATAATACATGTATAGCGGATGATGAAGCGAATTTTTCGGAGGGGATAAGGTTGTTAAATACAAGTACTGTTACACTAAAAGGAAACAATTGTAGTAAATGTGGTTACAATCTAGGAATCCAAGCTTTTGAAACTAATTACAATTTTACGATCGAAAATAATTTTGTAAATTCTAAATTTTTAGGGTTTTTTTATGAAATGGAAAACCTAAGCATTACAGTGCCTGTTTATGGTCAATTAATACTACAATACTGTAATAATGTTACAATAAGCAATCAAACAATAACCAATACAGAAATTGGAATGGATATATTGGAATGTAATCAGTTAATTATTAGCAATAATATTTTCAAAAATAATAGATATGAAAGCTGTGTAATATCATTAAGCACAAATGTGAATTTCACTTCAAATACTTGCGAAAACAGCAGCATAGGGCTTATGCTAAGACTTAATGAAGATTGCAAAATTAAATCGAATAAATTTATAAATATAGAAGAAGGCATTTATTTTTCGAGCAATAGTAAAACAACCATATTTGATAATGTTTTTACAAATAGTAGTCTATCATTTGCTCTCACACAGCAATATGATTTTTCAGAAAATTCTCTTTATAATAACACTGTTAACAATAGGATTTTTGGATTCTTCAAAGATGAAAGAGACATATTTATTTCAGATTCAATATATGAGCAACTCTTCCTTATAAATTGTTCAAATGTGGATATACAAAATCTGTTTTTTAGTGATGTTTACAAAGCATTACATACAATTAATTGCACTGATATTAATATCCTAGATTCAAATTTCAATAATAACCACTATGCAGTTTTCCTAGTACAATCCTCTATGATCGAAGTTAGTAATTGTGTTTTCATGGATAATCGAAATGCTATTTTTCTGATGGATTGTACTAATCTAGAAATATCAAGAAACGATTATTTCAATAATAAAGGTATAGCAATTTACTGTATCTTCTCATCTACCATCGATATAAAACATAATCTAATCCATAATTCTAGTAGTGGTATTGTGCTTTTTGGTTCATATTACGCAATAATTACTTTTAATACAATCCAATATTGTAATAATTATTGCATTAAACTGCTTTACAGTAGTAGTTATAACAAAATATTCTCTAATAATTTCATTTTCAATAATTTAGATCATTCAGGATCTCAAGCCTATGATGAAGGATACTATAATGTCTGGCATGATGCTCTCAATTATCAAGGCAATTACTGGAGCAACTGGCAACCTATTGATGGAAATTATTATCAAATCGATGGAAGTGCAGGATCAAGAGATAATTACCCAAATAACACGTTAATTGGAGAATATTCATCTGAGATATGGTTCTTAATAATTACTCCTAACCTATTATTATGGTTATATTTCAAAAGAAGAAGAAGGACAAAAGGATAACTTCTATTCAGACATTCTCACTCCACTTTATGCAGAAACAACTCAAATCTGTGTTTCTTAATTGAGATTTGGATAAATTCAAATAGATTTCCCCTTTCGTCTCTTTTTAGAATTAACTACAGATATATATGGAACGAATTCAGGTTATATAAATTTATAACTCATTGAATGGGTTTAAAGAAGGGTAGCTTTTTAATTCTGTAATTCCATATTATATTATGAAAATTGGTTTAGTTACTGATAGTGGTTCAGATTTACCTTGGGATTTTGCTAAAGAGAACGATGTCAAAATAGCTTGTATGACTATGTTTGTTCATGATGAAGAGCTAAAGGAAGATGAGAATTTTGATAGGGAAGCCTATTATAAGTTATTTGAAGAAGAAAAAGCCTTCTTGCATATACCAAAATTAAATCTTTATTCGTTTGTCCCGAAGACTTCTCAACCTAATCCAAAAGACTACTCTGATGCATACCTAGAACACATAAAAGAAGGAAAGAAGGAGATAGTTGTTGTTACAGTAAGTGGTGGTTTAAGTGGTTCTGTAAATAGTGCCCATCTAGCTGCAAAACAAGTTATGCGACAACATAAAGATGTGAAAATCTTTGTAGTAAGTTCACTATCAGCTTCTTATCCTGAAGTTTTTCTAATTCGAATGGCTCTGAAATTAATAGCAAAGAAGAAATATTCTGGAGAAGAGATAGCAGAAATTCTTACTAAACAAGCTCTGAAAATTAAAACTATAATCTTACTCCCAACACTAAGATATCTCTGGAAAGGAGGTAGATTAGGAACATCAAAGTTTCTTCTTGGAGCAATGTTACGAAAAAAACCCATAGTAACAATGAATGAAGAGGGTAATGTAGTACCAGCAGGGTCTGCTAAAGACGTCCAAAAAGGACTACAAGAAGCGTTAAGATTAAGCACTGATGACTTCACAAAAGTTCCTAAAAATATAACAATAGTATATGGAAGCAGTTTAGAATATGCTAATAACATGGCTGAAATTATAAAGGAAAAATATCCTACCATGGATATTGAGATAGCTCAAAGTGGAGGATCAGTACTATCACATCTTGGCCCTGAATCCATAGGCGTAATATCAGATTACACAGATAAAGAATACTGGGAGTAACATAACTCCTTATTTTTCCTACTTCATTATTTCTGATTGAATAATGGAGAAAAAGGAGACAAAATCACATCATAAGATAATTCTTTTTTTCCTTTTCACATAATGTTTATATGATTTGCATTATAACTAGTAACAGGTGTTAAAATGGAAAACAAAATGTTACGAGTAAATGTTACTGATATGAGCTATAAATTGGAAGATATTCCTGAAAAATATAAGTTACTTGGTGGGAGAGGATTAACTAGTACAATTGTAGCTGATGAAGTAGTTCCAGAAGCTGACCCACTTGGACTGGAAAACAAAATTGTTATTGCACCAGGTATTTTAGCGGGAACTTCTGCGCCAACTTCAGGGAGGATGTCTGTAGGAGGAAAAAGCCCATTAACAGGGGGTATAAAAGAAGCTAATGCAGGAGGATTAACTGGAACCAGGTTAGCAAGATTAGGTATTCGAGCTGTTATTATCGAAGG
>JAGXNV010000020.1 GCA_019894795.1 Candidatus Heimdallarchaeota archaeon | reverse complement strand
GTTATTAAGCAACTCACTAAGCACGGTGAAATTATGCTTGAGGACGGCAAGTCTATCTCTGCACTTGCTGTTATTGCTCTTACTACTATTTCAAATGCTCTTACAACTTCTTTTGGAGGCATGTCTTCTCCTTCTCTTAATACATAGTTCATTCTCTGAAGATCTGAAGCAAATCCCTCGCAGAATACACCATAGTCAACATTAATGAGATCTCCTCGTTTGACTTTAATGTCTGGTGATGCTTTACCATGTCCTATTGAAGTTGTTGGACCTACGTGAATTAATGGTGGGTAAGATACAGTCACACCTTTTTCTTTTGTGAATCCCAGAAGCATTTTTTCTATATCTTGTTCACTCATACCAAGTTTGGTAAACTTTGTTACCTTTCTATGACCATTTTCACTAATCTTAACAGCTTCTTTTATTTTATTGATTTCTAGTTCTGTTTTTCTCCCTCTTAAGGCAGCAAGTAATTTTTCAGAGGAAATCAATCTCTCAAGATAGTGTGTCCCTTCTAATATTTTGTTCAGTCTTAACCACATCCCATGAGTGAGACCATCGGCCGCAACATTATCTATAGAGTAATTAATAGCAACAGAGCTGGGGTCTATTTCATCAAGTATCTTAATTAGGTCTGTCTTTATGCTCTCATCATACCCTATTATCGTATCATAAACGTCCATCTTTTCTAAGTTTGGCACATCATATCGACCACAAATCGCTATTTTTTTTCCAGACTTTGTTATCAATATTACTGTTTGCCATGTTAACCATGAGTCTTCCATAAGAAAATAGAGACTAGGATCATGGATCTCTGATGTTTTTCTGACATAAGTCATCCAGACATCTATATCTAGTTCTTTGAGTATCATTATTGCTTGATCAGTTTTTTGCTTCACCAAGTTCATCTGCTTTAGAAATCACAGTATCTTTATTTTAATTTTGCTTATTACTTTGATATTTATTTGTACATTATAATTGAAGTGAAAAATGTTTTACCCAAATAAGATAAAGTTAAAGAAGCTTTAAATACATCACATTATTGTCTGCTATAATCAATTTACTTGCTTAAGAGAGGCTACTATGTCAAAGGATGAAATTACTAAAAAGGAGAAAGGAGATGACGTCAGTAACTCTAAAATGACGTCAAAGGTTATTATATCTGAAAGACAAAGGCAAACACTAATTGAAGTAGTTGACGATATAGCGGGAGAAGAAGTTAAGCAAGTAACTTTGGTTTTATTGAATGCTGATGAAGAAACTACAGATGAAGAGATTTCTGAAAAACTGGATATGAGACTTAATCAAGTGAGAAAATCATTATACAAACTATATGATCTTCAATTAGCAACATTTAGAAGAATAAGAGATAAATCAACTGGTTGGTTCGTCTATTTCTGGACTTTACATCCTGAAAGAATAGATGTTTTTGTGGAGAAGAAACAACTAGAAGTTTTAGAAAAACTTCAAACTCGTTTAACTTATGAAGAATCCAATATGTTCTTTACTTGTGATAATCCTGATTGTCCTCGTGTTATATTCCAAGAAGCAATGGACAACAACTTTGAGTGTGAATCATGTAAAGGCAGGCTAGAGTCTTTTGAAAATGACCAATTAATCAAAGTGCTAAAAGAAAAGATAGTCGAACTTGAAGAAATACGTGAGAAAACACGAAAAATCATGAAGGGAGAGAAGTAAGTACTTCAATTTCTCTCAATTGAGTCGTTTTTGAATTGACTCACTTTCTAATTCTTTGATTGCATCTTTAGCTACCCATTTTGCATCATTAGAATCCTGTTGAAAGATGGATTTTGCTACCTTTATCGCTTCTTTATTAAGATTTAAATTCCTTTTTCCGATTTGTCTTAATGCCCAATTAACTCCTTTTTTAACCATCTCTCTTGAATCTGTGGCACCTTTTGCAATTATGGGGAAAAATTGGGTAAATGATTTATTTTCAGCTTCCTTATCGCTTACTGCTAAACGAGCTATCATCACATAACCAGCTCTCTTGATAAATTCCTCATCACTTGAACTCCACTCAAAAGCTTTCTTATAAGCAAATTCTGTTTTTTCAAATAGGTTCATAATTGTTTGATCACAAATTTCCCAATAATCAAAATCCTTTACCCAACTATTCATTTGTTCCTCTGTGACTTGTTTAGGATCATCTATCATACTAGCTAGAATCATTGTTTCGCGAAAACCTAACCTCCACAATTCGTGTGCTAATTCTCTGTCCTTTTTAATTTTCTTAGCAATCTTTCTAAGAACTGGAATTCTTATCCCAAAGGTTTTACTTGGAGTAATTCCAAATCTAGCCATTCCTTCAACTGATTTAGGGTCTGATAAAGATTTGAATTCTCGAAGTATTTCTTCAAGTAGCATGATGTTCATATTAGTATCTATATTTTAATTTAAAAACCATAATGTTCCATCGTCAATATTGTAAGAAGAAATTGTTCTTTCAGTAAAGTTTTATTATAACTGAACCAATATTTTCTTACTTCAACGTTTGGTGAAATAGTATGTTTCCTCAAGTAATAAACGCTCAAGAAGAAATAGAGAAGTCAGGTTTAGATGACCTCATCATTAAATTAGACCATATTGCATATCGAGTGAAGAAAGGCGAAGGTGAAAAAGCGATGGCCGAATTAGCAAATCTTGTTCCATATAAAGAATATAAGACATTCAAAGTAGCTTCTATGAATGCCATAACTAGTGCAATAAAATTACATGATACTCTTCCCGTTATCGTGGTTAGTGAAGGACTTTCTGAAGATTCAGTTGTTGAGAAATATGTGAAAAAATATGGTGGTAGGATACATCATTTAGCATATCTAGTAAACGATATAGATAAAGTGGTTGAAATTCAAAGAAAAAGAGGGGTTGAATTTACAACTCCTGTGATTATCGGTAGTGAAGAAGAAGGAATCAAACAAATATTTACTGTGCCAACTGAAACAGCTAATCACATTATAGAATATATTCAACGTTTTGGTGATTTTGATGGCTTTTTCACACCTTCAAATATAGGTGAGCTAATGAAATCAACAGAAAGATTAGGCGAGGCCTAGGGTTGTAAAAGAAAAACTTATCTTTAAAAACGGTAAACAGGCTTCATGAAGAAGTTACTTGATAATGTTTCAGCAGGTCTTTATCCAAATCCTGTTCTACTAGTGTCATCTCAATATGAAAATGAAGAATCAATTATAGCAATATCTTGGGGTGGTAACAGCTGTTCCAAACCTCCAGTTATTTCAATTGGAGTAAGAAAGGAAAGATATTCGTACAATATAATTAAGAAATCCATGCAATTTGTAATCAATATCCCCACTGTAGATATGCTTGTTTCAGTAGAAATATGTGGTACAAAATCTGGAAAAACAATTGATAAATGGAAAGAATGTAATTTTACCAAAGGAGACAGCAAAGAAATAGATACTCCGCATATAAAAGAGTGTCCAGTTAGCTTGGAATGTAAAGTTATAAAAATAGTTGAGCTAGGTTCACATGATTTGTTTTTAGGAGAAGTCGTTGCGGTTCACATAGACGAGACATGGCAATCAGAGAAATATCCTAATCTCTTAACTTATACCCATGGCCTCTACAAGAAATGTGTTGAGTTATAGGAAATGTGGTGGCAGGACAGGGATTTGAACCCTGGATCCTTTACTCCCGAAGCAAAAATCTTACCAAGCTAGACCATCCTACCAAAATTTTCATTTTTGTTTATTATGGGATTTTAGAATTAAAAAAATTGTGTATCTTATATCTAATTCATTTTGAAAGAAAGACATATATCTATCACAGTTTTGAAATTAATGATGAGTGCCAGGGTTATTACTCCTTTCTCTTTTCACAAACTAAGACAGAAAAAACAATTCATTTCAATTGTTATAGATACTTTCCGGGCTACCAGTTCTATCGTAACACTGATGCATTCTGGAGCATCAAAAATTCGCATAACTAACAATGGTAATGATGCAAAATTATTGAAGAAAAACCGATATCCCAATTCTCTTCTAATTGGAGAAGCAAAAAGTATAATGATTGAAGGATTTGAGTATGGCAATACTCCTTCAGTATTTTTTGAAAAGATTTTCAAAGATAAGGAGATAATATTCACTTCATCAAGTGGAGCAAAATCAGTGCTCAGCTTAAAGGCTCAGAACCATATCTTAATTGGATCCTTGCTTAACCTAAGTTCTGTTATCTCTGAGGGATTCAAATTAGCACAAAGTGAAGATTGTGAAATCTTAATAATTCCGTCAGGAAGTGCGTGGGATGAAACAAGCTATGTTATAGAAGATTGGATAACCGGAGTTCTTATTGCTAACACTCTATCAGCAGAACATGGTTTTAATGATATATCTGAAGGTGACTTCTATGCCAAAACACAAAAAATTCTGAAAATGGGACATACAATTGAATGTCTTCTAAAGAACTCTCCGAATGGAAAGGTGTTAAAAAAATTAGGATTTGAAGCAGATGTAGACTTTGCCACACGATTAAATCTTATATCGAAAGTTCCAAAAATAAAGGAATTTAGAGAGATGGATGGAATATCCTTTTGCGTGATTAGTTAACCACTTCTTTCCTTTCTAAACATCTACACTATTGAAATTCAATGTTTTATCTCTTTTATCTGGATGAAACTTATCGATATATTCCGCTGGAATACGTTTTAGAACCCTGTAAGGATCATCGAAAATGCTCAAGAGTTCCCATCCGAGATCTAAGGATTCAAAGATCGATCTGTCTTCATGATAATCTTGGTTGATAAATTTCTGTTCAAATAATTCTGCAAATTCCAAGATTTTTTTATCAGTTTCAGATAAAGATTCATCTCCCACTACTGTAACAAGATCTCTTAAATCTCGACCTGTAGCATATAAAGCGTAGAGTTGATCAGAAACATATTTGTGATCATCTCTAGTGGAGCCTTTACCAATGGTGTCTTTCATGAGTCTTGATAGAGATGGAAGTGGATTAATTGGTGGATAAAGACCCTTTCTATTTAATCCTACGTCTACAAACACTTGTCCTTCAGTAATATACCCTGTTAAATCAGGCACTGGGTGAGTGATATCATAATTAGGAAGTGTAAGGATTGGTAATTGCGTAATCGAACCTTTTTTGTCAAAAATTCTACCTGCTCTCTCATATATTGTAGAGAAATCCGAGTACATATATCCTGGATATCCTCTTCTACTTGGAACTTCACTCCTTGCTGCTGCAACCTCTCGAAGAGATTCTGCATATGCAGTGATATCAGTAAGAATAACTAAAACATGGTAACCGAGTTCGTAAGCCAAGTGTTCCGCAGCTGTTAGTGCTAATCTAGGTGTTAAAAGACGTTCAATTGAAGGATCACTTGCCAGATTAAGAAAAAGTACAACCTTATCTAAAGCACCTGTTGCTTCAAAATCATCTCTAAAGAAACGAGCTTCATCTGCTGTGATACCCATTGCTGAAAAGATTACTGCGAACTCTTCTTCTGCACCGAGAACTTTAGCTTGACGGGCAATTTGAGCTGCTAGCATATTGTGAGGTAGACCACTCCCGCTGAATAAAGGTAATTTTTGACCCCTAACAAGTGTTAGAAGCGTGTCAATTGTACTAATTCCTGTTTCAATAAATTCCTTTGGATATTGTCTTGCTGAAGGATTAATAGGAGCTCCATTAACATCTAATATTTTATCGGGAATAATGTCTCCTCCGCCATCAATAGGTACGCCTCTACCATTGAAGACTCTCCCTAACATCTCTTGGCTTACTCCTATTTTCATAGTTTCACCTAAGAACCTGCATATAGTATCCTTAGTTTCTAATCCTGCAGTACCTTCAAAACATTGGATAATAGCTAAATCCTTGGATACATCTAGTACTTGACCTCTTCTTCGTTCTCCTCCTGTTGTTAAGATTTCAACCATCTCTCCATAGGAAACTCCACCCATTCCCTTCAAATCAACGAACATCAGAGGTCCAGAAACTTCAGTAACTGTTTTGAATTCTCTTGCATCATATGTTTCTTTTATTGTCATCAGTATCACCTATTAATTGTCTTCCTCCATTCCAAATTGTTGAGGAGTTAAACCATCGATTTCCTTCATCAATTCATTTAAACTAGTTTCAATTTCACTTCGATCAATATATTTCATTCTAGCTATTTTAACAACTACGCCATGATTAAAAATGTCAGAAACAATTGCGCCTCTTCTGTAGAGATCAGAAGCTTTTTCATAAAATCGAAGAATCGTTTTTAGCATAAGATATTGTTTTTGGAGACTACAGAAACTATCGGTTTCATGAAATGCATTTTGTTGTAAAAAGTCCTCTTTGAGCATTCTTGCAGTTTCTAAAACTATTTTTTCACTTGGAGGTAAAGCATCAGGACCTACTAAGGCAACAATATCTTGAAGTTCTTTGTCTTTTTGTAATAGAGCTAGAGATTCTGAACGTAGTTTTGGAAACTCGTTATTCACATTCTTTCTATAATAGTTCTCTAAAGCTGACCAATAAAGTGTATAACTTAACAAATAGTCAATAGCTGGAAAATGTCTTCGGCTTGCAAGATCTTTTGATAAAGCCCAAAAAACTTTGACTATACGTAGAGTGTTTTGAGTAACGGGTTCACTGAAATCTCCTCCCGGAGGACTAACTGCTCCAACAACAGTAATACTTGCTTCTCTTGGTTTTGAACCCAGAGTCATTACTCTACCAGCTCGTTCATAATATTGAGCAATTCTTGAAGATAAGTATGCTGGAAATGATTCTTCTCCAGGCATTTCCTCTAAACGACCTGATATTTCTCTCATAGCTTCGGCCCATCTTGAAGTACTATCTGCCATCATAGCAACATCATAACCCATATCGCGGAAGAATTCAGCTAAAGTAATTCCAGTATACACACTTGCTTCACGAGCAGCAACTGGCATGTTAGACGTATTGGCAATTAATACTGTACGATCCATTAGAGGACCACCTGTGTAGGGATCTACAAGTTTTGGAAATTCTCTGAGTACATCAGTCATTTCATTTCCTCTTTCACCACAACCAACATAAACAACTATCTTGGCATCCGACCACTTTGCAAGTTGATGTTGACTAACTGTTTTTCCTGTTCCAAAACCTCCTGGGATTGCGCCTGTTCCCCCTTTCGCGATAGGAGCAAAAGTGTCGAAAATTCTTTGACCTGTAATTAAAGGTACATTAGATGGCAACCTTATGTGAAATGGTCTAGGTTGTCTCACTGGCCACTCATGATAAAATTTCAGATCTATTTTATCCCCAGTTGGAGTTATAACAGTTGCTGAAGTATCATCAATGGTGTAATCCCCTCTTTTAGCAAGAAATTCTAGCTTTCCAGTGACATTTGGTGGTACTAAAAGTTTGAAGTCAACTGTTGGGGTTTCAGGAATCTCTCCTAAAATATCTCCTCCTACAACTTTTTCTCCTACTTTTACTGAAGGTTCGAAATCCCATATTTTTTTATGATCTAAACCAGGAATCTCAATTCCTCTAGCAATAAAATCACCAGATTTTTCTCTAATAACTGGTAAAGGTCTTTGTATTCCATCAAAAATTTGTCGAATAAGTCCAGGACCTAACTCAACCGATAAAGGAGCATTAGTCAAATACACTGGTTCCCCTGGTGTTAAGCCTTCTGTACCCTCATAAACTTGAATGGTAGCTAAGTCACCAGTTAGTCTGATGATCTCACCAACTAACTTCTCTTCACCTATTCTTGCGACATCGTAAAGTTTTGATCCTAACATATTAGAAGCTTGGACAACGGGTCCTGAGATTCTATCTATAACCCCTATCTGTTCAGAACTAGCCATGATTGTATTCCTGCTATCTTTTGATACTGAACTTTTAGTTTCCTTTTTTTAAGTTTTGTTACATCTCCTCATTAGTTGTTACCAACTCTAAAATAAGAAATTAATAATATATAATATCACTCTAATTTAGTTCTTGCAAAGCAGTTTGAATAAGATTCATCCCATCTTTCATAATTTCATTAGCCATTATTTCTGTTTTTGCTTCTACAAATATTCTAAAAATCTGTTCAGTTCCTGAAGGTCTGATTAATACCCACCCTTCCTGATAAATCAATTTTACCCCATCAATATCAACGAGTTCTACTGATTCTGGAATTGTTGAAGCTATATGCTCCATGACATTTTTTTTCAGTTTGTTTGGACATGCTACTTTGTTTTTCTTTTGATGATATTTTGGTAGTTCTGATATTAAGTCACTGAATGTTTTCTCCGTTTCAGCTAGAATATGAGCCATTAGAGCTGCAGCCATTGCACCATCTCTTACACTTTGGTGCAGTCCATAAAATAATCCTCCGTTTTCTTCTCCACCTAACAGAGCATTACTAGATATCATTTTTCTACTTACAAAAATACAGCCAACTGGTGTCCATAATACCTTACCCCCCATTTCATCAGCAATATCAACCACTGCTGAAGATGAACTTATTGGCGTTACAAATTGCTTATTATCATGATGTTTCATAAACCATTTTTCAAATAATGTAATTGATTTATCACCAAAGAGAATGTTTCCATTTTCATCACCAAAGATTGCTCTATCTGCATCCCCATCATGCGCCACTGAAAAATTAGCCTTTATCTGTTGTGTAGTTTTACTCATCTCTCTTAGTTTTTCAGGAGTTGGTTCTGAGCCTCTTCCAGATAATCTGCCATCTAGGTTTCCATTAATCGTTATGACTCTCATTCCAATCTGTCTAAGTAATTCAGGAGTAACAACACTTCCTGCACCGTTTCCAGTGTCAACCACAACAGTCATTGCTTTCTTCTTTATTCTATCAACGTTAACAAACTGTTTGATTTGATCAATATACTCCTGATTCAGATTCATTTCTGTTATTGAACCATTTTCATTCCATGAGACATTGGAAAAACGTTCTTTCTCAAATATTTCTTCAATTTCAAGCTGTTTTTCTATGTCAATTTCAATTCCATCATCATCAATTACCTTAATTCCATTAAATTCTGGAGGATTATGGCTTGCTGTAACTACAATACCCATTTTTGCCTGTAAGTGTGTTACAGCATACTGTACCACGGGTGTTGGGACCACCCCTAAATCAATGACTTCGTTTCCACTTGCAAGAAAACTTGAAATGACATTATTCTTAATAAAAGGACCAGTTAACCTTGAATCAGCACCTACAACTACTGTACCTTTATCTTTTAGCGATGCAGCTATAGCTGAACTCATTTTTGATATAAATGCGGGGGTAATTAACTCGGCGATAATACCCCTTATTCCGTTGGTTCCAAAGTATTTCCTGTCCATTAATTCAAGGTATAAATCAAATATTATAACAGTTTCTGATTTCGCTTGTACGCTTTTTCATTTAGAAAACATAGCGATAGAACAAAATCTTTTAAAAACTACATTGCTGGAATATCTTAGTAATATGAATTAAGATGGTCTTTACTATGAGCGTTGACTTTCTAAAAACAATAAGAGAAACAGAAAGAGACTGTGAACAAGATATCAAGAACGCTGAAATGGCAAAACAGAATGCTGTTATGGAAGCAGAAAAGAGAACTGTTCTAAAAGTTAGAGATGCTGAAATTCAAGCTAGAGAAGAAGCTTCCAAAATTTTAGCTGATGTTAAAGATAGAACCGAAAAGGAATTTGTCAAAATGCTTAACTCCTTTGAAGAAGAACAAAACGAGTTTAAAGCTAAAGCAAAAAAACAAGAGAAAAAAGCAATCGATTTTATCATAACAGAAATAATGTAGAATATTAATAGTGATTTCTATGAGTACACCTCAACGAACAAAAATCGTAAGTGTAGGTGATGAAGAGACATCTATGGGTTTCAAGTTAGCTGGAATATCAGCGGTTTATACTGAAGAGCCAGATAAATCCGGTCCTATATTGCGTTCTTTAGCAGAAGATCCTGAAATAGCTGTCCTTATTATCACTGAAGAAGTGGCGAAGGCAAATGTTGATGTAATTAGAAGAATCTGCATCAACCCCTATCCAGTTGTCGTTGAAGTTCCAGGAAAGAAAGCGAAGTATGATAGTGCAGAGGACAAAGTTCGTGCATTAATCAAGATGGCTCTAGGTATTGACATCGAAATGTAAAAAACAATATACTTAGTTTCTATCTTCAATAGAGGTAAAACCAATGAACGACAAATTTGTTGGAGTGGTAATGATTATCAGCTCTTTAGGTGTAATGGTTTTTATGTTTATATGGACCATTCTCTTACCATTATTGGATGAGCAATTTTTGTTTAAAGCTTACATGGTTGTTGCAATTGTTCTGTTCATTACAATTACCGTTTTAGCAATGTTAACTATATGGATAGGTTTTAATTTTCTAAAAAATCGTGCTCCTAAAGAAGATATATTAGAAGAGGGAATTGAAAAATGAAAAATGGTGAAATAAAATGATGGGTGGAAAAAGACCTATGTCACCTCGTGATGCTAAAAGAATGCAAGCGAGGATGAGACAAGTTGAGTTAGAAGGCGTAGAAGAAGTGATAATTCGTTTTGCAGATAAAGAAACCGTAATCAACAATCCTTCTGTTATGAAAGCTTTTATCCCTGGAATGATGGATTCAGATACTTGGCAAGTTGTTGGTCCAGGTACCGATCGCCCTAGAGGCAGTGAATCTGGAGCTGTAGCTGGAGTGGAAGTTAATGATGCTGATGTAGAGTTGGTTATGAGCCAAACTGGTGCATCAGAGAAAGACGTTAGAAAAGCTCTAGAAGAAGAAAATGGAGATCTAGCTGGAGCTATTGTAAAACTGAAAACAAAGAAATGAATCTAATTCTTTTCTCCTATCCCTTTTCTAGTATCTACAGCTACCCCGCTATTCATCTGAAGCATGAGTTTTCCAGGTAATTTTGCGGTTCCAATCCCAATAAAATCGCCATTGTGATTCACAATAATGACTTCCTCCTTGGAAGATATTTCTTCATCTGCTTCCAATACGTGTTTTGAGAAAACAGATTTACCTTCTCTAATGAAAGGCTCTACATCCTCGATGATTTTTACTCGCAATCCTAAATTGCTATTGTATAATCTTTCTCCGCCTAAAATTGAAAGAATCAAAAATCCATCACTCACTCTAAAAGAACAGATCCTTTCGTTATTCAAGTAAACGAATTTTATTCTCTTTGTTCCTCTTGAACGTTCAATCATAATGTTTTCTGGGAATAAAACTTCACCTGAGCCTTTACCAAATTGATAATCAGCAATACCTTTTAACTGTCGAGTATCATAAAGTGGTGGTTTTTCGAGTTTAGGCATAGTATGTAGGTTAAATGCATTAGTAATAAAAATTGTTATTGGCAAGAAATTGCATCAATTCAAGAACTTTTTAACATAAATATCTGAACATAAATGATATAATCTTGGTGAATATTTTTTGATTATTCTTACTTCTTGTGTCTCAATTTTATGATTTGAGATTTTTCGCTCTTTTTCAATAATTTCAATCGGTTGATCCAACTTATCCCGAGGTGCTAATCTATGAAAATGAATCCAACCTTGATCTTTTATTGCTTCTAATGCAACATAAAATTGTTTTTTATCTATGTCGAAATACCCCATTATTACCCTGGTAGCTATATTCTTTGGCGTTATCTCTCTATTATCACCAAATTGTGAGATATACTGTTCACCAACTTTATTTACATCTATGTTCTTTTTTAGAAAATTAAGTGCAGTTTGATTCCATTCCATTCCATAAACCGTTACTGATGAGTTATTAACAACTATGGGTAATGATAAGTTACCAATACAAGCGAACATATCACATATTATTTCATTATCCTCTACTGTTTTAATCAAATGACATCTCTCACTCTTATTTCCAGGTGAAAATGTAATTGTTTCTAAATCTAAATTGAAGAGTGTGTTAAATTCCTTGTGGGTAGTTTCAGTCTTTTTTTCTCCAGCCATGTGTGAAATGATTGGTTTTCTATAAGCAGAAATTGTGTCAAACTGCTCTATAACCACCTTAACTTGTGGGTCAAAAGAGATTACACATTCACCTATGTTTTTCTTATAGCTGTCTATTTCAGGGTTTAAACGTCTAAAAATTGCTATATCGCCTATTACAGAATATCCAGAAGGTA
Source organism: Candidatus Heimdallarchaeota archaeon (assembly GCA_019894795.1). GTDB lineage: Archaea > Asgardarchaeota > Heimdallarchaeia > Heimdallarchaeales > Heimdallarchaeaceae > UBA460. The sequence continues at coordinate 10,870 of JAGXNV010000020.1, read as the reverse complement.
GTTTATTGAGTAATTCTTCGGACATTATTCCACTCAATGATTCTTGGAGTTTATCTTTTAATTTCATTAAATCTAAAGAATCTTTTAACGCCAATTTTTAATATTATCCTCTATTTTGTATTACTAGAAGAAGAATGATAATACTAGCCAAATTAAGTAAAGACTTTGCACTTATTGAGGAAAAAGAAGGAAATTCCCTCTATAGTCAAGGTTGGTATGGTCAATATACACATAAGAATCATTTGAAATTAGATCCATATGAAACAGTAATTTTATTGGAAAGGGGCAGAATTGAGGTAATAGAATCTAATAACAACAGTTTATCCCTCTCTGAAGTAGTAGCATTGTTTTCAAGTAATATTCCAAACTTTCTTGTCCACTATCTACTGTATAAAGATTTGCGGGGTAGAGGCTATGTAATAAAGAGGCATTCAGAGAATGACAAATATTTTGAACTCTATGAAAGGGGAGCTACACCTAATAAAGCAAAACATCTTGCTTTAGTAGTTCCCATGGTAGAAGGAGTTCTCTTTAATATAGATGATATTGATCAAATTGTCTCTGAATCAAAAACTATTAGTAAACAGTTAATTTTTGCTGTAATTGACAGTTTAGGAGATGTTTCTTATTATAGTGTAAGTGAACTGGAATTCCCCGATCTTACCAAAAAAAAGGAGATTTGATGTAATGAAATATACACCTGATACAAGTGTAATAATTAATGGTCAATTTTTGAAATATCTTTCTACTCAAGATGATGTTGAGTCAATAGTTCTTACTCGTGTTGTTCTAGCAGAGATTGAGAACATGGCAAATCAAGCTAAAACAACCGGTATGGCTGCACTAGAAGAATTGCAACTAATGAGAGATTTCTGTGCAAAAAATGGTTACAATATACTTATCGACGGGTATAGACCGACAGGTAATCAAATAAGAGGTGCTCCTGCAGGAGAGTTAGATGCTCAGATTAGAGAGATAGCACTGGAACATCAATCAGTTCTGGTTACTTCAGATAGAGTAATGGCGGAAATTGGAAAAGCTGAAGGACTTGTTGTTGTATATCTTAAACAAGCAATAAGAAGTATAGGCAAGAAAATTGAGGACTATTTTGATGAACGAACTATGTCTATTCATTTGCGAGAGAACAATCCTCCATTGGGGAAAAAAGGAAAACCAGGAGACTTTGAATTAATTTCCTTATCAGATGAGGAGATTCTCACTAGAGAATATCTGGAGGAACTTGCTAAAGATGTTACAGAGAGAGCTACTAGAGAAAAGGATAGCTTCATTGAATCTGATAGATTCGGAACATCTGTTATTCAATTGGAAAATACCCGAATCGTGATACTTCGTCCTCCTTTTAGCGATGCAATGGAGATAACAGCTGTAAGACCAATCGTCAAACTAACTCTTGAAGATTATAAATTGGATGAAAAGCTACTAGAAAGAATAGAGAAAAAAGCTGAAGGCATAATAATCGCAGGACCTCCTGGAGCTGGAAAAAGTACATTTGCTACTGCCGTTGCAGAATTTTATGCTGATAAAGATAAAATTGTAAAAACATTTGAAAATCCTAGAGATCTTCAAGTAGATAATAGAATAACACAAATGTCCGGTTTTGAAGGAGACATTTCTGCTTCTGCTGATTTAGTACTTCTTATGAGACCAGATTACGTGATCTATGATGAACTAAGAAGAACCAAGGACTTTGAAACCTACTCAGATTTACGTTTAGCAGGTATTGGTCTATTAGGAGTAGTTCATGCTACACAAGCAATTGATGGAATACAGAGGTTCATTAAACGTGTAGATTTAGGAATTATTCCCTCTATTGTTGACACAATTATTTTTATAGCAAAAGGAGAGGTTGCGAAAATATATACCCTAGTTATTACAGTAACAGTTCCTACTGGTATGACAGAAAAGGATCTTAGTAGACCGGTAATAATCGTAAAAGATTTCCTTACAAATAAATCAGAATATGAAATTTACACTTTTGGCGAACAAATAGTTGTATCTCCAGTTAAGAAATCCGCAAGGCAATCAACAGGTGGAAGAACTGCTTCATCAATAACACCTGCAAAATTACAAAAAGTTCTGAAGAAATACGGTATCTATGATTTTGATTTTAAATACGAACCACCAAACTCCTTAACTTTATATGTTTCGGATAAAGATAGACCGCGCGTTATAGGGAAGGATGGAAGGAAGATAGAGGAAATTGAACAACAGCTTGGGTTGTCTATTGATGTAAAACCCTTCGGTGACAAGGATGAATCTGAAGAAGCGGAATACATTCTTGACATATATTCAACTAAAAGTAAAATGAACATAATGTTTCCTTCAACTTGTATAGGTAGAGACGTAATGATTGCAGTAAACGGTGAAGCTATGTTCCAGCTTACTGTCGGGAAATCTGGAGAAATAAGTGTAGCAAAAGACACACAAACTGGAAAAATATTATCTGAAGCCTATAATAAGGGAGCAACTATCAGTGCTTTCCTTTAATCATTCTTTTTCAGATTTATTAAAAACCAGTTCAGAGGAATCTGGGTAGCCAATAATTATTCTATCTGCATCCTTTGGAAAAATACCATTTTCCACTACGCCTGGGATTAATTTTAGTGCTTTTTCCATTTCAGAAGGATCAAAACTTTTGTTGAAATGAACATCTCCAATAATGTTTCCATTATCAGAAATTACCGGACCAATTTTTCCTGTGCCATATCTTAATCTGAACTCACCCCCTAGATCGAATATAGGTTTTATAATTGTATTAACCGTTTGTGGAATAATTTCAATGGGGACTGGAAAACTGTTTAAATCTCTAGGATATTTGGTGTAATCAGCTATAACAATGAATTCTTCTGATGCCCTCGCCATTATTTTTTCCATAGTTAAAGCACCTCCACCGCCCTTTATGAGAACAAAATTCTTGGTTATGATGTCTGCTCCATCTATGTAGATATCCAACTCTGATTCTTCAATCAATGAACCTGTTGACAAACCTGCTTTTGCTAATTCAATCTTGCTCTCAATTGATGATGGGACACAGAGAATGTCTAATTCGTCTTTTTCAACTAATTCAGAAAGAGCTTGAATAAAGTAGTTTACAGTACTACCTGTTCCAATGCCAACAGTGAGATCATCATATATGAAATCTTTTGCAGCTCTTAACGCTGCGTTTATTTTCGAATCATCAATTTTTTTTGTCATAGTTATAACTCACACTTAAAATGATACTAGGTTATTACTTGTAAAATCTTTTGAATGAAGAAAAATCTTTGTGTTTGAATAGAGTAAAATAAAAAGAGTTGAGAGCGGATTGGATTGTTGTATCCACTCATATATTTGACCAAAGAAAGAATGAACTATTGTTGTTCACTCATAAATTTCTTAAGACGATCTAATTCCTTTAACATCTCCTTACGCAATGCAGCTATTGAAGTGCTCTTAGCGAACAAATCTCCTTCTTCGCCTCCTTCAGGGGCGGGTGCTGCTATTGATGGAGCAGGTGGTTTTGGTGTTGGCATAGTGGGTGCGGGAATTGAAGGTGCACCTACTCCGAATATTTGTGCTGTTGGCATTGTTGGCATTGATGGTATTGGAATTGCAGTTGGAGGTGGAGTTTTTCCAATTGTTGGTGGCATAGGTGGACTTGGTGAAGATGCGTCTGTTGTTAGCCTTGGTGGTGTTGGAGGTGTAACTACTCCTCTTTTCTCCTTTACCTTTTTCTCCTTCTTAACCTTCTTTTCTTTAACAGGTTTTGTTGGAGGGGCTGGAGGAGCTGTTGTTGGAATAGGGGCCGGAGTATCAATTATTCCGTCCCCTTTAATCTTACTGAGATAATCCCCTTGCATTTTCTTTAATTCATGCTCTAGCTGTGATACTTCTACTTCTCTAGTAGTTTTTTCAATTTCACCCTCAATTTTCTTAACGTCTGATGTATATCTTACGGATAACCTTGTGAATATACTTTCACCGATTTCCTTTTTCTTATGAGCGTCTGATAATGCACGTTGAGCACCTAAAAATTTAGCTTTCTCAATATTTAAAATTGCTATCCTCTCTGATGGTGGAATATCAGACGGCACAGGACGATCCGTTTCCATGTCCATGTCCAACAAAGTAGGGGCGTCTCTTTTCTTGTAGACTTTTGTTGAAATGGCAACAGCTATAGCAGATAAAATGAAAAATAGTACTAACAAATATATAAGCATCTTAAGACCTGAATCGGTCATGCTTAATGGGGGTAAATCTCTGAACCAATCTGTAATTGTCATATCCTTGCCTCTTGAAAGTTAGTTATATATACTCCTTTTAATTTCTTTCTCTGTCTATTAAGTATAGATATTGTGCTTAATAAACTCTATTACTGTTGCCATGCCATCTGTTCTTAAAAGAGCTTAATTGAGGTATGAAGCTATAAAAGAAGAAATATATTTTCAAATCATTGTTCCTTTTTTGTTTCCAGAATTGCTTTTACTCTTTTCAATCTGGAGAATGTTTCTCTCTCTTGTTCTTCAAGCGTACTAGCAATAAATGTAGTTGTTGCTTTTAATTTTGGAATCAGAATATAATTGAGAGCATTAACCCTTCGTTTTGTCTTATTGATTTCTATAGCTAGTTTTTCTAACAAAGTCATTTTCTCTGCAATTATCATTAATGTTCGTAACGATTTACGGAAATAAACTATCGCTCTATCAAGTTGGGCACTTGAGCTAGCCAATCCATAGAAAATTTCATCAGTGTCTTTTTCAGCTTCTTCAACAATGAATCGGGGAGATTTTACACCCATTATACTTACAGTTTGTGTTCTAATTTCTAAAACTGCAGGAGCATATTGTGCAAGATCTCGGATTTTATCGGGGCCTACAATCATTTCCGCTTTAGCTAAGGATTGATATGCGATTAATAATTCTTCCTCAAACTTCTTTCTCGCAACACGTACTTCATCTTTGATGGCATATAATTCAACAACAAGACAATCCATTTTTTCTTTGAGAAGATCATGCCCTTTTTGAGCTAATCTAATTTTAGCTCTAGTATTTAATAATTCCATTCTTGTAGCATTAATAATGCCAGATTCGGCACACATTGATGCAAAGTTTGTCCAATCGTTAAAAGGTTTATTATTTGTTTATTTATATGCGATTATTCATTTTTCATATTCTTTAATTATTTAACAAGGGAGAACACTGTTTTTCTGGCATATCTATGATAACGACTTCAAAGGCCATCTCACCCGTATTACCAATACCAGTGAATAAACATTTACAACAGATAAAAGAGTTATCCTCTTACTAGCTACAAGCCAACATCTGATCTATTTCCTTTTGTTTAACAAGATAATTTTGCAGGTACATTACTTGTTAATGTGTTCAACCATTGCTGAAGCAGTAGAACTAAATCTGTGTGCAATGATGATAGCACCATCACAGTCTAAATCCCCAAGTCTTTCCTCAGTTTTGATAATAATATTTGTTCCTACCCTTTTTTTCCAATCAAAGATGAAAACTGCATATTTTTGAGTTTCATCACTGACAATGAAGGTTTTAATCACATCTATCTCATCACATAATTGGTCAACTTTACCATAACGATGCAAGAAAACCCACACCTTCGTTTCCATCTTTTCAGCAATCATTTCTCAAAGAATACATAGCTGGTCAGACACTTTTACCTATGACCTACTGGAAGATTCAACTAGAACATTACATTCTGACCTCCGAGAACATATTGATTTTCTCTCTTCTTATATTTCAAATGAAAAATATAGATTCTAGGAAGATTCTTTTACCTCCTATATAAAAGGCACAAAAGTAACCTAGATAGATAATGAAAAATCCATTTACGAAGGTGGTATCTCCTGCAACTTTCATTATAATTTTCTAGATTTAAGATAAATACAGAAAAAGAGTAGAGGAAAGGTTTAGAAGAGAAAGATGTTTTTGTAAGGAGAGAAAAGTGTTCAGTAAAGCATGAAAAATTTGGTGTGATCAAACTATGGTGAATTACTGTGGTTAAAGATTCAGAAATAGATTTGAGAAATATCTAAGCAGATAATATGCAAAATATCAAATCTGTGTTTCTGCTAAATTTTCCAATTTCTTCTTATTTCTTTTTATAATATAGATGATGGTGATAGTTACTAGTTCTCCACCAGTTAATGTCCAAAATATAGTTAAAGCAAGATCTCGGTCATAAAAATCTATCTCTCCCCAATTTTCAGGAGTAGGTTCAAATTCTAAGTAGCTTTCATTTTGATTATGATGCATAATTGTCTTGTAAGAAGTAAAATTAAATGGAGGAGCCCCATACTGTTCAGGATTCCCGACTATTCCTGACCAGACAGTGTAATTGCCTTCGGGAAAAATAGTTAGATTATAATTACTGATGCTAAAGAACATGACGATAATTGATAAGCTAACTCCTGGCTCAATTTTGTGTTTTGTGAGATGTATCCAGGAGAAATATCCAGTTACATATGTATAGTTGTCGCTTAATTCTATCTCCATTTGGGGATCTAGAAGATTTGAGTTAGGTGTATGATGAGTAAGAGTTTTTTTTGATGGGTTCCAAATCTCACAAAGCATATAAATATCATAATCAATATAATCGTCCCCTACGATATAAACCTCCGGAGGCCATACAGCATCCACTATTCTGATATGTACTGTATAAGGATTTACCATTAAAGTAATTAAAATACTTGTTCCTAAAGTCATTAGTAAACTAATTACTAGAACAATAATTATTTGTTTAAAGGAGAGACTTGGACGCATCATAAAATATTACTTAGTTTAGTATTAATGTTTTTGCTTTTGTAGAAAAATAGATATTTTTGATTTTCATTTGATAACTCCACCCACATTGGTAACCGTCCAATAAAAACGTTACAGTGGGCATATGATTTGGTTTGATCCCAACTAGTAAACCAATACTTATAGGCAATGAAGTAGTTAAATAGTTTTTTTACAAAATCCATCACTCATGCAATCAGAGTCGGTATAAAGTCTCAAGATTGTTTGTTTATATATGACTCTAAGCTACCGTGAGAAACCCAGTTGTGTATGGTGGGAAGAACATTCAAGACAATTACGAAGTATAGTGAGGAAGGTCACTCTCACGATAAGCAAGAAGGTCATACTGCTATAACATCTTACAGATTGGCAATGATTCAATAGGAAAGGGCTAGTGTTCTTTCATGGTACACAGTTTCACTCGTTGCGAGGAGGAGTAATTCTCTTTACCTGTGTAGTTGCTTAGGAAGGATACAACATCTCCGTAACTTTGTCTTCCACCTTGAGACCTGTGAAAGGTAGAACACCAACAAGGACAACAGCAGAGAGATGAAGAGGTAATATTAAAGAATTGTAACGCTTACTTTAAACACAATATGGACTGCTAAAACTTCTTAAGTCTTCCTAAAGGAAAATAATTGTAAATGCTTTAAGTAAGATTTACATATAACTCATTGATAGCATTTTTGTTCAAAAATATAACCTATTTTAGTTGAGTTCGCAAAATCAAAATTATTGGGTAAAGTTTATAAAACCAAAAAAGAATTTCCTTTTTGGTGACAAATCATGGTAAATTTCAAATTAAAATTAGTTGTCTCTATAGTTGTGATGAATCTTTTGATAATATCTTCACTGCAACTTATTTCAACTTATTCGAGAACAGAATTAACAGATACTTTGTTTTTATAAAAACGATGAGATATATTCTCTTCTATTTACAGCAGATAGTTCTGTTTGTGTAACACAAACAAATTCAATATTTCAACCAACAAGCAGTATATCAGCATTTTGCGATGATACTCTGGATTGGGGGGTTGACGATATTGACGCTGAAAAAGTTTGGGGTCTAACTGATCATGCAGAAGACATTCATTCTAGTCACATAGCTACTGGGGCTGGAATTAAAATTGCTATATTAGATAGTGGAATATATTATGACGAGAGTGATGTGCATCAGGAATTTACTGGAAAAATTGTAGCTGAATATGATTATTACAATATTGATAGTGAAGCTGAAGACAATGGTGGACATGGAACTCATTGTTCAGGAATTGCAAGTGCGAGAGATGATGATCATGGTATAATAGGCGTAGCACCTGAGAGTTCACTATTAATTTGTAAAATAACCGATTGGGTTGAGGATCCTATTACTAATGTTTACAAATATGAGTTCTGCTCAGATGGTCGTCTTCATAATGCAGTTGATTGGGCTGTTACTAATGGTGCAAATATCATCTCTATGAGCTGGGGTGGATCTTCTCCCCCCGCCGGTTTGCATAGTGCAATTATCGATGCTTACAATAGTGGTATCATACTTATTGCCGCTTCAGGCAATCATGATGGTAGTGTAAGCTATCCTGCTGCATTTTCTGAAGTTATATCTGTCGGGGCAATTACCAAAGACGACGATGAATATACTAGAGCTAAATACCCTGACTGGGGATGGAATCTGAACAGGGGAAGTTGTTATGGTTCAAATCTTGATTTTGTTGCCCCAGGGACAGAGATTTACAGCTCATACATGGATAATGGTTATAAAAAAATTAGTGGTACTTCTATGGCTACCCCTCATGTTGCTGGTATTTGCGCTCTAATTTTAGAAGTTCAACCAAGTCTCAATCCATCAGAAGTTAAGGATATTCTTAATATTACGGCAACTGATTTGGGTGCTACTGATAAAGATATTTACTTTGGGTATGGTTTGGTAAATGCTGAAAAAGCAGTAGATGCGGCTGAATTATACTTCTTAGATTGCGATAGTGATGGAATTACAGATGCATATGAGAAGTATGTTTATGGGACACATAGATTCTATGCCGATTTCGACCAAGATGGTCTTACGGATCCCCAAGAGTTATTTATCTACAACACTGACCCAAATGACGCTGATAGCGATGACGATGGATTAACAGATGGAGCAGAAGTTAATACTTATAGCACTGACCCAACTGAGCCTGATAGTGATATGGATGGATTAACAGATGGAGCAGAAGTTAATACGTATTATACAGATCCAAATGATACTGATAGTGATGATGATGGTATACAAGATTGTGTGGAAGTGAATACGTATAATACAAATCCAAATAATTCTGACACGGATAATGATGGTTTAACAGATCACCAAGAATTGTTTACGTATGGCACGGATCCCACTGATTCTGACACGGATAATGATGGTTTAACAGATCCCCAAGAATTGTTTACGTATGGCACGGATCCCACAGATTCGGATACGGATAATGATGGGTTAACGGATGGAGCAGAAGTCAATACTTATGGTACAAACCCATTGGACGATGACTGTGATAATGATAGTATACATGACGGTCTGGAAATTCAACTTGGAACCGATCCTGAAGATTCTGATACGGACAATGATGGTTTAACGGATTATGAAGAATATTGGTGGGGAACTAATCCTCTAGTAAACGATGCTAATCTTGACTATGATAATGATGGGTTGACAAATTATCAAGAAATAAAAACGTATAATACAGATCCATTGGATAATGATACAGATAATGGTGGATTAAACGATGGAACCGAAGTGGATGTTGGACAAGATCCTCTGAACCCTAATGATGATATTGGAGGAGGAGGAGGGGGAGGATTATTCTAAACACCACCTCTTTTCTTATTTTTTCAAATTTTTTAGCAAGTTTCTTCTTATTTTTTTCCTTTTCTAGATAAAACAAAAAGCATCATCATTGTACAAGCAATGGAAGGTATTTGTGGAGAATAGATAACAATAGTAACTGATACCTCTTGGGAAAAATAGAATAAATTAAGTGAACAAAACTCAAAACTGCAATTTTACATCATGATGTGGATGTCTTAATCAGGCATAATATTCTAGCATGTTTTATCCCTTCCTAAAGGAGAGCTCCTTAGATTATGAGTGGAATTTTTTACCTCCTTTATAAATGAAATTGATTATGATTAAGATAGACGATGAAAAAAGTGAAATTGAAAGTAATATTGATACTGCTCTCTATTAGCTTAATTTTTGTAAATCAAACAGTTTATAGTACTAGCAATAGTAACAACGACCAATTTGAACAAATTTCATCTTTGTTACCAGAAGACATTGTTTTTACTTACAATTCTTCCTTTTGTAGTCAAGAATTTTCTTTCGAAACTTCTATACAATTGAACAGTTTTAATTGTTTTACCCTATTTTTTGCTACTTCTGGAGACAAAACCAATGGTGAAGGCATAAAAGTCACTTTGAGTTTAGAAAAGGTAGAAGTTGTATGTATCATCGATAGACTGTTTCAAGATTCCTTAAATCACAACCTTACCCAAGCATTTCCTTATCCTGAGGTAGTTGAAGGGATAATGAATGTTACTATAACCTGTGAAGCTCAAACTTCTTCTTCGTATTACTCTGGTTCTCTGCGAATCTTTAGCCAGACAAAAGCGGAAAAGATTCTTCCACCAACAATCACCGAAAACTCTTCCCCTCTTCCTGTTTTTCCTAATTGGTTAGAATTCAAGGGGAGTCTGTCGACAGTTATGAGAAGTGTGACAACTGCTTTTAACAATTCCAATAATTTTGATAAACTAAACCTTTCTATTTCATTTAGAGCTAGTGATTTCTCTGCTTACGTGCGTCAATTTGAAATTCAAGTAGGTGAAACTGTAGTTTATACAAAGGATTTTGAGGAAAATCAACTAACGGAAGAAACGTTTCTCTTCTCCATTAACACAGGAATAAATCTGTTGTCAATAAGGTTTATTGTAGAATTTTGTATAGATGAAATCCAATTAACTGATATTCGTTTAACAGGAAATGGGATTAATGTTGAAAGTATTCTCCCTGTAAACACTTACGAGTGGATAGC
>JAGXNV010000207.1 GCA_019894795.1 Candidatus Heimdallarchaeota archaeon | reverse complement strand
GCAATTGAAGCACCTGTAAATTTACTAGATTTTTTATCAGTAGCAAAGGGAAGTTTAGAGGAGGGTATCATTTTAGAATTCTTTGAGTTTCCTTTAAAAGTTATTTTTTCTGAAAAAACACTACTTGTTAAGAATACTATCAAAAACAATACTTGTATCAATAGCAATCATTGGGGTATTTATCTTCAAAGTTCTGATACTTGTCTTCTTACTTACAATCTTATACAAAATAGTGCTGAGCATGGAATTTACTTAAATGCTAACTCTTATGACAATGTTGTACATCACAACACTTTTGCTAGTAATAATCTAGGCGGAAATTCACAAGGTTATGATGCTGGGACAAATAATATCTGGTTTGACACTATAACGTTAGAAGGTAATTGGTGGTCGGATTGGGCAGGTGTCTCATCTTATCCTCTTGATGGAGAAGCAAACAATAATGATCCTTTTCCTGATGGTCCCATCGTAATTTCTGAGTTCTCAGCTGGTATTCACTTGATATTCCTACTCTCAGTATCTAGTGTAGTTGTAGTTACTCTTTCTATCATAACTAAGAATCGACTGAAAAATTATTAATTTATTCTCCTTTTTTCTTTTTTCAATATCTTTAAGTGAAATCTTTTTTGACGTTCTAGAATCATGAAATACCAAGGTACTTCTAAAGAAATTGTACAAAATTCATGTCAAATTAAATTAATCCAAAACAAAAAAAGAAAAAAAGGAATTAAAGCTTTCTCTTTCTTCTAGCTATGAGAATAGGTATTGCGATTAGAATACTGCTTATTACTGCTATGAAAGGTACTGAAAATTCTGGAACAACGATTATTGGGACAAGACCTATAACATCAGTAGCGTTATAGTAATAGTAATAACCTGCTGAAGAATTGTATTCAAGCCAGTGTAGAATAATGCCTGTATTTTTTTCATAAAGCAAAGTGGTATCGCCAAAAGTGTATGGTTGATCCGATCCGAATATATTTATGATTACTATTGTTTCATCATGATGTACTTCAATAGCTTCAAAATATTCAGTCTCACTAATGTAATATTCCGTGAAACCTACAACTGTTCCATTATATTGACCATATAGGATTTCTTGTCCAATTGTCGCTTGAGGTGAGATTGCATATTTAAGAAGAGGCATCATTTGCTTATCAAACAAGTTTGCTAATGCCCAATTCATAGTCCAAAAGCTAACAAGATCATAAAATGGCTCTCCAGGGTCTATAGTATTATATGTATAAGTAGTACCATTGTAAGTGACTTTTAAATCATCTTCAGTCATGTTTAAATCATCTGTATAATCCACAAATACAGTAATGTTATAATCTACAGTTTCGATGTAGTAGGATGCTAGATTCAAGTAAACCGTTCTATTATCTTTTACAACAAGTGATGTAGCAATTTCATTTTTAACTTTGAAAGTTGGGTCATATGGTGGTGTATGGTTCATAGCTCTTGATAACTCTACAAAATCCTCATCGAAGAAGGAGTCATAGAAGATTCTATCTACACTGAAATTAAATTGTCCATAAGTTTCACTCAAGTAGATATCTCCAATTATGACTGTCCCTTCAGTCAAATCAAGTAGATTTGGCGCAGTTTCACTTCTCACAGTTAGTGATGAAAGAAAGAATACCACAAAAATATATGATAAGATTTTGTTGTGTTTTTTCATTTGCATCAAATACATGTTTTATCATTAATGCTAATAAATCCTTCTAGGAACTATAAATATCATTAAAAAAACTGAAGACTACATGAAGATATTTTCTAGTTATTCTAATATAAAAAAGTGAATCAGAATGAATTATCTAGACGAGATGGGTGGTTGATAGCTAGTTCATATTGGTTGAATAAAAAGAAAGAAAAAACAGAAAAGAGACTCTTAGTCTCTTATCTAGTTACAGTCTTGAAGTTCTTTGAATTCAGAAGTTTCCTCTGTAACCTCAAACTGACTATTGTATAGTTCTGCATAGAACCCACACTTTGCAAGCAATTCTTTATGAGTTCCTTGTTCCACAATATCCCCTTCATTCATAACTAGAATGAGATCCGCATCACGTATAGTTGACAGACGATGAGCAATAACAAAACTTGTTCTTTTCTCCATTAGCTCTTTCATTGCTCTCTGAATGAGTATCTCAGTACGTGTATCTACTGAACTTGTAGCTTCATCAAGTATAAGCATTTCTGGATCAGCTAATACAGCTCTTGCAATAGTTAGAAGTTGTTTCTGACCTTCAGAAATATTAGTCACTTCTTCGTTGATTTCCATGTGATACCCACCAGGTAGAGTGTGAACAAAGTGATCTACATGTGCTGCTTCAGCTGCTGCAACAACCTCTGCATCTGTAGCATCAGGTCTACCATAGCGGATATTTTCTAGGATTGATCCATTGTATAACCACGTATCTTGAAGGACCATTCCAAATTTGTCACGTAGATCGTATCGAGTGAAGTTGCGAATATCGTTATCATCCACAAAAATTGTTCCTTTGTTAACATCATAGAACCGCATAAGTAATTTGACCATAGTGGTCTTACCGGCTCCAGTTGGACCTACAATTGCAACAGTTTGTCCTGGTTTAATAATTGCAGAAAAGTCATTAATAATTGTCTTCTCTGGATTGTATCCAAATTGGACATTTCTGAATTCTACAGCCCCATAAACCTTTTCTAATTTCACTGGTTCTGTTACTTCTGCCACTTCTTCAGTTTCTCCTAAGAACTCAAACACTCTCTCTGCTGCTGCAGCTGTTTGTTGAAGAACATTTGAAATATTTGCTAGTTGAGCTATTGGCTGATTGAATGATCTAACATATTGTATGAATGCTTGAATATCTCCTACACTAATTGCATTTTGTATGGTTAACCATCCACCTAAAATTGCAACAGCTACATAACCTAAGTTACCTATGAAATTCATCATTGGCATCATCAGTCCTGAGAAGAATGTTGATTTCCATGCAGAACTGTAAAGGGTTCCATTAAATTCTTCAAATCTTTCTTGACTTTGCTCTTCACCATTGAACGCTTTTATTACCATGTGTCCTCCAAACATTTCCTCTACATGGTTGTTAACATGGCCAATATACTCCTGCTGCTTTGTGAAATGCTTTTGAGATCTTTTAACAATGAACATCACTACGACCCCTGATAGAGGTATAACTACCAGCGCTACTAAAGTCATTAACCAGCTAATTGTTAACATCATGACTAAGATACCAATCACTGTTATTATTGAGGTTATAATTTGAGTTATGCTTTGACTCAGTGTTTGGTTAATTGTATCAACATCATTAGTTATTCTAGAAAGTATTTCTCCTTGGTTAACACGGTCATAATATTTGAGTTCCATTCTGTTGATTTTTTCTGATATGTCCTTTCTAAGTCTATATGAAATGTCTGTTGATACCCTAGCCATAATCCATCCTTGGATGTAACTGAAAATTGCTGAGGTAACATATAATGCTAATACTGTAAGTATGATAATACCTATAGCATCGAAATCAACTTCACCTGTTCCACTTACAACTGCAAGCAATCCCTCAAAGAGCTTTGTTGTTGCATTTCCTAGTATCTTAGGCCCGACAATGTTTGCAGCGGTTGAAGCTATAGCGATTATCAGTGCAATGATGATTATTGTTTTATATCTATCAAGATATCCTATGAGTTTTTTCATCGCTTCTTTGAAGTCTTTTGGTTTATCTCCTTTCATCATTCCTGCCATAGGTCCTCCTCTCCCTGGACCTCCTCTAGGTCTTGTTGGTCTTCCACCGGATGATGCTGGTCCGTGACTCATGATTGTTCCTCCAGTTCAAGTTGAGATGAAGCTATCTCATTGTATATCTCACACGTTTTCAATAATTCGTCATGTGTTCCTTTTCCAATTATTTTCCCATCATCAAGAACAATGATTTGTTCAGCATTCTTTATTGTGGAAACACGTTGAGTAACAATTAACATGGTGCTATCTCCTGTCTTCTCTTTGAGTGCTTTACGTAAAGCTGCATCAGTTTTGAAATCTAAAGCAGAAACACTATCATCAAAGATGTATATAGGTGGTTTCTTAACCAAAGCTCTCGCAATTGAAAGACGCTGTTTTTGTCCTCCTGAAACGTTTGTTCCTCCTTGAGAAATTTCACTATTCAATCCTTTTTCATTGGAGGAAACAAACTCTTCTGCTTGAGCTATTTCTATAGCTGATCTAATATCCTCTTCTGTTGCATTCTCGTCAGCAAACAACATATTGCTCTCAATTGTACCAGAGAATAAGGAGCTTTTCTGAGGTACATAACCTATCTTCTCCCGTAGATCATGTTGTTTAACCTCTCGAATATCTACATCATCAATTAAGATAGAACCCTCAGTGACATCATAGAAACGGGGAATCAAATTTATTACTGAAGACTTACCTGATCCTGTTGCTCCGATGAAAGCTGTCGTTTCTCCTGGCTTTGCTGTAAAAGTGATGTTTTCTACTGCACTTTTTTTAGCTCCAGGATAGCGAAAACTAACATCACGGAATTTAATTTCTCCTTTAAAAGATTCTGGAAATAGTTTTGGTTCTTCAAGGTCTTTAATAGTTGGTTCAGTGTTCAACACTTCGTTTATACGTTTTCCAGATACAACTGCTCTTGGTAAGATGATGAACATCATTGTCAGCATTAAGAATGCAAACACGATTTGTATAGCATATTGCATAAATGCCATCATATCACCGACTTGTAGAGCAGCTTCAGCAACTTGATGAGACCCAACCCATATTATGCTAAGCATAAGGCCATTCATAATTAACATCATGAACGGCATAAGAATCACCATTAACCTATTGATGAATAGACTAAGAGCGGTTAAATCAACATTTGCTTTATCAAATCGTTTCTCCTCATGTTTTTCCATGTTGAAGGCTCTAATAACTAGCATTCCTGATAAGC
>JAGXNV010000206.1 GCA_019894795.1 Candidatus Heimdallarchaeota archaeon | reverse complement strand
ATATCAACTATTCAAGAAACAGGCAAAACAAAAATCAGCTCAAAACTAATTCATTAAGTCAAAGGGTTATAGATATAATGAATATAATCCTTAATGTCTGTAAGGTTTTATTCGCATACATGTAAGATAGTGAACTTGCTAGAAGAGTGTTAAACACATGTACAACATCTGTGAAACCATGCAGGTTGTTTTAACATCTTCATGAGACGGCATTTAATTAGAAGTAAGGTGAGTAATCTTTTCGTCATGTTTGGGCATGATTTCCTTCTCTTTCAGAAATATTAAACATCTCAATCTCAATCAAACCTTTGCTTTTGTCAATCCATTCACTTATTTTCTCAGCTTCTTTTTGTTTTCCTATGAAGAAATTCAAAGCTTGGAACATTTTCATAAATCTAAAAATAGATTCTCTCCATTCACTAATGAAACTGTCACTGATATTGTATTTTACACACATATCTCTGATTTCCCTTCCAGTAACTATATCTTGGGCTAGTTTTATTGCTTGTAAGGAAGATAATTCATTCGCTTTGATTTCTTGTTTTATTTTCTTATCTCTAGTTATAAACTGCTGTAAGTACTGAGTTATAGTTATCTCTTTATTAGAACTGCAATATTCTAGATAATCTAGAAAATCATAAGGGTGTATGAAATATCCAGAAGCTAATTGTCCCATGTAGGTGAGATTAATCCTATTTCCTGATGATCTTACAATAAACCCTTCTTTCATTAGAAAATCTATTAACCCATATGAATTAAGCCATCTCTCTTGAGCTTTTGGATATTGCTGTAACAGATATCGTTGATGTTTACATATAAAATTAGAATGCTTATTTTGACATGTACAACTTCGTCTAGAAGGAGATAAATATATCTGATATAGCTTCGACATTTCTTTTATATTTGCTACAACTGCGGCTTGATTTATCCCTTCTATCGATTGAATAGTCATCTTTCTCTCCTTGATGTCTCGTGTTTTATCAAATCTCCGATAAAACTCTAAGATTTCCTTTGTTTCTAATTTAGAATCTACGGAAGAAAAGAGAGCATTCAATATTTCAAAATCTACTATATGTCTCTGAAGCTTGGTTCTCTTCTGATAAAACCATAATGAGTCTTCCAGAAAATCCAACAAGTGAATCATTTGGCTTGAATATGGTTCTTCGTTGAATTTTATGCTTTCTAAGTAGTATTTTATAAGAAAATCATAGTCTCCCATCTTACTTTTTATCGATTGAAAAATGGGTTTTACTTTTTCATTCCCATCTTTCTCAAATAACTGCTTTTCCGTTTTTGAACGCAATCTTTCATTTGGAACTAATACTACCCCTTTTCCCTTATCTCTGTATCCTAATCTTCCAGCTCTTCCAAGAGTTTGAAATACTAAGTTATTTTCAGTTTTTATTCTATTATTTTTTATCGTATAAATTGATAGATCTGCAGGTAAATTAATCCCAGCAGCAAGTGTTGATGTAGAAACTAATACATCTATTTCTCCACTTCTATACATTTCTTCTATCAGGATACGTACAATATCGTTAAGTCCTGCGTGATGATATGCAGTTCGATGTTGAACCACTTTTTTTAGTAAGGGGGGGAAATAAGCATTTTTGATAGTTTTCATTATATTTGTGTCTTCAATATTTTCAGTAGCAAAAGCAAGGACTTGTTCGAGGTCTAAATCACTTTCTTTATCTCTTTTTTCTGCTATTTTCTCTGCTAATTTTTCAGCAACACTTCTTGATTGACTGAAGATTAGAATTTGTTCTGAGGTTTCCTTAAGTTTGTTAACATATTTCAGCGTATCAGCTGATACTTCCACAGAATAGTCTAAAGGAATTGGTCGTTTAACTTCTATAATCGGTGTGACATTTAACCAATCTGCTATCTCAATAGGATTAGATATCGAAGATGATAACAATATTAGCTGAGCTTCACTGCTTTTTCTTTTCCACTCAAGTATCAGTTCTTCTATAACCACTCCACGCTCTGTTCCCAAAAAATGGAATTCATCTATAATTAACAATTTTAAGTACTTTGTTAGAATAGGATGATATTTCATTAGTGCTAGAACTTTCTCATATGTCCCAACGATAATATTTGCTTCTGCTATTTCCTCTTCTTTGACTCCAACTCCTCCTACAGCAAGTAACACCTTGATCCCTTGGTGTTCAACCATCGTTTGAAATCTATTATATTCTTGAACAGCTAAAGCTTTGTATGGTAAAATAAACGCTACCTTCATTCTTCTAGGAGATTTCAGAAACTTCCCATAATTAGCTCGAAAATATTCCGAAACAAATCTCTCTGTTATGTATGTTTTTCCTGCAGAACTTGGGGCAATTGCTAAAACATCTTTTCTGGACTCAAAAGCCTCTAAGCATCTAATCTGAAAGTCTGTCAAGTCAAATGGAGATTGCATTTTCTCACCCTTTTTGAATCTTTATCTTAATACTCTCAATCAGTTGCCCAACCAATCCTCCCTTATCCTTCTTGCTTAAATCGAAGTCAAAGGCAGAATTTTCTTCTTGAATACTTTCGATTACCTCTCTCCTTCTTATTTGTGAATCTGGTGAAATTGATTCGTTATTCTTATTTAGAACAGAATATTCCCAGAGCAGTTGTTGAGATTTCTCAAAAGGTTCAGGTAAACCAGCTGTTTTGAAGAAGCTATTTATTTGTTCTAGATACTCCTCAGGATCCATTTTTGGGAAGAATGATGTTTTTATCTGTAACAATGATGATAGTGCTTTCTTTATTACCTGAATAAATTCTTCCTGGGGAAGATCATCTGATAGATCTAAGCTCTTCAACACATCTTTTGGAATCTCAGAACTCAGTAGATTTGTCATCTTTTTATTTTCTTTTTTCAGTTTTGATAATTCTGGTATTTCTGTAAGGAATATATCTCTATCAAATTCCTTCCATTTCTCTGAACCTAACTCCTTTTCTATCACTCTTTCAATAAATTCCTCGTCTTTAACATTCTGAGGTTTATCTCCATAGGTTGTTCTAATTTGTATAGCATCTATAAGCGATAGGGCTTTGTGGAATATTTTGTCAAGAACTTTCTGAGGAACTTCATCTAATGAATCTTCTTCAACCAATAGCTTTTCTAAAGATACTAAGAAAATTTCTAATTTTTGTGTTTCTTCAGAAATATCGTTTTTGAAGAGTGGAGGTATTTGCTTGAGCATTGAATTCAATGTATCTAGTTTAGTGTTCTTGTTATCTTCAGAATCTCGAGTAACTCTAACAACCTTTCGAATATTTTGTAATTTGGTGATTAATATTGATTGATCTTCTATCTCTTCCTCTCTAATCTTCACATTAGGTTCTTCTATAAAACTTACAACTTCTTCTATCGATTGTTCATCTATTACATAACCTTCCTTTTCAGGCGTTTCATCTTCGAGAGACTTATTTCTTTCGACAACTAAATGACTAAATTTCAATTTCTTTAGAAACTTCTCCCCTCTAGGAGTGATTTTAGTCCAGTATTCACCTTTTCTACCTCGTTTGTCCACAGTCTCGTAGAAAATATAACCAAATATTTCCAACAAGGAAACAGCTTCTCTCACTTGATTCTCTGACCAGTCAGGAAAGAGTCTTACTAATGATTCTGTATTGATACCTCGATTCGCTTTTGAGGATAATTTATCAAGCACTTCAAGCATTATGGGATGGAATTTTGAAAAATCTTCAGCATTTATTGTCAAAGCATTTTCATCCATTTTACCCAGTGAAGAATCACTGTCTATTCTTCTACGTTTTATCATCTGAGATGTGTGTTTCTCAACATCCTCCTCAAAAAATCGTAAAATCAATGGCTTTTCCATTAAATCCTCTCGAACTAGAATGAAATTGTTTTTTGGAAGTCTTCTAATGAACTCCTGTTGATTTTTATCCAAACTGTGTGATTCCGAAATTAGTCTTACACATTTTGAGGATTTCAGGTTTCCTATAATGCGATTGTATGTTAGATCAAATGTGGAAATTGCTAATTGTGATGGGTAAGGTGTTGAGAATATTATTTTAAAAGGACTATTTTCCAATTTTCTAAGAATATGCAAAAGAACAGTTCTTTCGACATCTCTAGCAAAGAATAGCTCTGCATCATCTATGTAAATCAACATTTCTTCCATGTCTTTATCTAATTGCTCATAGATTGTTAATTGTAGCAGAAACGAATAAAGAAACAGTTTCTGCACCTTGTACCCTAATGAACTGAAATCGATGATTTTACTACTTTTAAGGATCTCTTCTAATCCAACCCTTTCTCCAATTCTAGTATTCTCACCAATGCTAGGATCTCTAATATCATTGATAATTGTTCTAATATTTGCAAGCTGAAAGTCTGTTATAACTAGACCTCCTGGTTCAATTGTCAGCATACTGTACAAATCGCTCAGCGAAACAGGAGTATCATGTTTAGCAAACAAGACCTCATCTTGCTCTTCTTGATATTCATTGACATAAAAATCAATTAAATCTCTCAAAAGTATTGCCGCATCAGATCTGACATCTGTTATTGATTGAACAATCTCTATAAAATTCCCCAAGTATTGGGACGATAATTGTTCAGAAACATAGTTTTCTTTAGTGACTGGCGTTAAGACGTTAAAAAAGAAATCTTCTCCAAGAGTAAGTTTCTCGAAGTCGGCTTGGATCCTATCTTCAAATTCTAGATTAGCCCGAGGATCCAAGATGATGAATTTCTTATTTTGTTCTAATATCCTACAGGAAATTATCTCTCTAGTTTTCTTATCTCCAGCAAGTAAAATAGGATAAGAAAAATTCTCTGGAAAACTAATTGCTTTATCATTTTCTGATAATCCAGTAATCATCATCGGCAATATCGTATAATAAAACTCATTTGACCATATACTAAGAAATGAACCCGTATCGTCAGTACCATTATATACCTTACTCATTATTTATCACCACCTC
>JAGXNV010000205.1 GCA_019894795.1 Candidatus Heimdallarchaeota archaeon | reverse complement strand
ATAGTAGTAACCATTGTGTTAGTATCTATTATTATTCCATTTCTCTTCTTAGACTATGAAGTTTTATTCTATTACCATACAGTAGTTTTTATACCAATATTCATAGTGATCATATTAATTTTAGCTGGTTTTGGGATTTTCCGTATGGTGAGCGAGTATAAATTAAGCAAATCTTTAACGATTTAGGGCTTTATTATCTGAACGAAACTTATACTGCAAAAAAAGCTGGTGAAATGCTTAAAATTGCATTGCTTGTAAGTATAGTTGGTGGAGGATTAATCAGCACAGTTTTGTATATTATAGCCTATCATAGGATTGCTGAAACATTCAAGGAACTAAATAGGACTGATCTGTTTCCCAAGCAAGAGAGTAGATTACTTTACAAATCGATGATAGCTTCGATAATCGTACAGATAATGTTAGCAATATCCTATACTTACTTCATCCTATATCGGATATTAGTAATTTATAACTCAGTAGTCATATCGATATTTCTATGGATTTCAGTTGCACTGTTGGTTGCAACATATGTTGCTCAAGTCATTGCATTCTATCGAATAGGTGAAGACTCACTTCTAATTGTAGAAAATGACCCTTCCCCCAGATATGACAAAAATTTGAGGAAAAGTTTTTATTCCTACTCTTTGTAAAATACTATTGAGGAAAATTAGCATTTTCGATACGTGGGGTAATTGAATTTGAGCGCTAATAACAATACAAACAGATGGAATAAATATTTAGTTAAAGCTCGCAATTATAGAGAATATGCTTTTTTTGGTGCACTTACTCTAGCTATCTACTTCACTAGTTTCTATCACAATCTACTCTTTCATAGTCTTATAGAGTTGATTGGATTCATGATCACTTATGCTATTTTTCTTGTTTTCTGGAACTCGAAGGATGCTATTGACAATCAATTTTTCACTCTTCTTGGAATCTCGTTTTTCTTTATCGGTGCTATTGATTTGCTACATACTCTCACCTACGAAGGTATGGGTATATTCACTGGGTTTGATTATAATTTGTCTACTCAGCTCTGGATAGTAGGCAGATCTCTACAAGCAGTAACTTTGCTTCTAGCAGTTTTGCTGATGGAAATAAAAATGAGACCATATGTTGTAATGTTAATACTTGGAACTATTACGATATCACTTCTAGCTTTGGTTTTTACTGGTAACTTCCCCGTTTGTTATATAGCTGGATACGGTCTAACTACTTTCAAGAAGGTTGCTGAGATTATCATTTGTTTGATATATGCTTCTAGTATTATTCTGCTATTTCTTAAGCGTTCAAAATTTGGCTCTGTGATATACTACTTTATTATTGCAGCGGTTTCTTTATCTATAATAGGAGAAGTCTTCTTTTCGCTATATTTTGTTTACACTGATGTTTTAAACCTTCTTGGAAATATAGCTCGTTTTATTTCGATTTATTTCTTTTATCGAGCTACTGTTCATGTTGGTTTGAAAAATCCTTTGGCATTACTCTTTCAAAATCTTCAAAACCAACAAACACGGAGACTTCAGTCTCTTGTAGAAAACTTACCAGAAGGTGTATTACTACTAGATGAAGAATATAAAATTATTATTAAAAACCCTTCAGCTGATGAATTTCTCCCTTTCTTAGTTAAAGAAAATAAAAAGAATAGTATCCTAAACATTGCAAATTACCCAATTCATGAAATACTCTCTCCCTCAAGTTCGGATTTAGTCTATTATGAATTGAAGATAGTAAACCCTGAAGAGAGGGTTTTTCATTTTGGTGGAGTAAAAATATCAGATGGACCTCAGAAGGGAGATTCAATTATCATCATTCATGATATCACCACTGAAAATAAAATGAGAGCGAGAGTTCAAACACAAGAAAAACTTGCATCTGTCGGAAAACTTTCAAGAGGCATATCTCATGATTTCAAGAACATTATTTGGACGATTTCTGGAGCTGCAGAGCTAATTGAAGCTCAATCTAAAGATGAAAATTTAAAGAATCTGGGTAGTTTGATTAGTCAGCAAGCTGCGAAAGGGACGGAATTAATTAATCAAATATTGGACTTTTCTGGTCAGTCAGAAGCAACTACTGAAATTATAAACGTAAAACCACTTATTGAACAGACTAGTAAATTAGCGAGACCAAGTCTTCCCCATAATGTTTCAATTGAAACTTCTCTTGAAAACTTTAAAATTAAAATGAACAAAATTCAAATGCATCAGATATTGCTAAATCTTATTGTAAATTCTAAAGATGCTCTGAAGGGAGGTGGTCTTATTCAAATTTCAACTGAAAAAGTAAAATCAAATATGGTTAAAGACTTCGAGTTAGATGATATACCTATTCCTACCAACTTCTATGTCAGATTACGTGTAGAAGATAACGGAGACGGGATAAAGAGAGATGAGATTAATAAAATCTTCGATCCATTTTTCACCACTAAACCAGCAGGTGAAGGCAGTGGTTTAGGCCTATCTCAAGTTTATGGTATTGCACGACAACACGGTGGTTATATCAATGTTGAGAGTAAAGAAGGTGAGTGGACTAAGATTGACTTGTTTTTCCCATTGTATGATGACAAACTTTAGTTAAAATAGTTGTAACAAATTCTTGAATACAGTATTAGAAGAAACAAGGTCTAAACATGTCATGAATAGTTTCGAGAAAGAGAGAAGTATTAATCAAGAATAATGTGATTGTATGAGCTCAAAAAGAAAAGAGAAATTACCTCTTCAAGCGAGAATTAATGTTGAATATACAAAATTAAAAGAAGTCTATAAGAAAAAAATGATGAAATGACGAGTTAAGCTAAATCATTCTTTTTCTATTGGAAAAATGAGCTTGAAGGAAGTTCCCTTTCCCTCTTCTGTGATGAAGGAAATGTTACTAAAATGTTGCCCCATAATTTCATAAACCCAAAGCAATCCCAGACCTGTTCCTTCTTCTATAGATTTTGTAGTAAAACTTTCCTTACCTATTTTTTCAACAATATCTGTTGGCATACCAATTCCATCATCTTCAATTTCAACGATAATGTTCTTTTCATCTTGATCACTGGTTACATTTATTCTTATTTTTCCTTCAATATCAATTGCTTGAGTAGAGTTTACAATCAGATTCATAAAAATATGAGAAATATCATTCTCTACTCCTTTAATCTTTGTAGGATTTCTCGCTACATAATTCAGGTCAAGATATTCGCACTTCAATTTCCATTTACCTCGAGTCATAGTAGTAGCAGTTTCGAGTGCATCGTAAATATTGAAAACTGTTAATTCTCCTTTTCTAGAGACTCTTCTTAGTCTTTTAGAAACATCACCAATTCTGTAACATCCCTCTATTAATCTCTCGTTCAAAGAAATTAATTTTTCTCTATCTGTTTTTCCCTCATGTAATAGAACACCTAAGAGTTCTGCGTTACCTAGAACATATTGTAATGGGTTATTGATATCGTGCCCTATACTTCCTGCTAATCTCCCTAGCATCACAACTCGTTCTTGTTCCATCAATTGTGTAGCTTTTTCCTCCACCATTTCCTCCAATTTATGTGTGTATTCAGTCAGCTGAATTTCTAATTCAATGTAGCGTGTGACATTTCTAACATGAATGATATATGCTTGAGGTTGTTCATTCTCATAAATAACTGACACACTAGCACTCAAATTAACTAAGTCTCCATCAGGAGATTTCATTTCAAAATCAAGGTTTAGGAGACGTCCTTCTTTGTTGAGTTCCTCAACAAGTGACAAAGCTTTTTGTCTAAATTTATCACTTACGAAGTCGAGAAGGTTTTTTCCAATCAATTCATCTTCATGTTCAAACCCTAAAAAGACAAATGTTAGCTCGTTTGCCATTAATACATTAAAATCTAGATCAGTCTTTACTATCGTATCTGGAGAAATACCGACTAGGGTTTTGTAGTTTTTTATACTTTTATGGAGTGCAGTTTCTGTTTCCTTTAAAACAGTTATATCCATAAGACTTACAAGACTTTTATCCGTTCCAGGAATCAGTGATACTGTATAAACGAAATCTCTTTCCTCTCCTGATTTCATGAGAAGTTTTAAATCTACAACTTTTGGAACTGAAAATGGATCGATTCTTCTTTGTCGATGATAATGAACGATTCTTTCACGGTTACTCTCAGGTATATACTCTAAAAAGCTGTTTCCGATAATTTCTTCCCTTGAGAATCCGGAAACTTTCTCAAACTGAGAATTCATCAAAGAAACTGTAGTATCTGCTTCTATAATTATCATCGAAGATCCTGAATTTTCAAAAAGAATTTGGTACTGAAACTGTGATTCCTTAAGCGTATTTTCCATGATTTTTTGTTGAGTGATGTCACGAACTATTCCTTGTAAGCCTTGAAATGCACCTGATTTCGAAAATCTCTGTGTAGCTGTAACAAGATTAGTTCTAATTGATCCATCTTTTCTTTTGTAATTTATTTCATAATTACTAACTGATCCTGCGTTCCTAATATCTTCAAGAAATTGTTTTCTTGTTTCTTCACTCTCGTATAAATCCACTATATTAATATGGAGTAATTCTTCCCTTTGGTATCCGGATAGTTCTTGTAAAGCTTGATTTCCATCTATTATTTTTCCTTCACTATCAGTAATGAACATCGCATCGATTGAATTTTCAAACATTGAGCGATAGATATCGACTGATTCTGATTCAAATTTCTCTTTTTCTACAGGCTCATTATCAAGAGGATTATTGGACGAATTATGATTTTCATTCATTAACTTCACTCTAGTTATATTGACTACTAATAAAATAATATTTTCATTTATTAAATCTGTTTCACTAGAAGCAAGAAATTGAAAAAAGAGGGAAAAGCTGTTATTGAATAAGTAGATTTGCTATCTTTGATGAACTTTATTATTTTAGGGACTTAGATTCAATAGAATATAAAGAATGATTTTACATAATTAGCTAGCTTTAAATAAAATCGTTTGAAAAATAACCAGAGAATTACTAGGGGAAGATCAGTATTTATT
>JAGXNV010000204.1 GCA_019894795.1 Candidatus Heimdallarchaeota archaeon | reverse complement strand
CTATATAGGGTGTGTAATTCTCTGGTCCTTCATATCTTTCCCATAATAATACAACATTGGAATTAATAATTTTAAAATCACCAGGTATAGATGAATCAAAAGTTTGAACCTTAGAGAAGATTTCTGATAAAAATGTTACTTCTGTAGTAGTTTCATTATAGATGGTTGGAGTCAATGTTTCTGGTAGCTGATCATTATAGATCCAACCATATGGATTATAAAGAAAAGCGATATCAATCAAGCCTGAGTCATTAATTTCCCAGTTCAAAGCAGGCCCTCTTGCAGACACACTAATATTCTGATTTATATAATCGAATGCTGAATGAACCTCCCAGCTGTTATTCTTAATAGTTAACAATTCTCCAACAGGGAAGAAAAATGAGCTCATATATACAAGATATATAACTGGATTTTCTAAGGAATCCAACTTTATTTTTATTTGGTCGAAATTTATAAGAGTTGAACCAGAGAATCTAGGAATAGGTGTTAATAAATAATTTTTCAAATCTAGTTCTACATAGATAATATTAGTATCACCAGAATTTTTTGATTCAGTTAAACAGAAATGAATGTAGGAATCATTTTCTACTACCATATCTGAGAACTTACTTCCAATAAAAAGAGGATTTGGATACAAGTATTGGTTCTTGTTGTGATTTTGTTTTATTATAAAAAAAAGAGGAAAAAAGATACTCAAAAACAATACTAGTGCTATTATACCTAATGTAAAGAGCTTTTTAGTTTTTTTTTCCATTTCTACACCTTATGTAGCTTAAGATAAAGTTTCAACAGTATATTGTATCATATCTCCTATATCAAGTGATCTCTTTAGGTTCTGGGATGATTCTTTTACCATCTTTATAAACGGAACCAAAGATAACCTAGACAGACAATATTATACTAGAAAAAAAGAAAAAACTCTAAAATGTTAGGGATGCAATCTACTTGGATCTCTCGGTAATAGTCTCGCTTCACGGACATTTGGTAAGTCTAGTAGTTGTTGAATAAATCTTTCAATACCTGTACCTGACCCTCCATGAGGACAACTCCCGTTTCTGAAGAATTGTAAATAGCTATCAACATCCTCTATTTTGAAATCCTTTTCAACAGCTTGTTGTGTTAATACATCAACCCTGTGTTCTCTTTGTCCACCTGTTGTGAGTTCTTGCCCCTTAAATAATAAATCAAATGATTTCGTTAATTTTGGATCATTATCCTCTTTCATAGTATAAAATGGTCGAACGTCCCAAGGATATTGATCAACAAAAACAAAATCCGATTTGTATTTTTCTTTTACATGCCTTCCAATGATAGTTTCAGATTCAGCATCCAGATCTTCATAAAGACCTAGTTCTTTACCTTCTGATGAAAGAATTTCGTTACATTCTGGTATAGTAAGGATTGGCCATTCTTTTGGTTGACTATCTATAGTTGTTTCTAATTCCTCCAAAGCAAGAGCTTTATCCTTTTGGATCTTTTCCAGCGTATAACTAATAGCTCCTTGTAAGACATTCATTACATCTTTTTGATTGTTTATGTAGGATATTTCAAAATCAATTGATGTATATTCGCATAAATGTCTTGAAGTATGATGTTTTTCAGCTCGGAACACTGGGCCTATTTCGAAAACTTTCTCAAAACCAGCCATAAGCATCATTTGTTTGTAAAACTGAGGTGATTGTGCAAGAAAGGCTTTCTTTCCAAAATAACCAATTTCAAAGACACTGGCTCCACTTTCTGTTGCAGAACCTACTATTTTAGGAGAGAAAAATTGCAAGAAATTATTTTTCATGAAATATTCCTGAATGGTATATGCTACTGCGCTTTCAATCTCAAATATTTGTGCAATTTTTCGATCCCTTAGATCTAGAAAACGATAATCCAATCTTTTATCGATGTTTGTTTCGATTTTATCTCCTATCGCAATAGGGTATTCTTGAACTCTCTTGTTAAGAACAGATATCTCTGAAGGTAGAATTTCTTTTCCTTTGGGTGCTGATTGATTCTCAACAACAGCTCCTCTAACTGCAAGGATATCTCCTTCTTGATACTCAATTTCAAAGATTTCAGGTGTTACTTTCTTCTTTGGAAGAACTATTTGCACTAGTCCTGTTCTATCTTGAAGTTGAATGAATTTTAGTCCTCCAAGATTTCTTACTTGCTGTACCCAACCAGCTATAAAAATTTCTTCTGATTCATCGGTGAAAACTTTCTCAATTGGTAGTTTTTCTAGTAGATTCATGACGCAGTCCTCAATATTTTGTCTGATTTTCAGCAATTATGTTAAAAAAGTTTCAGTTCTGAGTAGAACTTTGTTTATTTTTGCTATATAATTCTCTTACAGAGAAAAAACATTATTTAACATGTGTGAATAATGGTCTTTAACGATGTCTTCAAAGAAAATAGTTCTGAAATTTGGTGGATCTGTTCTTTATAAGGAAAATATGGTCTTAAATGTCGATATAATTAAGGAAATTGTAGATAAAATTACTACCCTTCATGCAGAGGGGAACAAAATTGCCATTGTTGTAGGAGGAGGAAAACTAGCTAGAGTGATCATCCAAGCGAGTGATGTGCTTGGTCATGTAAATACATTCAAGGACATTTTAGCAGTAGAATCTACTAGAATTCATGCGCTACTAATAATTGCATCTCTAAACAACAAGGCTTACTTATTAGTCCCACGTTCTTTCGAAGAAATTGGTAAAGCATTGTCTACAGATAAAATTGTTGTAACTGGCGGATTACAACCTGGGCAATCAACAAATGCTGTTGCTGCGTTAATAGCAGAATATTGGGGTGCTGATCTCTTAATCAATCTGACAGATGTTGACAAGGTTTATGATAAAGACCCTGCGAAGTATGCTGATGCTAAAGCAATTGATGAAATGACAGCAAATGAATTCATGGCTATTGTTGACACGCAAAATGAAGAACCGGGGAAATACAAACTTTTTGATAAAGTTGGTTGTGAGATAATTCGTAGATCCAACATTAAACTCATTGTTACGAGTGGGTCTGATCCCAACAATATCATAAAAGCTGCAAAAGGTGAGCCTGTAGGGACTCTTATTCATGGATAAGTAGATTTAGATAATTAAATTTTATTCATTTTAAATCTAATATCCATCATATAGTTTGTATCTGAGCATCGCAGCTATTCCTCCAAATGCACCATATAACATTGATCCATCTTCGTGAGCTGTAGATATTACCTCAAGCTGTGCGCCTGTATTTTCAGCTAATTCGTTTAATTCTGTAATAAGATCCGTTTCTTTCTCTATAAACATCTTTGTTTCACTACACTCGGGACACTTTCTATCAGAGAGTTCTTTCGAGAAATTATTATATTCTTTAGTTTTTACAGATTCTGTAGTTGAATAATCACACCCATCACATCTAAGCTCCATATTGACACGATCAACATCTTCACTTACAAGAACAGTTTCCACTGCTGCCTTTTCCAGAGCTTCTTTTACATGTTTTTCACCATAAGTTGCCAAACCTGTGTCCTTTCCAAGATGCTCCATGAATGTTTGCATTAGTAATCTTTCTTGTACTAGCTCAAAATCTGCTAATTTATCTTTGGCTTTATCTAAGAGCTCTCTTATGCCTATTTCTCCTGTGTAACCAACGTCATAAATACCCAATACTTTGTCTCGAAGACGATAGTCAATATCCTTGCTTTCCAAAAATTCTGTCTTTGAGAGAGCTGGACCACCAACAATAATCGCCTCAACAGGAAAATCTTCTAGATAAACTTTATTCATCATTTCTGAAACTTTTCCGTACCAACGTTGCGCTGCTTCTTCAGTTAGTCTTTGAAAACGTGCCTGAGATTGACCACCCATTTTATGTTTTCCAGGCACGTGTGAATCTTCATCTCTAATAATATCAAGCCGAGGACCCTGAACTATTGCTAAAGTAGCACCACCTCTGGCTACAAGAGCTAATCCATACCTTGTCTTACTTTCTAACATGTCCTTGATGTGATCAATATGAAAAACATGATCGCACAGGTATAATTTGATAGAAATTGGGTCAGGTGGCTCGATCAAGAAGAATTCAACTTTGTTACCTTGAGTTATTCCACAGAAAATGGCGAGACCGTTCTCACCAACTTTAGTGACATTCTTCATTCTAGATAGAATTGAAGAAATAGCGGACTGAACTGCTTTTCCTGTACTTTTATCTTTGATATTTGTAGCTGTTCCATATTCATCTTTGAGTTGTGATGTAATATCTGGAAGCCTTGTTCCAGGAGGGATGTAGAGGGTAACGAGACTTGTTGACATATTGAAACTACGCTTTGCTTCTAATTTTTCAATTTCATGCTTGAGAATATATCGTTCAACTGAGGATCTCTTCTCTCCATTTTCGCGTTGTTTTGACATGATGTATTCCTCGGTGATTAATGTATAAATTTACTAAATCTTACTTGAAACTTATTTTGTTTCATAATTTAACGCTTTAAATAAAGAATTAGCGTTTACTATTATTGTTTTTTGTTTCTTACTATTATCAGAAATATTTTAGAAAGAGACCGTACAAGGATAAATGAGGAAAATGTTAGAGAAAACTAAGTTAATTGTTGATGTTTTGGATATTTTTGTATCTTTAAAGAGAGGATTGAATCTTCCCGACTTGATTTTTCAGTTAAATGACATTTATGCACCTCAAGGAATGAAGGTGGAACAAGAAATGTTATTGGAAATTCTTAATGAATTGGCAGCTGATGGTTATCTTAAAACCTTCAAAGTGGGAGTTCTTGACAGTTGGAAAATCACAGAAGAGGGAGAAGACCATTTCTATGATTTGTAACTGTTAATATAAAGAGAAGAGAATAATGGAATTAAGAGAGATCCTTGGTTTACCCATAGAAAGCAGTGAAAATGTAATAGCGTATAATAATACGGAGATAACGTCAAAATCAATCAAAGTTTACAACGTCGATGAGATTGAACAGAGTTCGGAAGTAGAAAAAAAGGCAAGGAAAGAAAATCTTGAAGTATACAGAA
>JAGXNV010000203.1 GCA_019894795.1 Candidatus Heimdallarchaeota archaeon | reverse complement strand
GGTATAGAGTCATTAGTTACAATGTATGAAGAAATTTATAATAAGTTAGTTCTAGACACTTTTTACTATACATAATGAGTTATTGTCGCCTTGTCTTCTTATACAAGAGCTATTTGAGTGTCTTTCCACGAGCATTTTTTGCTGGTTAATCATCTAAAAGAGGGGGAAGGGAGATTCTGTTGAAGTAATTTTACAACGGAAATTTACTAGTATATTATTTCTCTTGTAATGTCTTCTAGTGTTGGCACATTGGTCATTTTCATTGCTTTAGCTAGAGTTTTCTGGTACCATTCATAAAGAACTTTGACACCTTCTGTTCCACCACCAACAGCTGCTCGAACAGTATCTCTACCGATTAGTACAGCTTCAGCACCAATTCCAAGCATTTTTAATACATCGTATCCATTGCGTATTCCTCCATCTACAAGAATTCTTGTTTTTCCTTTAGCTGCATCTACAATAGCTGGTAAAACTTCAGCTGTTCCAGGAGTACTATCTAGAACTCTTCCACCATGATTGCTAACAACTATCGCAGCAGCACCTGCTTCAGCTGCAGCTACTGCATCTTCTGGATCCATAATTCCTTTGATTATGAAAGGTAGTTTTGTTGATGCAACTAGTTCTTTGATATCTTCAGGAGTTTTTTTGAAAACTGGTTTACTATATGCTGCCATTATGGTACTTCCAGAACCATCTACATCAATACCAGCAGCAATAGCTCCACCATCTTCATACTTCTTGAACACCTTCTTAAGAATTTCTTGATCTCTTGGTTTACTTATTTTAACTCCCCACCCACC
Organism: Candidatus Heimdallarchaeota archaeon; assembly: GCA_019894795.1. Classification (GTDB taxonomy): domain Archaea; phylum Asgardarchaeota; class Heimdallarchaeia; order Heimdallarchaeales; family Heimdallarchaeaceae; genus UBA460. The sequence continues at coordinate 4,290 of JAGXNV010000203.1, read as the reverse complement.
CGCAGCTGTACAAATGGCATCATAACAAGGCATGAAATCCCAATCATACGTGTATGTGTCTCCTCGCCAGCCAATTGTTCCGGCATCCTTAGCTCCGAGTACAGTGTTTCTACAGAAATCTGCTTCAGTAATTACAGAATCTCCTCCAAAAGAATTTACTCCGGTTAGAGAAGCACCCATGACGGGTAAAGTAAGATTGTGACCAAGGAATTCATAAGTTGTATCAGGGGTATAATTCTCACCAATTACACGCATTTTTAGTTTAATTTTTTGTAAAGCGTTGTAATTATTATAGAAACTTTGCCCGGAACCTACGCCTCCAAATCCAATGGATTTTCCATAAGCGTTTCTTTGACAAACCCTTCCATCTGCACCATCACAGTGTTTGTAAACACCACAATGACCTTTCATTTTTTGTCTTGCTATATCCCTGTGTTCTTCAACAGACATTTACATTACCTCGAATATCTAATAATTTGAAATAATATTGTCAACTTAAAATCCTTTCCTTTTTTCAAAAAAGAAAATTCAAACCTCCTTCCTACATCCTAAAATTTAAATGAATCCAATCTAAAACTGGAATGATGCAAAGTATCTTTGAATACTTCATTGAACGTTTTTCTCAATCTTTACAGATTCAAATGCACGAATTGATAGAAGAACAAGATGAAGCTAATCCGAATGATAAATTGCAGAAAGGAGTAGTACTATCTCTTGAAAATGTCATGAGAAACAAAGGTGAATACGGAGATAAAGAGATTTTTGAATTAGCAAGTCTGAGTTGTTATCTAACACTGAAGATGAAAGCTGATGAAAACTACCTTAAACTTCTGAAAGAAGTTAATCATCCCTATATTCAGATATTTGTTGCATATTTTGAAGAAGACCCATCTAATTATCTTGAATCTCTAATGAAAATAGAAAAACTAACAGAATTAATTGAAAAAAGAGAAGATTACTCTGATGAAATGAGAGCAAATGTGTTGGACATTCATAGTTGGGTTTATGGGCAACAAAGTGACATAGCAAAAGTAAAAGAGATTTTCAGATATACGAGAAACCAGATAACTGAAACTGAAAATCCAGTTGAGCAGTTTGGTCTACAAGAATGTTACATGAACTGTTCTTGGTGGTTTCTTCACTCAGGTGTAGAAATAGACTTTGATGAGCTTTTCTCCTTTATTGATCCTTATGTGCAGAAATTCAAATTCTATAAAACATTAACTAGCTACTTGAATGTCAAAGGTGGAGTAGAAAGCTTCATGGGTGATAATCAAGAGGCAATTAAGAGTTTTGAGGAGTTAATTAAGGTTCATGAAGAATACAATGATGATTATAGACTCTCTATAGCCATTGGCAATCTTGCTGAAGTTCATATGGTGATGGGTAAATCAAATCTTGCTAAGGATATGATGGAGAAAGCTATCAATCTCTACAAAGAGAGCACTGGTAAATGGCCATACCTTTACCTAACTGAACTTGGAAACATGTACTATTTATTAGGTGATGAAAAAGCTGAAGAATCATTTTTACATGCTTATGAAATTCAAAGAAAGGAAAAATCTCTGCACAAAGCATTCATCATGTATGAGCTTATACACTATTATCTCAGGATTGAGAATCTTGCTGAAGCGAAAAAATATCTGAAAGAATTAAGATCTCTTTCAAAGGAACTTGAAGCTCCTTCAATTAATGCTCGTGTAGATTATCTTCGAGGTTTTCTCGAGATGCTTAATCACAACTTGTCGAATGCTGTTGAATATCTACAATCCGCTCTGGAACAAGCTAAACATACTCGAGACATTGAATTAATCCTCTTCTGTAATATTCAACTATCTGTTGCTTATCTGTGGTATTATAGATTGCTAGAAAACAAAGAATCTCTTAATCTTGCGTTAAGTTATATCGATACTGTAAGACAATTAGCTATAGAAAATAATCATAATCAAATATTAACTTCTAGTTTAATGATCTGTGCAGTTCTCTGTTCAGTCAATGGAGAATATGAGAAGTCACTTGAGGATATCAAAAAAGCTAGACAAGTCGGTAAAGATATCGATTTTGAAACTCTAAAGAGAGATTTAGATAAAATTGAAAATAGTATCCAAAATGCTCGAAATACTGGACAGCTAGAAATAGCAGGGCAAAATATTATTGAATATATTCTTCCACAGTTTAAATCCCTTTTATCATTGAAGCTTCTTCAGACAAAAAGAAAAGATGTTGAAGTTCTAGGACTTTTAATTATCTCAGACAGTGGCATACCTATTTTTTCAAAATTAAAAGATAAATTGAAGGCAAATGATTTACTGTTATCTGGACTCTTAATGGCAATAACCCAATTAGCTGAAAGTATTCTAGAAGGAAGGGAAATTGGAAGGTTAAAGGATGTGAATTATGCAGACTTTTGCATAACATTACAAGCAATAAAGAATGGTATTGTCGCCGTAATTGCTTCAGAAGTAAGTTCTGAAACTCGTATGTGGGCAATGGCACTAGCTGAAAGAATTAAGGAAATTCCACGAGTAGTTACAAAGTTTGTTTCAGATGTTCCAAGTAAAATAGAAGATTTATTGGAAGAAGTTAATCTTTAATGTTTATCTTTTTTCTGTGTAATCTTTATTAATTCGATTGATTAACTATTATTGTGTCAACTAACACTATTATGGATCAGCTTTCTCTAGACAAGGAACTTCTTCTTGATAGTAAATTTATGAAACGAATAATTAAGAATCCTGCCGAAAATGCTATTTACAAAGCATCGTATCGATATCCTTCAAAGGTGGTTGATCTAAGCAAACCTATGTCAGTGGATTATTATCTTCATTATTTTAGAAAAAGGATAAAGAGCAAAACAGAGGCTTGTAAGGAGTGGGATATAACTTTAATTGGAAACAATTTGCTAATTGGTCAACTAAAGGGTGTGTCGAAAATTGGAAATAAACGACATGTCAAGGTAGGAAAAGAAACAAGACCTAATGATAGTGTGTTTCTAGCAGTATTTTGGATCAATATTATTCTGACCTTCTTTGCTTCTATTTACTCCTTATTATCTCTTGTTTCAAGTTTTAGGCTCAGTTTGTACCACCAAATGATATACTTTTTTCAGCCTGATATCGGTTTTTTTACTCTATGGTTTGCTGTAGCTTCTGGAATAAGCTCTCTTGGACTTCTAAGCTACAAGCTACACTGGAATAGAGATAATTTCTTTTTTAGAAAAAGAAAAACTTGGAAAGTAATTGGCTCAATACTTGTTTTTGATAATTTCTCATTAAGTATAGCTGGAACAATTTACTTCTCCGAAGAACTATTTGTTTATGGAATTACTTGGTATTATGATATTTTATCTTACCTTATTGCCATAATATATTTTGTAGGCTTATTAGCACTAATATTTGCATTAATGCGTTCATATCATAAAAAAGAACCAGATTTAATCGCAAGAAATCTGTCAACAGTTTGGATTCGGTATCAATTTTTAATCGTACCTGATGACGGAAATGAATTTTCAAAGTTAAGTATGAATAGAATACTAGAATATAAACCCAAGAAACTTCTTACTCAAGTACTGATATGCTGGGATTTCAAAACAATTAGTCAAGCATTTGCAGACGTCGAACAAGCAAAGAATGAACTAGCCAAGCTCATTAAGGAAGTCGAAATTGTATTTGGTGGAAATTATTCAATGTAATAAATATTAGCTTAGAGATTGTAGGAATGATTAATATAGTGAGTGAGATTTCTTTTTTAGTGAATCCAGAAGAGAGTAAAAGTCAACCAATCGCATTTGTTGAGACACCACAGTCCATTGCAGAATTAATGGTAAGTTTAGTTGATTTGAAAGGTAAGGAAAAAACCAAAATTTCTGTCCTCGATGCAGGATGTGGTAGAGGTATGTTCCTTAGAGTCTTAGCCGGTGCAGGGTATGAAAACGTTGCAGGAGTAGAATTTGATGAATTGATGGCAGAGAAATGCCAGAAAGAATTCAATCAATATAGTGTAAGTAATAAGAATTTCCTCAACTGGGATTCAGAGACTGGTTATGATCTAATCATTGGCAACCCACCTTATGCCCATTATAATTCCTTACCTTCCAAAATACAAAAAGAAGTAAGAGAAATCGTACAAAGTAAGGAATCTGATATCTATTATGCCTTCATAATCAAAGCTATAGATTTTCTAAAAGAAAATGGAGAACTCATTTTTATTGTTCCTTATGGGTTCTTTTACAATACTTTTGCAAAAAGTGTGAGAGAAAAAATAATTTCTGAAGGGTTCATAAATCTAATA
>JAGXNV010000202.1 GCA_019894795.1 Candidatus Heimdallarchaeota archaeon | reverse complement strand
ATATTACAAGATTGTTTGCAGGAGTCATTGATCAACTAAAAGCTGGTGATAAACCTGAATTACCTCTCAAGAATTTATCTCCAATTGGTGTTACAGAAAGTTATCCATTCGGAAATGATTATTCCAGACCAAAAGCTTATGCAGCTCTAAGAATCCTCCAAGATGCTGGTAGTCTAAATGTCAATGGATGTTGGGGAGAAAAAGATGCAAATAGAGCTCTAGTTAAAGTAGCAGCAGCTCATGAAATGGTTAGACAGGCAAGCAAAATTGCAGACGAAGTTAGAGAACTCGAAAAAGCAAGTGGTCATTTGGTTAGAACTCCTCATAATAAAGAAGGAGAAATATATCATAAAATTCATTTCTTTGACAATGCTCATAAAGAGCATTAAACCTTCTTTTTATTCTATTCTTTCTTCAATAATAATTGTGTGGATCAGATATTTTCCAGTTTATTTTTAAGGAATAAAAACTTTTTAGCTCCTATAGCTTGTGTAGATGTAGCTTGTTGCTATTTAATAAAGCAGATTAAATTAGTTAATACAAAAAGATTAGGGATAAACCCTGTTTCTTGTTCTTGGGAATGGTTGAGTCTCTTGTATAGTATCAAGACCACATAGCCACCAAGTTAATCTTTCAGCTCCTAATCCGAAACCTGAATGGAAAACAGATCCATACTTACGTAAATCGATATACCACTCATAATCTTCAGGATCCCATCCTTCAGCAATAATTCTTTCAACTAAAGTTTTCAGAACATCTTCTCTTTGTCCTCCCGTTATAATCTCTCCAAATCCTTCAGGAGCCATCAGATCAGCTGAATAACACCATTTAGGATCTTGTTCATTGATTTTAACATAGAATGGTTTGTGAGCTGATGGATACATAGTTACGAAGAATGGCTCTCCAATTATGTTTGAGAGATCTCTTTCTTCTTCTGTTTTAATATCATCATCCCATTTCAGCTTATGACCATTATCGTTTAAAGTGTTGATAGCTTCTTCATAGGTAATTTTCTTGAAAGGAGCTTTTATTTGTTCCAAGGTTGTAGTATCTCTTTCCAATTCTTTGAATTCTTTCTTGTTGTTTTCAAGAACATATTGAACAATGAATGCTACAAGTTCCTCTTGAATCTTCATATTTCCTTCAAAGTCCACAAATGCTTCTTCACCTTCTATATGCCAGAACTCGTTAATATGTCTCTTTGTTCTCATTTTTTCTGCTCTGAAACTTGGAGTAATAGCGTAGACTTTTTCTAAACTATAAATTAAAGCTTCAAGATAGAGTTGAACGCTTTGACTTAGGTATGCCTTTTGATCAAAGTATTTCAAATCAAATAGTGTTGAACCACCTTCACAAGCTGAACCTGTCAAGATTGGAGGAGTGACTTCATAAAAATTATTATCAAAAAACCATTCTCTTGCAGCTCTAAGAACATTTGCCTTAACTTTCATTATATTGGTAGATTTGTAGCTTCTTACAAATAGATGAGTGTTATCAAGCATGAACTCTTTGCTTTGATCCTTTGCGACAGGGAAGACTTCACCTTTATGGATTATTGTGAAATCTGTTAAATCTAATTCAATATTATTAACCGCCCTAGAATCTTCTTTAGCATTACCTTTGACAGCAATGGCATTCTCTATAGCGACTTCATTTAGATTATTCCAGGCATTATCAGAAAGATTTTCTTGCTTGGCAATACATTGAAGTATACCGCTTGCGTCACGTAAAACGACAAAGATTTTATCTTTCATTTTACGGATTCTATAAACCCAACCTCGAATTTCTATACCAATATCCGCGTTTTGTATTTCAGTTATATGTTTGTAAGTTGATTCGGGCATGAAATAAAATTTCGACAGTCATAAAAAAATGTTAGGGTTAGGAAGAAAAATATTGAATTAAACAAAGTTTTTAAAACAAATCTTAAAACGAAAGTGCAATGCGAAAAAAGAATCAGACGTTATTTGGACTTATGCTATCAAGTTTCATTGTGAATCTTGGTTGGGGGGCTATACTTCCATTCATGGCGATTTATACTGATCTCTTTTTTTATGATTTTGATTGGGGTTTTGTAATTATTGATGTTGCAACGCAGATTGGCTTATTAACATCAGCAATGATGATATCTCGAGCTTTTCTTGCACCCGTCTATGGAAAACTAAGTGACATAGCTGGAAGAAAACCTGTCATTGTTGTAGGTCTATCAATGTATGTTTTTCTAACATTTGGATTTGGACTGGCTACAGCTTTTTGGTCCTTATTTCTAGTTAGGTTTTTCCAAGGAATAGCTTCAGCTCTTGTTTGGCCAGTTGCAGAATCAGCTATTGTGGATATCTCTGAAGATGAAAAAAGAGGGAGAAATTTAGGTTGGTTCATCTTATCCCAATCACTAGGCTGGGCAATAGGTCCATTTCTAGGAAGTGGTTTATTCGTACTATCGAAACTATTGGTTGCAACAGATGTTTCTGCATTTAGAATTACTTTCTTCATGCTTGGAGGTTTATCCTTACTCGCATTCATTGCATTCAATTTCATGGTAATTGACCCTAAAACTCAAACTGCAAAAATGAGCATGAAAGAACTTTGGACTGCTCTGAAAGAAGTTCTTAAGGCTACAGGACGAATGCGATTTGGTGTCCCTTCCTTTTTACGACCATCTTTCTGGAGAGAAAGAAATGGAAGTCTAAGAGCTATTTACTTACTCAGTTTTACTAATGGATTCAATTTCGCAATGGTATTTCCTATTCTCTCTTTATTTCTGGAGGAAAGTTATGCAATGACACCAGAGTATATAGGGATAATTTTTGGAATATCAGGAATAGCAGGAGTAACATTCAATCCTTTAGGTGGATATCTTGCTGATAAAACAAGCAAAAAAGGTATAGTTGTTATTTCAGGGGTATTGTCTGCTATTCTATTATTCTTCTTAGGAATTCAGATGGCAGTTATAGTTTTAATTGCATTATTCGTGATGAGACAACTGGTTCAACAAATTAATATGCCTGCTTTCAGAGCACTTCAAGCTGATCTGGTAGAAGAAAAAATTCGCGGGCTAGAATTTGGTAATGTGCAAATGTTCAACAACCTTGGAGCAGTATTAGGACCAATAATTGGTGGTATTTTATATGGACAGTTTAGAAGTACTAATCCACAATGGTTTATAGGTACCATAGGAATCTTTGGTTTAGAGATTCTTTTAGTTATAACTACAGTGATCATGATCCTCTCTTCTGTAATGATATTCTTTTTTGTAAAAAAGGAGGACATGGTGGTAAATACAAAAAAAGTAACTTTACCAGAAAAAACACTTTCTCTAATTACTGATGCTGATTAACATTCTCTTCTAGTAAAATTCGTTGAAATATTTACTAATAGTCTATTATTTTTAGAGAAAGTTTTAAGAAAAGAATAACAAAGAACAACATTGGATAGTAAAAATGTGTCGTCTATTTCTTCAAGTTGGTAAGAATGTTTCAACATCAGTTTACCAAGATTTTCTAGATGCATGTTCAGATTACAGTGGAGGATTGAAGAAGGATGTACATGAACATAATGAAAACAAACTCTTCAACCATGTTGATGGTTATGGTTACTCTTACATACATAATGAACATTATGAAGTGAGAAGATTCAACGAATCAATTTGTGAAAGACACCCTATCCCAGAATGGGAAAAAATACAATCACCTATATTGTTAGCTCATGCTAGACGAGCTTCACCCAATATAGCTGTTAAGCTATCAAACAATCATCCATTCTATTGGTATAATGGTGATGAGTATGTCTTTGTTCATAATGGAACTGTTACATCACAGATTAACAATTATAACAAAGATAGGTTCTTTCTCAAAGGTACGACAGACTCAGAAAGATACTTCTATTCAGTATTAACTTCTCTGAGAGAAAATGATTGGACAATGAAAAAATCATTAATTGATTCCATTGTAGCTGACTGGGATTATACAGGTGCGAATTTCATCCTAGCTTCGCGAGAAAAAGCTTGGGTAGGATCATATTATAGTAAAAATCCTCTTTACTATACTATGAAATTGTACGATACTGAAGATTCTTTAGTTATCTCATCTTCCAAACTTGAATCACTTGGAAAACCTAGAGAGTTATTAACTAATAGCACACTGATTGAAATAAACCTGAAGGAGATAGTGTACTATTATCTAGACTAATATAGGTTAAAGGTGGTTAGATGAATGATGAGAAAGAGGAAGAGAAATTATCGCTAAACGTAAGAATAAAGAATTTCTCAGAGCTTTATTTGGCGCACCATGAAATTAGTGAAGACTGTAAGAACCACTTTTTCAAAATTGGACCATTCTACTTGTGTGTTGGATGTACAAGTGTGATAGCTGGGATAATAATTGAAGGAATTATTCTTTTTAGTTTCTTGGACTTTTTCAATACCAACCCCATTGCATTAGCTCTAATTACTTCTTATGGAGTAAGTTTAGCTCTGCTACAACTTCTACTCAAACCAAAAAATAAACTGATAAAAATTTTCATGCGTTTTTCATTAGGGTTTGGAATGGGAACATTATTAGCTATTGTGGTCATGATCCCTAATTGGTACTGGAAGATAGGATTGTTTATTCTTTTAGTACTTGGAACTTTTCTCTATAACAAGGTAAGACGTGATTTTGCGTCTGATCCATGTAGTTAAAATAAATAATTAGTTCTATATCTGTGCAGTTCTTATAATAAGGTCCCCATACTTTTTCAATTAGTAAGACATCTAATTCTTGCTTTTACGCTTCGAAATTTTACTGCAATCTTCCAGCCTTACATATCCTATTTAAACCCCCTCTCTTATTAGATATGTCTCCTAACAAGAAGAAGACCTACTGAACAAGGTTGTTTCTATAGAAACAAAATGTTCATTTTATTACTGACTAGTTCTTTTTCTCTTGAATGCGGTTATCACAACAGTTAACATCACGATACCAAGTAAATAACTGATAGAAAAGGATGTGTCTGTTGGGGTTCCATTTGTTGGAGTAATTTCATTATTGAAAGTCAAGGAATAAATATTCAGAGAAGTTAAATTGAAGAAGTCAGTAACAATTATTTTTAATTCATGAACTCCATTGGA
>JAGXNV010000201.1 GCA_019894795.1 Candidatus Heimdallarchaeota archaeon | reverse complement strand
GTGAAAGATTCATTCAAGTAACAAGAATCTAAAGTTGTATGCGATAAATCTTGAAGGAAGTTGATATTGAAAGATAATTTCTTCTTAATGTCGTCCAATATAGGTTGTTTCACCTTACTTCTAGCACTAACATATTCTATTGGGAGATAATAGAGATGATCAACTGTCACAGTACCTGATTCAATGAATGCATTAGTCACACTCTTTGCAAGATCTAATTTTTCTATTGGAACACCAAATTTCTCCAAATTCTGAAGGTTCTTTATTAAATAAGTAGGATCAGAAATTTGATCAGAGAGACCTTTTCTAATCTTTACTGGCCAAGTTTTCTGAGGAAGTTCTAGCAAATCTGCATAGGTGCATATATGTTGTTTCAGCAAATCATCAATCTCATCTTTTTTTAGTTTGAGAATTTTTCCTATCAAAGAGATTGGAGTGAATAGCATAGCTATTAGATTATCTAGAACTTGTTTATCTTCAGCAAGAAGAGGTATAATATCTAAATCCATCTTAGAAGCTTGATTCAAGGAAACGCAACCTCTTCTTTGAAGTATAAATCTTGCATCTTGTGATAATTCAGGAAATAGCTCTAGATCTAAACCAGTAAGCTTAGCAGTTTTCTCTAGTGAGGAAAGATCGATTGAAGATTTAATTGTGTTAATTTTCTCAATAGTTGCGTTCAAAATATTGGATAAGAGAGGAGCAGGCACAACTAAGAATTCGTAAACATTATTGATTCTTGATTGTTTAAGGGTTTGAATGTTAGAGGGAGACAGATCACTTACAGAGGAAATAGGGAGACTTTTCAGTGAAAGAAGTTTGGGTAAAATTTCGTTTACAATATTTGGATTATTTAATATCTTACTCTCCAATGTAAGAAACTCATCTAGATATGTAATATTGTCTTTACTTAGCAGTTTGAGTGTTTTGGCGTCTGTTATTATTTTGGTGTCTGAGAGCTTTAGTGCCCATTCAGGAGCATTAAGTTGAAGGATGTTTGTGTTAAGATGTTTGGTTATTTGTTCAGAAAACTTAGATGAGATAGAGCCTAAATCATTAGGAATTTCTTGATCAGCTAGAAGTACGAATGTTGATAAGATATTAATCGCACCATTTTGAATCATTAAATTAATATCTGGAATTTTAAGAGAAATTTCAGGGATTAGCCAAGTAATTGGTTTAAACATATTGGAAGTAGCAATTCTAAGAATTGATTGCTCATTCTCAGTGAATCTAAAAAGTGGATGAGGGATAAAATCTACTAAGAGTAAAACATTTGTTAGACCATAATTTTTGAATTTAGCTTGCTTCTTTGCAGGAAGATTTAGTGTATCATCAATATAGGGAGAAAAGACTTCAGACATTCCTCTACTCAAACTGAATTCTTTCTGATAAGAACGTACTTCAGATATAATTTGGAAAGGAATACCATCAATAGTATTCATGTTGGTTGACAGAAGTTCGATTACATGCCTAATACCTCTGTTCCATAGAATGAGCTTTGTTGATGCATTGAAAGTTGGTAACGAGAGAATATTCAAACTCAGAAAACTAATAATCTGCTCTAGAAATGCTACATTTTTGTCTTTTTCAATTCTTTCAGATTCTGTAAATTGTAAGAGAAATTCTGGAACTACACCAAACATATCTTCAACTTTCTTATTTAAAGGTTCAATATTCAATTCCCTGATAATATCTAGCAAAGGTTCATTCATAGTTAAGGGGATACCTTTTGTTAGGGTAAACTCACCTTTTCTAATTGAACTAAATTCTTTGGGTAATTTACCATCCAAAGCTTTTTTCAGTTCAGTATCATTACTACAAAATAGATCAATTATTCTTGTTATCCCATGTTTTGATAGTTTAGCTTTTTGTTCTGGCTCAATCTCACTAATTCTATACAATGACATGTTACAACTTTCGATAAATTCACTGATTAGAACATCAGAAACATTGGTAAGTGAGTAAGCTTGATAACGAGCACTGTAAAGATCTTGAACTGTTTCTTTGTCTGTTTTAAGTAACGAATTTCTTCTTCCTTGAGAGAGACCAGAGAACTCACTGAGAAGAGCACCTTTGTTTTCAACTTCTTTAACGAGATTTTCAGGAACTGCAAGTTCGATATATTTCTCAACCTGTTTTTCACTGATTCCAAGTATTAAGGAGATGGTAGAAGGATCTTCTGTGATGAAGGACAGGATATCACCAACACCAGAATAGATCAGTTTCTGGACACTCACATTAGGTAAACCGATATAAGCTACAGAGGAGAGATACATCTGTACTTCACGGAAGATATCAAGTCTCACTAGATGAGGGTGAGATTCCCTTATCTCCGGCATCCTTGAAATGAAATCTTGTATTGAATTTATTCCTATTTCCTTTATTTTCTCCAAGTAGTCCTCCTCAATTGAAGGGCACAGTGATAAGGAAATGGCTGCTTTAACCCTTTTTTCTAAGAGTTCATCGAAGGAGATTAAATCAAGTACATGAAATTCCTTGTAAATAGGATTTTGAGTGATTTTGAACAAATCTTTCTTTGATAATAGTGCAAAATCTATGATTGAATTAATATCATTAAATTCTAGTTTTCTTATTTCATCAAATGAAAGAAAACCTACAAAACGTATTGAACCCGAGAGAATTTCTTTTGCTTTTTTATAATTCTCAATGGGTAATATTCTTGATATTCCAAGTAGATCAGCAGAATAGAAGAGTGATTCAATATCTGATATACCATTTGCCATTAGATCAAAGATCTGTTTTTCTGAAATCAATGAAGAAGCACGGATTTTATGTGCTTGAGATACACGAAAACTTACAATATCAGAGTAAGTTAGCTCATCTTTTCTCTCTCGAATCTCCTTTTGAGAGAATCCGGTTATTTCAGATATCTGACTCACAGGGACTGAGAAGAAATCAATTAGAGTTCTAATAGAACTTTTACTTAATTTAAGTGATAACTCGCGTGGTAGACCCATAGATGAAATTGGAATAGCTAATTGTGAGATTAATTTATTAAAGGAATTTTCTTCATGGAGTCGAGTATAGAAGGATGATAATGCGGAATGTTCTTCTAAATCAATTTCGAAGACATCACCAATCTTTATGTTCTTGTATTCATCTCTTCTGATTTTCTTTATACGTGTGAAGAAAGGAGTAATTCTGAGTGGCAATTCCAGTATTGAACGTATTAGAGTGAGATTATAGTTTTCATAAAGATACGCTTTATCTTTTGCTGCAAGATCGTCAATTATCTTATCATCTGTAATAACTTCAGAAAGCGATTTGTTGTCAATACTTCGCAAAATTCTCTTAAAGTACTGAGAGTTATAGACTGAAGCAGGAAGTTTGGTAAAGTAATGAAAAGCTCTCATTTCAATAATTTTTGAGGAATAGGTTGAAACTGTTCTGAATAACAAAGGATCAGTTATATCTGTATCATGAATGAAAAGCAGTTGGAAAACATTATTTATTCCATTCTGTGACATAATCTCTAATGCATATTTTGATATTTCTGTAAAGATATGCAGGGGTAAAGATAGAACTTTTTGAATTGCTGATACTTTGTCCCAGAGTTCTTGGTTGTTCAGATAGAAATCCCTGTTAATAGTGTAATATATTTCTTGAATAGTTTGAAAACGGTCAAATTCAAATATTGAATCTCTCCCTAATGCTCTTTGTTCAGTTTTATCGAATAGTTTAGTCTCAAATGCAAAGATACTTTTTCGTCATATAAAGCTCGTAAACTTTGGGTTGTTAATGTCGAGATTATAGACTTGAACTCTTTAGCGGGAAGCTGAATTAGTTTGTTTATTTTTTGAGATGAACTTAAAATAAATTGAGCTACAGATTTTATTCCATTCTCTCTCAATATTTCAGATTGTGCAAAAGTAAGATTTGGGAGGAAGTAGCATGAGAGAGAGAAGTAACTAAAAATATCAGAGATGTCAAGTCCTCTCTTTACTGTTTCGAACCTTTCATCAGGTATTCCAGTTTTTTCCATTAAACTCTCAGGAGTTGCAAGCATGAAACCAAGCAGAGAGGAAACGTTAGCCTCATTCAAAGCACTAACGATATCTTCATCTAACATATCTGAAAGATGAGAAAAAGGCAAGTTTAGAATGCTTTTGAATGACTCAATAATGTCCCAAGGGATGGCTTTAACTCGCCACTTGCTCTTCGAAGTGGAGAAGTACAGATCCTCTAGAGTGAGAATATTATTATCTTCCAATTGATCTACTATCTCAGACTTGAAGATATCTAGTTCTGCTAAATCTGTTCCTGTATCACTTATTCGAATACCTTTCTGAAGTTTTTTTGCCTCCTCTAAACTGATATTCAAGAATTCCGCAAGTTTAGCTGTTTTTATTACAAGAAGGTCAATTATCCTAGAAATACCTTGGTTCTGAAGTATATTCAACTGTGAAGTTGACAGAGTCGAAATTTGAATATCATCAATCTCAACTTCTTTATTTTGATTTTCATCAAAAGTTTTTACCTTTATAGTTTTTTCCCAAGTAACAAGGGTTAGAGGAGACCGTAATAATTTTCTAAATTTGTCTATCACATTCCAATGTAAGATAGATGATGAAAAGGTTAGGTTGTGAGTTAGATAGAAAATTTGGTCAACTGAAGCATAACCAGCTTGAATGAGTGATTGAATTTCGATAGAAGAGAATCTTTCCAAATCCTCAAATTCAAATGACACAAGTGATTTGTATCTGTTTCTATCTGCTTTTTCATAGAATGGTGTTCCCCTCTGTAAAAGAGTGAAATTATCAAGTAATTGCTCAACTGATGTTCTCTCTCTTCCCAGTAATGTCGCTAATTCGTCTAGTGTGTAATCAAAAATCTGATGAACCGCAACTATGTCATTACTTCGTAATTTTTCTAATTCTTCTAACGTAATTTCTGGAATCCGAGAGATTGGAGAGCCTAGATTTCTTTGAAATTCATCATACTCACTTAAAAGTGAAATTTGTTTAATATAATCGTGCTCTCCCTCAAATGTTCGTGAGCGAATCATCTCATATAATTCTAAAGCTATTTTTCTCTCTTTAGCAACATCTAACTCAAATTCAATAATCTCTGGTTGAATTTCCATGAATCTGTCTCTTATACACATCTGAC
>JAGXNV010000200.1 GCA_019894795.1 Candidatus Heimdallarchaeota archaeon | reverse complement strand
GTTCAGCAACTCCAAAGTTGAAAGTTCCTTTTATTGGATCAACTTGACCTCCTCCACCTTGCATGAGTAGATAACCGTTCTTGATTTGTTCGAGAAGTTCCTCAGGTTTTAGTGGGTTTGAAGCTGGATAAATATACGTATTAGTCATCCTGACAATTTGCGGAACGTTATAGGCTTGAGCTCTTGAATTACCAGTTGGTTTCGAATCAAAATAAGCTGCTGTTGATCTATCATTTAGATATGTTTCGAGGACACCATCTTTTATTATGTGTGTTTTTTGACCTGGCACTCCTTCATCATCATACTTCAGATAACCAAAGGATTTGATACCTCCTGATTCCTTTAGTGATCCATCATCGATTAGATTCACAATAGGAGCTGCAACTTTCTTCCCGAGTTTTCCTTTTAGCACACCAGCTGTTTGAACAAAGTCCCCTTCAGCACTATGTCCTGCTGCTTCATGGGCAAATAAATGATTAATTGTACCATCTAATACAACAGGATAACGTCCACTTTTTACTTTTGGAGCTTTTAAACCTTCCAAGGCTCTTTCCTTTGCCTTTTCACCAATCTCTGCTGGTGATCTTAAATCGAAAATCTCTAACCCTCCTAAATGACCTATTCTACTTGCACCTGTAATGGTTTCAGTACCTTCTCTTGCTACAGGCATACCATACATCATAATATACGGAACACTATAGTCAATTCTAGTACCTTCAGTAGATTCAAAAATCATCTTTCGAAGAACTTCGCGATACATAGTTGTTCTTGATTTAATTCTCTCATCTTCCTGTGCTTTGTCTGCTTCCATTGTAAGTTGTATTTTTTCATCAAAACCTACGTCTTGGAGTTTTTTCTTCTGTTCTCCTTCAAACTTATCTTGAACAGGTTTAATTTCGGCAAGAGTTACATCTTGCTTCCTTTTACGTAAATTCAATCGATTAGCTTGCAAAGCCATTTTGACAATTTCTTCTCCACTTTCAACTGGACCATAAGAGAATCCCCATACCCCTTCTTTCAAGATACGAAGACCTATCCCTGATTCAATTCCAGTTGTGCTCTCTTCTACCTTACCATTGACTGTCTTAATAGTCGTCATCAGAGAGTTTTCTAAGCGGATATCAGCATAGTTAATGTTCTCTTTTCCGAGAGTTTCAAACATTTTTGAAATTATTTTGTCTGACATACATCAAAGGAAGAAATTATGGTTTTAAAAAGCTAACTAAATTTGGAGTAAATTTAAAATCTCATAAACAAAGTTAAAATCATGGATTTACAGCTTAAGGGAAAACATATCTTGGTGACAGGTGCAAGTGGAGGAATAGGAAGGGCTATCGTTAAACTTCTCTATGAAGAAAGAGCATCAATTACTTTACAAGTCTTTCAGAATATAGATGGTGCTCGCAATTTTTTGTTGGAATACAAGGAAAAAGAAAGAATTAATCTAGTTAAAGCAGATTTGCGTAAGGAAGCTGATGTCAGTAATCTTTTTGCTATTGCCAACGAGAAATTAGGTCGGATAGATGGTTTAGTTGCCAATGCAGGAATTTGGCCTAATGAAGCAAAATTTACTTCTGAGTTGAGTCTAGAGCAGTGGAATAACACGCTTAATGTAAATCTAACAGGAGTTTTTCTGTGCGTTAAAGAATTCTTCAAAAACTTGCAAGAATACCCTGAAAATCAAGCTTCTATAGTTCTAATAGGTTCGACAGCAGGACTATTTGGAGAAGCAGGTCATGCAGATTATTCTGCCACAAAATCAGCCCTTATGTACGGATTAACTAAAACATGGAAGAACGAAATTGTTCATTTTGCCTCAGAAGGAAGAGTGAATACTGTAGCTCCTGGTTGGACATATACGCCAATGGCTGAAGGATCTCTAAAAAATAAGGAGGAAGTGAAAAATATTCTTCAAACGATTCCTCTTAGAAAGATTGCTTCTGTTGATGATATTGCTTCAGCTGTTTTGTTCTTGCTTTCTGATAAATTTTCAGGACATATAAGTGGAGAAACACTTATGGTGGACGGAGGCATGGAAGGTAGAAGATTGTTCAACAAAGACCAAATAAGTATGGATTTTCTGAAGAAACTGTTCAAAGATAAATAGAGGCTCATAGCAATATCTTTAATTTGTGCGTGAGCATGTTTACTCGATGTCCTACAACCCACTTTTTGTTGATGTTGGTGCAAATTATAGTAACGTTTTACAGAAAGTAGAAGCTAATGCCAAAATATCAGGTAGAGATGAATCAGCAATTACAATTGTGGGAGTATCAAAGCGAATAGAGCTTTCCAGAATTAAAGCAGCTCTTGAGAGTGGATTAAAGATAATAGGTGAAGTTGCAGGGACAGATTTGAAAAAGAAACTTCCTGATATTCTCAACTATAACTCATCAGTAGAAATTCAGATAGTTGGACATATACAATCTAACAAAGTAAAATACGTTGTAGGTAATTGTCATTTAATTCAGAGTATACAATCAGAAAAAATATTATCACTAGTGAATAATTTTGCCAAAAAGCATGATGTAGTTTATCCTGTTCTTCTGCAAGTTGATTTTAGCAATACAATTAAACCAAAAGGATTGAATCTAAAAGAAACTCTTAGAATGATTAACTTGAGTGAGACCCTTTCTTACGTTGAGGTGCATGGTATAATGACTATTTCCCCTCTTGAATTAGAAAATGACAAAGACAATCTACGGAGGTTTTTTACTAAAACTCATCAAGTTTTTCAAAATGAGATTAAACCAAAAATCCATTCTGACAAAGTACATCTATCAATGGGTATGTCAAATGATTTTGATCTTGCAGTTCAAGAGGGTTCAACCATGATCCGAGTTGGGACAGCGATTTTCGGACCTAGATTTAATTAAAATTTTTTTCAATGTTGAACAATTTAGATGAGTTTAAAAGTGAGTAGAAGAAAGGTAAAGTTGTATATTACTAATAGGTGTTAGTTATGGCTACATGGCGATTAATTAAGAATTCTGTACGCTTTGCTTTTCGAGCAAAAAAGCGTTGGTTAACATTCGTTGTAATCTTTGCATTTCTTTCAGCTTTCATAACATTCTTTGCTGGTACATTTAATCAGTATGCTACTGATGACCTACTAGAACAAAAAGGATTTTACATTAAAGCTCAGAATACTCCGAGTACTAAAGTTAATGCAAGTCAAGCTGAAGCACTGATAGATCAAATTGAAGATCTGGAAGGAATTGAAACTACTGCTTTGTTCCGGTTCTTTGATTTGGGAGATTACATACGTGTTTTTGGAGTTGAACCGGAAAATAGTTGGATGTTCAAACCAGCTAAACCATCATTAATAAGAGATGGAAGATACATTTCAGATCCAAATGATGTCGTTATTTCCACAGGATCAACTATACGCGCAGATTTAGGGACATTTTCCAGTAATGTAAGCGCAACCTTACATATAGGGGAAAAAATAAGTTTTGTCAATGCTGTCGATACAAAATTCGAGTTAAACGTAGTCGGTGAGATAAACGATACAATTAACGCTCCTGATAAGCTAAGAATGTTTATTTCAGATGATGATTTTGATTATCTTCATGATAATTTTGCTGCTACAACCCCCATCTATTGTGAAAGCGTTGCTGTTCTTGTAGTAGGTAATCTTTACAACCCATTCAGCGATGAAATCTTTGACACACTAGTTCTCTATGACGAACCTGCTGAGCCATTATTTACACTTGTAAATAGTGGTACTTTCGGGTCATGGATCCCTCCTGATATCGATGCAGAATCAATTAAGAAACAACGAGCTACAGATTTCTTAGTCTTCATCTTTGGAATTGTAGGAGGTATTTTGCTTACAATCTTATACAATTTCCTAATTGTATGGTTTAGACGAAGAGAAGTAGCTGTTTTAAGAGCAATGGGTTATGAGAAAGGGGAAATTAGAATTAACTTAATGGGTGAAAGTTTAACGATAAGTTTTGTGGGCTATCTTATAGGGATTCTAGCAATACTGATCTATTTCTGGATTCAACAAATGGCTTTCAATAACTATTTATTAACATGGACTACTCTGTTGATATCCTTTAGTATTGTAGTTTTACTGACTATTCCAGGATTGTTATTGTCAAGTTTATCTTTTGTAAGGGTATCTCCTGTAATATTGTTTAAGGCAAGGTGAGTATGATGTCAGATGCTATAATAAAAATTGATAAAGTAACAAAGATATACAGAAGAGGAAGATCAGAAGTTGTGAGAGCTTTAGACAAAGTGAGTTTGGAAATTAATGCAGGAGAGATTTTAATGGTAATTGGTCCTTCAGGATCTGGAAAAACAACTCTCCTTAATGTTCTTTCAGGTTTAGATAAACCTACGGATGGAAAAATACTATTTAATACATCCAGAGCAGGAGAAGGCTTCAAATACAATGCTAAAGAAGATAAAACAACTGATGTAAGTAAGAAAAGTAAAGACAAACACATGATTGACATCACAGAATGGGATGAAAAACAACTCACACAATATCGTCGTCATAACGTTGGTTTTGTTTTCCAAGCATGGGAACTCATACCCACCTTAAAAGCTGTTGAGAATGTTGAATCAAGTCTCTACCCCTCAAATATACCAACACCTGAAATAAGAGAAAAAGCAATTAAATTGATACGAAAAGTAGGGCTTATCGATAAGGAATACGCTTACCCCGATCAGTTAAGTGGTGGAGAACAACAAAGAGTAGCTATTTGCCGAGCTTTAATAAAAGAACCAAGGATTGTCTTTGCAGATGAACCAACAGGGAACCTTGACAGTGAATCTGGAAACCAAATTATGAGGCAAATGAAACTTATATCGCGTGATGGTGCTGCTGTTCTAATCGCAACACACAACATGGAATTAAGAAAATTCGCAGATAGAATAATCAAGATCCATGACGGTCAGATATCCTATTAGGAGAAATTAAAATGACAAATGAAATATATCTAAAATTGATAACTTCTGAATTTTCAGGGGATGAAGCTAAACAAGTAGAATATTCATCAACTGTAGGATATGCTCTGGACAATGTAAAGAAAAAAGAAATTCTAGAGGGGATATACAAATGTTATGTCCCCTTTTTTGCAGTGAGAATAAGTGATGGTAATTATATTGTAATTAACAC
>JAGXNV010000199.1 GCA_019894795.1 Candidatus Heimdallarchaeota archaeon | reverse complement strand
TCTCAGCGCTGAGGCGGAAGTTCATTTAGACTCTAGTTGGAAAGGTCCAGGTCAATATAATTGGGATATTGTAGATGGAGTGTATTCTAATTCCTATAATTTCGGGACTTATGACCAAGTCCTAGGTATGCAAATCTATTACAAAAGCGCCACATTTCCTGAAATCACTATTTCAGGTATCACAAACAATACTTACTATTATGAAGCAAAGGATATTCTCATCTCAGTTACTGGAGCTGAAACTAGTTCCTTTAGATGGGATTTAGATAGTTATACGACATTTTCTAGTGGCACTAATACTTCTTTGCCTTTGCAAGAAGGATGGCACTTTCTCGAAGTTCGAGCAAGTGATTCTTTTAACAATACAGTTATTGAGGTTTATGATTTAGGATACGATCCAACAGAGAGTTATTTGATTCTGAGTAATCCATCTAACAATACCATTATTCAATCTGGTGTGCTTCTGAATTTTTCAACGTATGGAGCAAATAGTATTTTATGTGAATGGGATGATAATGGAACGGAAATTGATTTACTTTCCTTACCTGAATACGATATGCCTGTTCCATCAACTGAAGGTTATCATAATCTAACCGTAATATTAAATGATACGTTTATTTTAGAAGAAAATATCTACCTTTTTGGTATTGATGGGGGTGCTCCACAGATAACTTTAGTGAACCTGTTAAATGATACTCTTCAGGCGTCTGGAAAATTGCTAGAAGTTTCTATTGTCGATTTCTCGTCGAATCTTGATGTTAACTATAAGTGGAATGATAATATTTTTCTTCCTTGGTCTCCAAGTGAAGCAACAATATATCGAACTTACTTACCTGAAACTGAAGGCTATCACAACCTGGCAATTACTGCAGAGGATCCATTTGGTGCATTAACTTCCCTTTTCTATATGTTCAATGTGAGTACTGATGCTTTGCTAGTTGAACTTCGAACAATGTCAAATGAATCTTGGTATTATGGTGGAGATACAGTCGAATTAACCATTAGCGGAACAAATAACACCATTGCTTTCAGTTGGGATGGAAATGTGTTCCAAGATGGAATTCCTTATCTTGTAGGTGGTCAAATTCTCACATTGGAAGGAGCCAATGCATTACCAACTGATACGAATTTCTACCATTATTTAACAATCAAAGTAGGTTCAATTGATCATACTGAATTTACTTATCTTTTTGAATTCAAGATTGATACAGAAAATCCAGTCATAGATTCAAGCATATTGACTTATGATAATGAAAGATTCAAAAATACTGATACGTTAACTTTAACATTATCTGACAATGCTACTTCAGTAGCGGACTTGTTAGTTTTACTATCAATTGATGGTGATTCTAACATTACTCTATCTTATCAATATGAAATTGACCTCTCCTTATTATCTGAGGGTTATCATAATTTTACTATTTACGTTTTTGATATCGCAGGGAATGTAGCTACTGAATTCTTCAATATCTATGTTGATTCAAATGCTCCTACAATAGACATAATAAATTTCGAAGGTTTAGTCACTTTACCTGATTCTTCAATTTACGTTCCATATAATTCAATAATCGATATTTCAATCAGTGATGCTGATCCCTCTTTTACATCTACTTACTCTTGGGCTGGATCAGCTTACCAATTATTTACCGATACTATCATACTTGATTACACTGATGGTTTTGGAATTCTGGTGATTAACGCTAGTGATTCAATCGGAAATGAAAGGATTATAACTTATGAAATTACAATTGATGGTCACTCTCCAAATGTAGCCCTTACTTTTCCATTCGAATTTTCATCAATTAATGAATATACAAATCTAATATTTAATATTGACAATGAAATCTCTAGCACAATAAACTATGTTGAATATTATTGGGATAACGCTCCTACTTTTGTTCCTGAAGTATATCCTGACAGCACTGGCGATTTTGTAATTACTTTGCTGTCCATTTTTTACGCAACAGGTGATTTCGCAACCTTGGTGATCTATGCGGAAGATATTGTAGGTAATAATGCAACAATCATGTTCTCTTTCGAAGTAGATTTAACACCACCCATTTCGACACTTTACGTTTATGATGAAGAATTAGATGATTATATTGATGTTCTAACAGTTGACTATATACGATCTGGTATCAATCTTTTTTATGATAATTCTTCTAGTGATGATTTATCTATTTTTATTTATTATTGGGATGATAACGACAGTTTGTTCTTAGGTGATCCTTGGCTTATTCAAGCTCCATTACTCCAAGGTGAACACAATTTAACTATTATTCTTCGTGATGATACAGGTGAAGGCACATCTCCAAATGAAATTGTTTTACTTCATACCTTTGTGATAAAAGCTGAGGGCAGTATCACAATCTTAGACAGTAGTGAGACTAGCGCAATTTATGGTGAGGATATCTCAATTGATCTTTCATTTATAGATGAAAATTCCACTAACCTTGTTATAACAAAAATCTTTGCTAATGGGACCGAGATGACAGTTATCCCCTTAGTTGATAACGTTTATCAATTCTTATATCCTTCTGAATTAATTGAGAAGAAAGGTAATTTTATTCTTAATATCTTTGTAGAATCTGCTTACTATTATGGAAGCACAAATGATAGTTACATATTTGAAATTGAGATTTCACCAATCCCTCTCTCTCTTACAATTAGTGTCGCTGATTTGGAGATTATCCAAGGAACACAAGTTGTGGTTACAGCAAATCTTTCTCTTCTTGATGGGACTCCTGTTGAAGGTATGCAAATTTCCTTTATTATATCCTTATACTTTAAATCAAGCGTTAGAAATGTAATGGCTGCAACAGAAGGATGGGATATTTACATAATTCTAAATGACACGACCAATAGTGCAGGAATCGCATCTATTTCTTATTTACTATCTGAAGATATTGATCATATTGAAATTGAAGCCTTTTTTGAAGGATCTGATACATTAGGTGATGTTTTCTTGAAGTATGACCAAATTATGAATGTAATAACAGGTGGACTATCTCCTGCCGTTCTATACTCGATTATTGGTGTAAGTATCTTTCTTTTGATACTTGTTGCATTCATTGTTTACAAAGCCTCAAAAAGAAAACCATTTGATAAATATCTTAGCAAAGTTTCCTCTCAAGATCTAATCATGCGGTTAAACGAACTGTGTCCTGGAGTTATTCTAAGTATTTTTGATCAGAAAAAAGGTCCTATACCTCTTATCAGTGAGCATTCTTTTGATTATGATTATGGTGGAAGGATAGCTGTTGGTACAGATAATTTTCTGTTAAAAATATGTGATCAAGCATATTCAACCTTAGGTTTTGAGGATGTACATCAAGGAAGAAAAACAAGCGCACTTAATCTTCCAAATGAGGGTTTAGTTGGATTTGTTCATGCGATTCAGCTTGAAAATGCAAAAGCTAGAGGAGGATTCGAAAATCTATCTGTAATCATTATAACTCAATCTGATTATGGAAATTATCTCCTTACTTTTAGTGAATACTTTTACAATGAGATAGATGGAATAATCTCCCACTTGAAATCAAAGAAACCACTGACTGATATTAAAGAGCAATTGCTTAATATTCGTCAAAGAGCTGTTCAGGTTATACTAGCAGCCATTGAGGAAAACAAATAATCTTCCTTTACTTTTTATGATTCTTGAACATACTTTATGATGAATTAAACTTCCGAAACAATCCGAAGTAACACCGGGATCTTCCTTAACGCTGACTGTAATTCCGCAGGCAATATAGGTCGAAAAGTATTCCCGCTGGTATTCCCCTCCTGGACAGTGGATGCCGTGAGTCATCCTAACTGTTGGACTGTGTAGAGTAATCAACGCAGAGATGACAACAGTTGCAAGAACTGACGTTCGGTAACGAGCGGAAAGGTTACTCATTGAAATTAATACTTGTGAAAAGAAAATGAGAAAAATGGAGAATTACTTTCTCCGTTTTCGAATTATTAGAACACCTAAGTAAATGATTGGTAAAAGAATGAGCGGCACTGTTAAACCGTACTCAGGTATAACTTCAGCAACTGTAACAAACACTGTATCTGTATTACTTTTTCCTGATGCATCCTCAAAGTAAAGAGTGAAGTTGTATGTACCTATTCCTAGTCCATCTACATCCATGAAAATTTCTTCTTGACGTGTTCCATGCTCCAAATAATATTATATCATTTAGGTATACAACATAACTATTTGAATTACATCTTGGATTTCTCTGTCTTGCATATTAGCGATAGTTTATATTTATTTAGGGGACAAATAAAGTGTAAGAAGAAGTTAGTCTGTACAATACTTCACACTGGGGTTCAAATCTGTATCAAAGTAGGTTAGGTCATGAAGTTTAATTTAGATTATATAAATGCAATAATTATCATTCTATCTGTTTCCAGTTCACTGGCATACTATGAATATAGAATCCCAGAATTTGAAGAAAATAATCCTATTGCTGAGAAACTAAATCAACTTGATTTAAAGATTGATAATTCTAATGATCCCTCGATTCACAAAGGGAAAAAACCTGTTGGTGTATTAGAAAGTACACTTATTGAAGGAGATTACTTTCTTGCTGGATATTTTACTCATAATGAATTTGTTAGTTTAGATGATGACAGCAGCGTATACGTTTTAGAAGAATACGACGATATGAAAAATGAAGCTAATTCTGCTATTTCAACTAGTTTCTATATGGATTATACAGAGAGTTCTACTTGGCCTGATCAAATTGACACTTATTATCCTTTAAAAGATACAAATTATCCTTACAGACTTTCAAGCATGTTTACCCCTGCATTTGCAGAAGCTACCAACGTTAAAGGAAAAATCCATATTCTTTCACACATGGGCACTTATTACTCTGATCCCATTGATTTTACAATCAAAGTTGCTGTATCAATCTTTAATCCATCTGATGGAAATACAACTGAAATAGCCTTTGTTGAAGAAGTGCTTCCTCATGGGATGAGCGATAATGACCAGAAAGTTTTCGAATTGGTATTGAATTCTACTTATGTGATTCCTTCAGGACACAGATTGAAACTATCTTTTGAAGGAAAAGTTTCTGATCTCAGCGCTGAGGCGGAAGTTCATTTAGACTCTAGTTGGAAAGGTCCAGGTCAATATAATTGGGATATTGTAGATG
>JAGXNV010000198.1 GCA_019894795.1 Candidatus Heimdallarchaeota archaeon | reverse complement strand
GGGCATTAATGATGTCAGATCTTATGATATCAGAGATGAGGATAATCTAGTCACTGAAATGCTAAAAGAAGTTGTAAAGGGTTCAGGTCTTAAAGTTCTACATCTGAAGGTAGAAGAAGATTCGATTAAATTAGATAATATTCCACATCATCCAGTAGACATTCATAAGAATTTTATTAGAGGGTTGAAAGAATAGTTTTGTCTACATATTATTGTGTGGATCTAAATCAAGTTCACCAATTTTTTGAAAACATTCTGGACAATAATCTTGATCAATTATCCATTCTGCAATATGGTCTCTATGGAAAATATGACCACAAGGTTCTAATTGACTTACTTTATCATTTTTTTCAATAAATTCATTACAGATTTTACATCGAAGGTTTTTGTTTCCGCATGTGTTACAAAATAAAGAATCTACGTCTTTTAAATGATTATTAGCTCCACAATGAAAACATGTTATCTGATTTGTTTTTTTCTTATTAGGGGAAGATGTTTTCGGTACAGATGTTGTAACAACCTCACTCTCAGGAGAGTAAGTTGTTAATGTCATTGCTTGAGATGAGGTAGGTAATGTTATTGCTTGAGATTGTCTACAGCTTGTCGATGTTTTAATTATAACAGGTTTGTACTTTACCTTTGTTGATATAGCACGTAATTCTTGTGGTGTTAAACCTTCATCTTCTTTGATATAACGCGAACCTTTTCTCCCAAAAAGAATCGCAACAATACCACCTAGAAGAACTATCATCGCACATGAAAATATATAATAGAAAATCCATATATCTATAGAAATTCCAAGAATCAATGCCACAATTGTAAAAATGAAAGCTGAAATTAGATAAACAATTCCCCACCTCAAATTAGTTGATGAATTACCTTTAGTCTTGCATCTTTGACTACAAAATACTTTGGGATTTAAACCTCGGGTATTGACATACCTCAAATCAACATTTTCACTCCCACAAATTGAACATCGTATTACCATAAAGTTCAAATTCATTACAGTTAAATCTACTATTTAACTCTTTCATTTTAAAGATTGATTAAAAACTAATAAAATAAGGTAAAAAGTAGTACTTAAATAATTTCAAGAAATCATTAAGTTAATGATCATCAATATTCACTGTTTTGGACAAATTCGCTCTCAGACTAAAGAGCGGATAGTAGAAGTTACAAGTAGTGATCAAGCAACTATTACAGAAGTACTTAATGCTTTCATAAAGATGTATGGTGAAGTAATGGAGAGGTTACTTTACAATGAAGGGAAGTTACGTGATTTCTATTCGATTCAAGTTGATAAGAAACATGTCAAAAACGAAGAATTAAATGATTATTTTCTTCGAGATGGTCAAACTATTGCAATTATCCCTTTTATCGCTGGAGGTTAGGTTTAAATTAATTTTTCTCTTTCTTTTCAGTTTTTTCAATAAACAGTTCAAATAATTGACAAATACGTTTGTATTCATAACTGTTTAGTTTATCTAACGGATAGCCCTCTTTCCATTCAGTATAGTATCGTTTCCATTCGTTTCCTGTATATGCTTCAGGACCTTTAGATTGGAGCTCAAATTCATCATAAGGAATTACAACATAATCTTTACCATCCTCATTTTGATAAACTTCATACCCATCTTGATTGATATACTTGGGTTTTCTCTTATTGCTATCCAAAACCATACACCTTTTGTAAGAGTACAGAGACTCTTATAAAGTTCTAGTAGAAACCAGCTTATTTAAAGGATTTTAATTAAAAAGATAAAGCGGAGGGGGAGAAGATGCTAGCCCCCCTATGAGAATAGTTTCAACAGTTGAGTTCGAAAGGGATCATCTTAAAAAATTACTAGCTTCAGTAACATATATTCTGATTCCTATTATTACCTGAAAAAAAATGAAATCATATTTAATTTTTATTATTAGCATTATTCTTTAGGACATCTTTATTTGAATTAGTGGAAAAATAGGATAATTTCATAGATTTCTCTTTTCTGAAAGGGTCAGTGATACGAATTATAAGATGTTCAAAGCCATATCTAAAATTGATTTTTGACCAGGAATAAACAAAAAAGATCCAGAAAATAATGAATGATATTTCAAATAGAATTATAGCTAAAGTGTTTTGCATATATGGATCAGGAGAAAAGAATGGATAAAGTGAACCTCCATTAAATAAGTAGTGAAATAGAGTTGCTAATAAACCATTGAAGACAGGTTCTAAAATAAAAAGCGAAAGAGTAATAGAGCCAAATTTTCTAATTAAACCAGTTTTTTTAGCTATATTAGATTTATTCTCTTCTGATTTAAATTCGATTTTCTTGGTCATAAGGATTAGTAATAACATCATTATTCCCAATCCTAAAAAGCATAATTCTTTTGGGAAAATTACGTAATCCAATAGGTCTATTATTACAGCTACGGGACTGTTTTGATCTGTGATGAAACGAATACTCAATGTGATGATAAAACCAATAAGATATGTTAGTCCTATTCCTAAACCAGTTTTCTTAATCAGAGTATATTCACTTTTTTGAGCTAATAGTATACCAAAAACCATTCCAAAAAGTGCATAACATATCATTGGAAAAAAAGATAGTTGGTGACCAAAAAACAATCGTATAATATAGGCTAGAAACATAAAACCCCCCCCTTTGTTATAGATTATACCTACAAAAGGGTTAACAATATTTGTTATTGGTTCATATACAGCTGAAATAATGAAACCTAAAGATGCTAAGATTATGATGTTACGTTTAGTTTTTGTTTTCCCTTTTTTTCTAAAAAGTATCCAAAGAAGAAAAACAATCACAAAACCACACAGTCCAATTGCTGGTAAAATACCAATTTGCATTAACTGAACTAGATTAGGTGAAACAAAACTCCCTGTCTCAAGTAGACCACTTAAGATAGAATATTCGTATTTAGTTGGATCTAGAGAATTTGGATGAGTTCTAGCTAAAAGCATTGTTCTAAGTGGAGCAATAATTAGTATAATAAGACTATTCAGAAGAATGGATAAACTTGCAGCTCTAAAAGATTGATTTCTTCCTGTTCTTTTGATTATGTTATATGTACTTATTAGACCACTGAGGATGAGAAACCCACCACCAAGAGTTCCTAATAATATTAAAGGTAAAAAAATAAGCGTTACATATGTGGGAACTACACTTTGTGCTAGAGCTGGTGTATGGAAATTTCCATAGATAGTTGGGTGAAGAAAGAGGACACCCATAATTGCAATACCTTTTGCGATATCTACTGAAATTAATCTTTCTCTGAATTCAACCATTAATAGGAGAGTGTTTAGGATTTTTTAAACATTATTGAAATTTGCAGTTATTTTTTTCTTTTAAGGATGCGTTTTAAATGTCTAATATTGAAAGATCTACCATGAGAGATGTGGAGTGTATGAACTCCCTCATTTACTAGCTTTTCCCAACTAGAATAAACACAGGAAAGATCAACAGCATTAGCAGGTATTCCTGGAAAAAATCTGAGAGGAAAATTTTGTGCTACACAACCGATGAAAGCATTCCCTTCATCATCTATAACAGACACAGAACCCATTGTTGGACCAGGTGTGTGAATCACTCTTGCATTTATACCAAAATCAGATAATGAAAAATCATTTTCTATTACAATATCAGGTTCAACTGAATCATATACATACATAGAATCGGGAGTTAATTTTGATAATATCTTGCCCATAAGAGTAACAGGATAAACGTTCTCTTGTTTTCCACTTGTTAGTGCTTCACCATCCAGTCTATGGACAAGCACTTTAGCGCTGGTTGCTTCTTTTAAGATTCTCAACGAACCAATATGATCAGATTGAACATGGGATGCTATAATTAATTGAATGTCTTGAGGTTTTATCTTTAATAATTCAAGCTGTTTGAAATATTTATCTGCAGTGGATTTCATACCTGTATCGATCTGAATATAACCAGAACTAGTCTTTAAGAGATAGATTCGCGTTATGCCTAACTTTATCTCAAGAAATTTCTCCATGAATTCTATCTTATCATTCCTTCTAATATATCTTTCTTGTTTCAAGTAAATCTTTTATAAAAGACAGACATCTAGATTAGTATACACTACACGAGGAAAATAATTGAAAAAGCAGTTTCTTGAAGAATTAGAGGGAATTTTCATTGATCCTAAATCCAAACAGACTCTAATCTTCAATAGTTCAGAAAATATACTTCAGACAAAAGATAAAAGAATTAAGTATTCCGAAACTAATGGAATTTACGATATATTAGGCGATTTGAACAATTCTGAATCTGCTGCTTATGATAGTTTTGCTCATCAATTTGATCCATGGATAACAAATTCTAGGTTGTATTTGAAATTAATAAAAAAAATAACTTGGGGTTATACAGATGATACAATTTATACCAAAAAGGTCTTAGATATGATCCCAGAGGATTTTGAAGGAGTTATTTTAGATGTACCTGTAGGAACAGGGATATTTACAGTTGAAAAATACACCAAACTTAGAAAAGCAAAGATTATTGCTATAGATTATTCGATAGAAATGCTGAAAATAGCAAAGAAAAGGTATGAAGAAGCAGGGTTAGAAAATGTAATCTACTTACGAGCAGATGTGTGTAATTTACCTCTTAAAACAGATTCAATTGATTTAGTTATAGTAATGAACGGTATAGAATCTTTCAAAGATAAAATAAAATCAATTCAAGAAATGACAAATGTGTTAAAAAAAGAAGGAAAATTCATAGGGTGTACCTATGTAAGAGGAAAGAAGAAAATCAAAGATTTCTTTTCTAGAATTTCCTCCAAGCGTATGGGATTGGTATTAGAACCATTTTATACAGAAGAAGAACTGATACAGCTCTTAAAACTTTTTTTCAACATAAAAAAAAGTTATACAATATCTACGAAATGGGTTTTTGAAGCTTTTAAGATTTAAGAGGATAAATTTTCTTCCTAGTAGTTGCTTGAATTATTCAACAAAGTAAGCCAGTTTTATTAGGGGAGGGGAAAAACACTTTAAAAGTAAAAAGATTTATTGCTTTGAATTATCCTTTTCTTTAATCTTCAGAATCAGCTTTTTCTTTTCTATTTAAATCAAAACCAATTATTGAAATGACAAAACCAGGTAAAGGTCCTAAAACTTCAGCAGTAACAAATGGTATCAGAAGTACTAATGGGGCATCTGCAATTATC
>JAGXNV010000001.1 GCA_019894795.1 Candidatus Heimdallarchaeota archaeon | reverse complement strand
GATTTCAGCAGAAATGTAGAAAAACCAAGAACCACCTGAGCTCTCCCTTAAGTCTGTTGTGAAAGCTACTTCAAACCCTTCCTCAGTAAATAGAAAGACGTCATACTCTAACCCAAGTTCAGCGTTATTCCTCTTTTCAGCAGGAAGAGTTATCCACCCCTCACTGGGTTTTGTACGATTTCTGACCGATCCAACCCAATTTGCATCACATTTTCTTTCGATAGCAATTCTATCCAACTTGAGTTCATGAGAATGTTTTTCGTCCATTGTTGCAGTACCACTAATACTATCAAAAATTCAGTATATAAATGAAAACAAAGTATTTCTGAAAATATAACAAAGAGCTGTTTTGAGAACCTTTTCTTAATTAATGGTTCATAACTGGAGAAACTTTATAAATCTTCTTTCCTTATAGAATATTTGGTGATGAGTGATACTAGTAATATAAAACTGATTTACGAAACTTCTTCTAAGTTATTTCGATTTGAAGTGGATAAAGAAGTTACTATATGAGCTAGGGAGAGAATATATGAACGGAGGTTGAACAAAGTTTGCAGAGATTTAATTTGCAAATGTTCTGCTGTTTCAGTTTCTTGATGCAAGAAACAAGTTTAGACTTGTTTTTAGATATCTACTCATTACAAAAAACGGAGTGAAAAAGATGAACAAGAAACAGAAAAATGCCTTAATATTGCTTGTTATGGCATCATTACTGGGTTTCTCAACATCTTATGTTAGAGCTGACACTCTTTTTGTAGATGTTGAAATAACAATAAAGCAGATTTATTTCCATCACTTCGCAAATGATGGAGATTATATTGGAAAAGGAGAAATTGGTTTTAAAGTTTCTGCACCATATGGAGAAAGCTATTTTGACTACTATGGTACTCTAGGTATAGGCACACATACAATTAGTGGTGTGAGTTTTACATTCGAAAGATATACTGTTTTACCTGCCCCATATTTTATAATTGAAATTTGGGATAAAGATGGAAGTAACTATGAGACAGATTTAGTTTTCCGAGCAAGACTTGAAATTGGATATTCAGGACCAGCTACATATGACTACAATGGCTTATACTGCAATCTACAGTATAGTGAGACATTCCATATATGGCTACCTCAATTCAACTATAATTCGTATGACAAGATAGATTCTTATCTAGTAGTTGATCATACTGCGGTTGAACACTATAGAACTACAGGCTTTATACCAACAACAACTATCGATGTGGACCTTACATACTATTACTCCAGTACTGGGTAGAATACTACCCGCTAATATTTTTTTTAAATAGGAATACATTTAAGGAAATAAAGTAGAGTATAGAGTGGATGCGGATTGCTACATATAGGAGATAAATCTATTAAATTAAGGTACATAATTATACCTCTTATATTGTCTTCTATCTGTTTCATAACAATCTATTCAAATGACTTAACAATTTACTATGGTAATTATGATGAAATAATCTCTGATTCTATCACAGATTACATGGTTATAAAAGAAAACGTCTCTTATCTGTACACAGAAGATTATAAAGAAATTAACATTCAAGCACAACTTCAGCTTGACAAATATTCACATATGGGGTTTATGTCAAGTATAATTGAAATAGAATACACTGAAACTTTTCCAGTAACGGTAATTTGGGCACCTGAAGAATTTTATATAAATCAGTGCAATTTGT
The DNA here is from genome assembly GCA_019894795.1 of Candidatus Heimdallarchaeota archaeon. GTDB lineage: Archaea > Asgardarchaeota > Heimdallarchaeia > Heimdallarchaeales > Heimdallarchaeaceae > UBA460. The sequence continues at coordinate 121,222 of JAGXNV010000001.1, read as the reverse complement.
CTATTGAAGAAAACGAATTTCTTATAGATAGTGCTCTGAGAGATAAAAACTGGAATATTTCTCAATCACTCATCACATCTTTTCAGTTTGAGGGAGGTATCAATGTAAATAGCACGCTATTACTTCAAGATTTTATTCCTACCAATAAAATAGCTCAAACTAAAATCTTAGAAGCTTTCTTTTACAAGTACATAGATGAAAATTGTATTTTCATCAACGATAATACCTTCGATAATCTTTTTGGAGGATATTTCAGTCAAATTGAAACACAAGAAGCGTTCATATTTAAATTTAAAAGATCCAAAATATACAGCCAACCAATCGAAGATATTATTACTTATCTAGCTACTGAAGAGGAACAAATTCGCGATATATTTGAAGTAGATATTGAAGACATTGACAACCTAATTTATCAATACTCATTGAAAGGTCAATTAGAGTTATTCAATAGCAATTTTAAGGAAGTTAGAATAATACAAAGAATTTCAATTTATTTACTAGTTTCAATCATTATAATTCTTTCTTTAATTTTAACATCCAGAGGTTATTTAAATTCTCAGAAGAATAAGATTGCTTTATTTAAAATGAGAGGAGGAAAAGATTATCAAATATTACAAGCTTTTGTTTCAACAGAAGTAAGAGCTAGTGGAATAGTTTTTATCTTGAGTTATATTTACTCGCTAATCTATCTAAGAATTACAGTGCCACTTTTTCTACGATTTGATCTAAACTATGCTAAACTTGCAGGTACTGTGCTAGCATTTGTCTTATTGAGTGGTTCATTTCAAGTGTTTCTTCTTACGCAGAAAACAAGAAGTGCTACTACTGAAGAGAACATAGAGGTTACACTTTTTCGAAAATTTTACAACATAGCAGGGGAAATGTTTATTTTACTCATTCCTATTGTTTTTGCTACTTTATTCTTTATTAGCATATATACTCAACTGTTTAGTAATGAAACTGACATTAGTTACTGGGTGTTTGGTATATTTTCTGCAGGATTACTAATCTTCAGTTTACTATTAAACAAAAATCGTGTTTTAAAAATTGGAGTATTGGTTAACTTGTTATTTGCTAAATTTTGTTCAGTTTTCAATTATACTAAAAACCTTTCCAAGAAAGTTCTTACAAAAGAAAGAGGGATTTCGAAACTCCTTGTAATATATGTAATGATTATATCTCTCTTTTTTTCCTTATTAGATTCATTTGCTGCGTTTAACATAAGAAATGAAGAATATAATGAAATAGGTGATTTAACAATTGTCTATCCAATAGAAAGTAGTAATGATGTCTATGTTCAACTAAGTGATCATGTTGATTCTTCTATAGATTTTTATCACACATATTTCAGCACAGATTACATCAGTTTAACGGACACGCAAGGAATAATTTCACTTGATATAGATGGTTTTATCATAAATCAGAGTAAAATCCAAAACTTATTTGATTCTCAACAATATAAAGAAGAATATTCAGGAGGAAAGAATATTGAGTATATCAAACAAGAATTTGAAAATAAGACAAATTCTGCGATTATTCCAAAGGGACTATCAGAACTAATAAACAAAAGCACAGAAAATGCTTTTTCTTATGAACATCCTTCTACTGGTAATTTAAAATATACAAAGGAGATAATAGATGTTATTGATATTATTCCAACTTTTTCCTGGCTAAGTTTTTATTACCGTACTTCATCTCCTGAGAATCCATATTATGTCTTGCTAAATAGTAATAACTCTGATGTATCATCATATGAATCTGTTGAAACCTTTTCAATTCTTTTCTTGAAAAATGGTACTACTAAAGAACAATTCATATCCTTGATTAATTTGTGGAATAATGAGTATCATTATGATATTTCAGTGATTGATTTTGGTCACACTAAGCTTGTGGATTCAGATTACAGTAAGGTATTTCTGAGACCTGAACAACTTATCACAATGATCATAATCTTGAGTATTTTGTTAAGTTACTATATTTTTGAATATTGCAGACAGGTTTTCAATGAACAACTTGATGGATACAGTGTTTTCTTTGCTAGAGGAACATCAATTAAGCAAGGGATTTTCTTTGCATTGGTTCCATTGCTCCTGTTTCTATATTCTCTTATGGTATTTGGGAATCTTTTCGGATGGATATTTACAACCATTCTTTCTTACAATTTTCAACCTTACGATTATCTAAAAATCAAAGTATCAATTTTTCCCTATTCTCTATTAACGCTTCTTCTACAGTTTGTATATCTAACAGCTATAACTAGTGTCTCCGGTTTCATTCATTTCAAAAAATTAAAAGAAGCCTTGCCAACTATCAAAAAGATTGATAATCCCTTGTTTGAACTGGAGGAACAAAAATGAAACTACTAATATTACTAAAAAAAGGTCAGAAGAAGACCCTAGTAGTTGAGAGCATAATTATCTTATTTCTGTTTATTTCCTCTTTATTTTTGCTCTCATTTTTCATATCAAATTATTATAGTAAGTGGTCAAATCTTGTTTTACCTCAAAATGAAGTGGATTTAGAGGTTCTTGTAGAACAGAATTTCTCTAATTATCTAGATTCCCACTCATCCTTCACAGAGAATTTTAAGGATTACAATTATCATTCAATGGGCTTTCTTCCTAAAACCTTTCTTAATTTAAACTCCAGTGACACGAACTACACAAATTATAATCTAATTTTATTAAATTCTAATTTATTGACAGCTCTTAATTTGACGTTAGATAATAATGAAGCAATAATACTTCATCAAAGCAACTATGAATTTGAACTAGGTGATCTATCTATTGAATGGGGAGATACTTCTTACAATGAAAGTATTTCCTTAGTAGATTCAGTAAACGAGACCGTTTTTTTGGATATTATGAATTTTGGAGATTTAATAATAAACAGGAAAATTCTCAACTTGAATATTCTTGTATCAGAAAATTCTTTCTTCAATTTTGCAACAACTGTTGGTTATAGTACTCTATTGAGTTTTGCATCAAATGAAACCACTTCCCACTATACTTTTCTTAAATGGAACAAAAACTATACAATCAACTACCTTCCACAAAAAGTACAAAAACTGCATGGCCAGTGGATAAGTTATTTAAAATCCGAATTTTTCATTTTTTATAGCTTTTTTAATGAGAATATATATTTGACAATTTCTTTAACTTTCAATGATATTTTTTCAGAAAAAATAGCTGCTTTTCGCATAGAAATGAATACAACATTTTTAAACACATCACTATTAGTTTTAGTTATTACTGGAATTTTTCTCTTTTCCACTTATCTCTTTCTTAAAAATAACCAAAAAGAATTGAAAAAAATCTTAAATATCTTTAGAGATAGAGGTGCTGGTTACTCACAATTGGTAAAACGGATTGTCTCTATCCAAATCTCAGTATCAATGATTAGTTTAGTAATTTCCTTCTTTATAACTTTCATTGTGCTATTCCTCAATGGAACTAGTAAATGGATATTTTCAAGAATTTTGATGTCTGCTGGGCTTTGTACACTTCTTGTTTGTGTTATTATTTTTCAATATTCTCTAACTTCAGCTATTAGATATAAAGATATTTCAAGCACAAAAACTGAGAGGAAATATTCTAAATCAAGGAAAATTAGTATCTTGATTCAAGCAACAACTATGGTATTAGTTGTAGTCGCCATTACACTCTTTTGGACTTTGAATAAGATAACACTGCAAATACAGTATCTTTCCATAGGATGGATTTGGACAATTTCCATAGGTTTCTTTATTTTCTTTACTTTGTTAGTTTTTTCTCCAAAATTAATATTAGTAGCAATGAGAAAAGTTCTTAATAGGATTTTATCAATTCTCACTTCTTTACACTTATTTATTTCTAGACTTTTCATATCTCTATATAGGACAAAAAAGCAATTGTGGTCTCTCTACTTCTACCTAATTTTCTTTACTTCTCTCCTATCTTCAAGTTTTATTACATTACAACAACACAAGAACCAATTTTATTTATCTCAGAAATTACTGGATGTCTCTATTCTTGTTGATCCAGTCAGTATTCCTGATATAATTCACGAATATGGGGGCTCTGAATACATAGTATCTTATATGAATAGTGTTTTTTCAGGACAAATTTTTGAATATTACATCTATATTGCTAATCCCTCGAAATTCTATGAAAAGACGATTTTTACTAATGATTATTTCCAAGAACTCTCAAATTACGAAGTGTTCGAGCAGCTTAACAGTTCTATGGATAAAGTGATAGTATCTAGCCAAATTATGCAAATTAATCATTTTTCAATTTCAGATAATGTTTCCATACCAAAATTCCTGTTGAATGGTAGTATTTTTTATAATCAAAAGAACCTAATAGATTATACAACCTATCTGCCTTTTTACTCTAATTTAATTGGAGATTCATGGTATATAATGAAATTTGATGATGATAATACTACACGATTCCAAAGTGCAATTTTTAGTTTCAGAGAGAGTACTGTAAATGTATCAGATTTCTATAGTTATTTGGAAGAAAAGGAAATAGTCAATCAAGTACTTCATGATACAGATAACAGTAATTTGGATACATATACTAATGAAGCACTATTACAAAGTCTTAAAATTTCATCAGTTTTTCTAAATGTGGTAATTCCAATAATCCTTACTCTAATACTTATTGACATAAGACAGGAAGCAAAGAAACAATTAGATTCCCTGAGAATGCGGGGTATGAAAACACCATCATACACTTCATCGCTATCGCTATGGTTCATGAGCCATACGCTTCTTACATCATTTTTTGCTGTAGTTTTAGTAGTTCTTGGTCTTCAGATTATCTTATCTATTTACAATGTATCAAATAATTTTCCAATAAATCTAAAAGTCTCATGGTTATCATTTATCTCCCCCATTTTTTTGATTCTTCTTGGGTTACTTCAATCAGTTGAATCATTTTTGCAAGTTAAAAGCTTAGGAAAATTGAAAAACAAAAATCAAAATAACAAAAGTGAAAAAAATGAATAAGAAAGATCAGATAATAAAGGTACTAGATTTAGTTCATGTTTATAAAGGTAAAGTGGAGACTATAGCTCTTCCTGGAATAAATCTAAGCATCAACAAGGGTGAAAGAGTAGTTGTAAGAGGGAAATCAGGCATTGGTAAATCGACTCTTCTTCATTGTTTAGCTGGTATTTTAAGGCCAACAGCAGGAAAAATACTTGTTGAATTCAGGAATATTGTTGATTATGATGAAGATCAACTAGCAGATTATAGATGTAAAACTATTGGCTTAATTTATCAGTCCTTTAACCTTGCACCTTTTCTTACAGTAAAGGAAAACATAGAATTTCCTATGGTTCTAGCTAAAATGGAGAAAGAAAAAAGAGAAAGAAGGATTAATGAGCTTGTAGAAATGCTCGAAATAGAGCGTTATCTTAAACAAAAACCCACATACCTCAGTGGAGGAGAACAACAACGAGTTGCAATAGCAGTTGCTCTAGCTAATAATCCACCAATTGTTCTGGCAGATGAACCTACAGGCAACATAGACTCTGAGATCTCTACAACTGTATATGAACTCCTTTCGAACATGTGCATTGTATATAATACAACTTTAGTCATGGCTTCCCACGACCCAGATGCATCTAAGTATGCAGATAGAGAAATTGTACTAGCAAAGATTAAATCACAGGAGCTGTAGTGTTTTTTTCATCTCAAAGATAGACAAGATTAGTTATTAGGTAGTAATCCATTAAACTGTAATAAAAACTAATCATAGCTTTGATTCAAAAATAATATAGCAAGCAAATAATAAAAGTTATATACTGGTTTTGAGTAAAAATAAGTGAAAAGTAAATTGGTGTTGAAAACGTTGTGCATAACGGGTCTTTAACTCAGTATTTGAAATAAATATATAATTAGGAACAGACAAAGGTGTAAAAGAAGATGAAAACAGTAATTTTAGCAGGCGGCAAAGGTTTGGATTTGTATCCATTAACGGAAACTCGACCCAAACCCATGATTACATTGTTAGGTAAGCCTATTTTACAATACTTAATTGAAGAACTACAGCAAATTGGTCTAAATGACATTGTTATTGTTGTTGGATATAAGGGTGAACAAATTAAAGAATATTTCAAAAACGGATTAGACTTTAATGTTAATATACAGTATGCAGATCAAGGTGAGAAGGAAGGAATTGAGTCAGCGCTATTAGCAGCAGAAGAATTTGTTGCTAATGATTCAGAATTTCTATTGCTTTTTGGTGATATTGTTCCCGAAAAGGGTTTGATGCAACGAGCATTAAATGCTTTTGAAAACACACAAGCTGATATGACAATGACCCTTACTTTACGAGGAGATACTGGAGATTTTGGCATTGTCGAGATAGATTCAATGGGAATGGTAATAAAAGCTGGTATAAAGAAAATTAATCAAGCTTCAGAAAGCAAATATGTTGATGCAGGTTGTTTTATTATTAGAACCGATATTTTTGATGAAATCAGAACACAACAATCGTTGAGTAAAGCTATAAATGCGCGAATAGAGAAGGGAGATAAAGTATCAGCTGCGATATGGGAAAAAGAGTGGGTTGATATTGGGAAACCATGGAATATCATTGAAGCAAATAGGTTGTTATTATCAAATATTACAGAATCACGAATAGCCAAAGATGTGTCAATCTCAACTAATGTGGAATTAAAGAATGCAGTAATAATTGAAAAGAATGTGGAAATAAGTTCTGGGACTGTTCTTAATGGTCCTGTATACATTGGTGCTAACACATATCTTGGGAACAATGTATTAATCAGAGACCATTGTTCGATAGGAAAAGGTTCACTTATTGGATTTGGAAGCGAAATTAAGAATTCTGTTTTATTTGATGAAGCTAAAGTTTTCCGATTGTGTTATATTGGGGACAGTGTGATTGGCCAAAATACTAGTGTATCATCAGGAGTTATGACCGTCATTACTGAAACAGGTATGAAGGAAGTGTCTATGAATATCAATGGTAAGAAAGTGAGTACAGGTCTTTTAAAACTTGGCGCCATAATTGGAGATAATTGCGATATAGGAGTAAACACTCTCATCTTTCCAGGAAGAAAAATATCTTCCAACTCCGTAGTCGAACCTGGAACAACAATCAAAGATGATTATGAATCGGAAAAAAGAGGGAATATATAATTAAAGAAAAAGAGAGCAATAGAGGGAATAGTAATAATCAGCTAACACTCGAGTTAATAGTCATAGTCAGTTATCTCTAGAAGAGTTATAATCTGTAATAACATTGTCCTAGCATGGGCAGGACAATTAGGGTCCTGAGATATTTCGTCCAAAATTTCTATTGCATTATTTGCTTTTACTGCCAAACTTAACTCGGGATCAGGTTCATGAATGATTTCGAGAGAGTTTGTTGCAGCTCTTCGTATATTTCGGGGTACGGTTGTATCCTCGCTTATTCTTTCTAACAGTTGAATTGCTTCGTTTATTTGCTCGAGGGTTTCATCACTCATTTTAAACGCCTCTGTGAAAAATTATATCCAGTATCATCACAGCACGTCGGTTTTTTAATGCTTTCGGTCGATAATAATAAAAATAATTAATAATTGACAGATGAAAGTCACAGTCACTTCCACTTTGCTAATCAATTATTTTAGAGAAATTTTCAAGTTCTGTTAGGAAAGTCTCAATTTCATTCATTGTGTTATAAATATATAGTGAAGCTCTAACCACTCCTTCACCTTTTCCAGGATTTATTCCAATTTGATATTGGAAGGGGTGAACACACATGTTTCCAGATCTCATCAATATCTTATGATGTGGAATCATTTCATTGAAATATTCTGCGATATCATTGTGGTTTACACTCCCTGACTTCGGTCTGAATGAAACAAGTGCTACTCTTTGTTTGTAATCTAGCGGACCTATCACTTCGAATTTTTCAAGTTCAAATATGCCTTCCAGAAGCTTGCGAGAAAATACTTGTTCCCTTCTATGAATGGTATCCATTCCAATATTCTGCAAATAGTCAATTGCAGCTCCTGCACCAATCATTCCACCATAATTTTGCAATCCTGCTTCAAATTTATGCGGAGGAGGAAGATACTTAGGAATTATTTTCCCGTCTTTATAAATTACATCTTCAATTACATCACCACCAACTAGGAACATATCCAATTCTTCAAGGAGATTATATTTCCCATAGAGAACACCAATTCCTGTAGGACCACAAGCTTTGTGAACGCTTAAAACACTGAAGTCAACATCTATCTTTCTGACATCTAGTTTGCTATGAGGTGCATATTGAGCGTCATCGGAGACTACTAAAGCTCCGTGATTATGAGCAATTTCAACTACTGCTTCTAAGGGAGCTATGGTACCTGTTAAATTGGATGCATGAACAAACGAGACAATCTTAGTATTATCATCAATTTGCTTTTCAAAATCAGCAGGATCAAATGTACCATCTTCACCAGCTTCTACTAATCTCATATCACTTCCAGTTTCTTGACATCTCTTATAGAACGGAAGCATACCGCTGTGATGTTCTAATGTTGTTGTTACAACATTTTCCTCTTTCTTCAAAGGTATGGTTGCAGCTATAATGTTCAATCCTTCAGTAGCATTACGCGTCCAAATTATTTCATCGGGAGAGGAGGCATTAATGAAGGAGGTCATCTTTTGTCTTGCTTCTTCAGTTAACGAGCTAGTTTCTTGACCAAGGCTGTGTGTTGATCTACCAGCCCCACCACATGCTCCCAAGTATTTATAGTAATATTCCATCGCCTCCCAAACCTGAGCTGGTTTGAGTGCCATACATGCTGAATCAAAATAAATCAGGTTTTTACCATCGTAAAGCTGATTTAAAACAGGGAAATCTCTTCTTATCTTAGACCAAACCGCCATAATAACACCTTATTCAAACCTATTATGCATCATCAATTAACTTCCACGCATATCCTTCAGAGGTCCAATTTCTTTCTAAAACACCTTGTTCAACTAGCTCTTTTCCAGCCATAATGACATCACCACCAGATGAACATCCAACACACAAATCGGGAAATTTATCTGTAAGAGCTAGAATTTCTTTTGTTGTAGCAGGATTTTTTTCCTTTAGAATAGCCATTACACACTCTATGTTACGTTTATTGAAGTCACTCATTCGTTATCAAGAAATCAATTTTTCATGATAATTTAAACTATTCTACACTTACTGCTTGTGAGTGTAGTCAACCAAAGAAATCAGATAAGGATTTTTGCCCTTTAAGTTTCAATGGTTTATCAGAGAAATGAATAACTCGCCCAATAATCTTTGAAAGGTTTGTTACATAATAGCTGTTATTTATTTGAGTTACGAGAAGTTTTCCTTTTACACCAACGACTTTTCCAACTATTTGTTTAGTTTTTTCCACTTCATTGAGTATTGGATTAGAAGAAAGATTCGTAATGTCGCCATAATAGGGTGCCAGTGTTGTTTCTTTGTAAAGTAAATTTGATTCCTGTGAAACATAATTTTGCTTTTTCAAAAATCCAACAACTTCAGCTTTTAGCTCATGAAACTTAGTAATAGATTTTGACAAGTCAAAATTTAGTTTTTTTGCTTTCAAAGTCTTTCTTATAGCTTGTGTTATCCCAAGAGATTTAGATATTTCCTTTTCTAGTATTCTCGCTTCAAATCCATTTTTTGCCCTAAAAACTTCTATTGCTACATCTGCACCTTGGTTTATCCAGCGTTTGCGTGGAGAAAACGATACACCCACCTTAATCTCATTACCAACCATGGCTAGATAGACTGAACACAGATGACTTTTGCAATATTTGTATGCTGCAGGGTTGTTAGCACAATTTCCGTAAGGCTTACTCGCATCACAGAGGAGGAAACACTTTTCGAAATCGTTCTGTTCACAGGAATAACAACGATTGTACTTCTCGTCTGCAATATTTGAACAAAGATAATAATTATTCTTATCAATAGAATGCCCAATACATATTTTCTCATCGGTTATTGCTAGATTAAGAGTTTGATTTAACTCAATACTCTTCCTATAAACAGTATCACGATTATTTTCAAGATTCCTTAGAAGAAAAAAGGAGTAAGGAGGGACGTCAGGATCCCATTTAACAGCGGTTAAGTGCTCTTTCAAGGTAATCTCCAAGAAAAATTATTCGGATAAAATTAGGATTTGCTCTTTACCATCTTCCATGTATTGTTGACACTCCTCAAAAATCCCATAAATTTTTTCTTTAAAAACTGAAGAGATTATTCCTTGCTCAGCTAAACTACGCACTAGTCCATCATCTTTAGCCTCAATGTCATTATTCTGCTTGATAATAGTTAATCCTAAATCAATGAATCTTATTCGGCCTCCTTCAAATAGCTCAACTGGCGTTACTACTTTAACAAGTTCACCTACAATCTCTTTATTACGAGTGATTTTTGAATGAATTGTCCAACTTCCTTCTTTTGTGATTACAATTGAAGTATCACCTTGTTGGATGTCGGAACTTAAACCATAATGCATCCCTCGTGCAGAACGAAAACTTCGCATAATTGTCAAAATATCGTCTTTAAGATTCAATTGGCCCAAAACTCTTTCTTGAGGAGGGGAAGTTAATCTATACTCTTGCAACTTAATGAGAGTATTATCAGAGAAATCCTTTTCTAGAATAATTTGCTTCAATATCTGAGATAGTTTTTCACCACTCACCTCTGTCGAAAGTCTATCTGCAAACATTGTGGTAATTTTTAATTCTGGAGAATAAGACATAAACCAGTGATAAAGAGGAATTGTTGGAGTAATTTTATTTCTTATAGCTGTGAGCGCGTCTTTAGCACCTTTGGGAAAGAGTGCATGTGCTACAGTTTGACCAGGTTGTAAAATCCCTGGACCATAAGAGGAGCCAGATATAAGTAAATCAAGCTCTTCGGCTCCTTGGACAAGATGTTCAATGTCAGCTTGAATAACTTCAGAAGGTGCTGCACTCGCGCTTGTTCTCATAATTAACCCATGATCTTTTGGACACAATTTCTTCCCTAGTTCAAATAGCCTGTCTCTATCTATTTTGGGCAGTTTTCTCGAAACTCGAACAAAATTTGCGTCTCTTTCAAGGATTACTACTTGCCCAGGAAAATGAATTATAGTTGAACATACTGGAAGTTGATCTTCAAAAATGTTTAATTGTTTTATCTGTACTACTATCTTTTGTCCCTTATGAAAATTTGAGCCAAACATAATGGTGTTAGTATTCTCACCTATGTCAACAACGGACAGATTTTTCTCGTAATTCACATGAACAATTTTACCGTTATACACAGCATGTAATTGTACAGGATGTTTAAGACTAAGAGAATTGGGTATATTTTCTAAGAGAAGAGAAGTTATCGCTGAAATGTATTCCTCGTCACCTTCAATTGAAACACCATATCCATCTAAGATATCTATGATTTCAATATCATAAGGAACTATCTTTTCTTTCACCTTAAACAACTTTGATTGCTCAAAGTTTGGTTGAACAAGTTCATAATTGAGATTATCTAAAATCAATTTTATAATGGGGGCATCATAAATACTTCTAACACGAAATTTTGGAGAAACCATTATATACACACCTATAGTCGAAAGAAAATTCAACAATTAAAAACTTAATGAAATCAAAGTAGCGGATGAAATTAGAATGAGTATTAGTTTTGAGCTATAAATGGAGCCAGGACGGGGATTTGAACCCCGGAGGCGAATGCCAGAGGTTTTCGAGACCCCCGCCGTACCGCTTGGCTATCCTGGCAATTGTTTAACATATAAAACAAAGAAATGTGGGAAATTAAAAAATTCTTCGTTTAATTCGGAAGCTATAACCTGATATATTTCCGGCTTCCACAATTTGAACATCCTTTAGCTGAGCACACTGAGCAGATAAATGAACCACATTTTGAGCATTTAGAAGTAGCTAGTTTTCCGCAGTCCAAGCATTTTTTGCTGAGGAAACGAGGTCTAATAACTTTGAGATAAAGGAAAATCGCTCCAATGACAACACCAATTCCAAGAATAACCTCAAAAACAGTTAGAATGATTTGACCAATAGGACTTGAGCTAGGGGTAGCATCTTTAATTAATTTAATAATTGTTGTATCTATATATTCAATCTCTCTGAAAACGCCACCCCCTTCATCCACTGTCCATTTAATACTCGGTTTAACTTCACCAATTTTCATACCAATCAGTGCATTAACAAAGGCTATATTAATTTGTGAAGGGTTCACATCTATACTATAGTCAGCATACCCTGGTTCTATTTCACCGTCTATTATACGATAATCAACTGAAATTTCAATAATGTCATTAAACTCTATTCCATGAACATCATCATATGCACTAGATAAAGAAATGATAGAAAGCAGAAGAACTGAAGTTACAACAAAAGATCGTAATAGTGCTTGAACAGAAACCATTGTGAGGAATGATTAATAGAAACTTAAAAGAATTTCGAAGAGGGAGATTACGAGGAGGATTTGAGTCGTTTTAAGGTTCTGGCTTTACAATAAGGGCAACCATTGGAATAACATCTTTCGCAAAATTTTCTCCCACATTTTGTGCATGTACCAATAGCAAGAGCTTTGCATACAGCACATCGCTTCCCGAAAACTCGAGGATATAAGCGATAACCTCCATAAACCAGGCCTACAAAAGCAGCAACTCCAATGAGTCCTAGACCAATTCTAAGGGCATAATAACCAAAGGTTCCAGGTTCAGTTCCAACTGTTGGAAGGTCTGTATAGTGCTCACCGTTTATCTCATAGATTTTAAGGTTAGTATAATATAATGCAAAACCAGTTAAATAAGCATATGTAGGGTTTAAATCTGTTGGGAGAAAACCTTCTTCAGGGGGTACTACTACAACACCTTTGTTTGAGCCAAGAGGCATACCTACAAGTTCATCAAACAGACCCGGTGGAGTAAAAGTTTGTTCCAAAATACGAATCTTACGAGTATTAGTTTCAGTATATGTTTCAATTATAGTGGCATTAGCTTCTAAAGTATAACCAAAAGAGAGAAAATCACCATCTTCAACGACAGGAATTGCTGCCAAACTATCAGACGGAACATACTGTATCGTGGCTAAGAAAAGTAGTAGAAATAAAAACAACTTAGCTCGTTTCATTAACGAATATGAAGAAATTATAAATAAAAACATATCGAATTAAGAAAGCATTGACATGGAAGTAATTAATATTATTTATCCTCATACAAACCTACTGATACTAATTGGTTCTGAAAGAGTTATGAAAAATGGATTGAATTACTTGCTGGTGATTGGCTAGTTTGATTCTGACTCCAAAATGGCGAAGCAGCCGGGATTTGAACCCGGGTCCATGGAGTGACAGTCCACGATCATCGGCCGAACTAAACTACTGCTCCGAAGTTATTTCCCTCTTTCTCTTCTTTTTTTTAAATATGTCGGTTACTACTATTTCTCTTTCCTAGTCTTTTAAGGTCATTTTACCAACATTCATTGTTCTCAAATAACTAATTTATTCACAGTTTACTCTCATGACTATATTTTAAAAATTACAAAATAAAGGAAGTATAAATCTAATCTAAACCTACTTCCACTCTCTTTCTTTCGACAGCTTTCATTAACTCTTTTGAAAATGTCACAAAAGCCTCTTCTACCTTTTCTCCTGTTTTTGCAGAAGTTATGAAAAATGTCTCTTTTGGCAGATTTAACTCTTCTATTATCGCTTGAATACTTTCATCTGAAACTGATACTTGTTCTTTTAAATCAGCCTTATTTCCGATTAAAAAGTAAATAACATCTTCTTCAACAGTATCCAAACCTTTCTTCCATGCTTTGACTGAAGCTAGTGTATTTTCTCTTGTTAGATCAAAAACTAGAAAACATCCTCTTGCCCCACGGTAGAATTTCTCTCTTACAGAAGCGAATCTTTCTTGACCACCTATATCACTTATTAGAAATAAAACTTCATCCTTTCCTACAAAAAGTTGTTTGCTAAGGATATCGACACCGATAGTCATCAAATAGGAGGCTTGAAATCTATTATGTACAAATCTCGTGATTAGTGAACTTTTGCCTACCCCTGGATCCCCAAGTAGAACAATCTTGAAAATATATTTCTTGCCCTGTTCTTCTGTCATCTTTTTCCCCTTTTCATGTTCATACTATTTAATTTTATTAAGTTTTCGCCTCCATTTTTCTATAACTCCGCTATTGAGCAAATTTGTTTATCAAATCTTCCGCACCCACTTTATCCAATGCTGTTCTCGGTGGTAGCATTGTTAAACCATCATTAGGATGTCTTGGCATTAGGTGAAAGTGTATGTGAAAGATTACTTGACCAGCATCTTTTCCATTGTTCTGTATCAGATTCATCCCTGTTGCACCTGTGACTTCTTTCAATTTTCTAGCAATCGCAGGCAATTTCTTCATGAAGCCTATTTCTTCCTCTTTTAGTTCACATAGATTTGCAATGTGCTTTTTAGGAATGAACAGAGCATGACCTTTTGTTATTGGATTTATATCAAGAAAAACTAATATTTCATCATCTTCATATAAAATATAACTTGGTATTTCCTTACTAATGATTTTACAGAAAAGACAATCTTCAGTCATTTTATCCAACTCTTTCTTTTCGTTAAAATTTGCGCTGTTCTTTTTCAGTCTTTTGCCTACCTTTTCTATGGCTTATGTGATAGAACTTTTTAGCCCTTGACCTTGGTACACACGATAGGCTTTTCCTCCCCCCTTATCTATAGCCTTCATTACCTCTTTTTCTCTTCCAGGGGCATAAGCTAAGAATGAACCTCCATTTCCACTTCCCATTAGTTTGCATCCAAGGGCCCCTGCTTCACAAGCGTGAGCAATTAACTCTTGCATCTTTGGTGTGACATTTTCAAAATACTGTTGTTGAATACTATGATGTTGATTTATTAATACAGCAATCTGTTTTGTGTTTTCACTCTCCTTTTTTAGAAGAATGTGCCCCTTTCGCACTATATCTCTAATTCCTAAGATTCCAATTAACCTCTTTAGACCTATGTTCTTATTTTCTAGATATTCTTTTTTCACCTTACTTATTGGGTAATCTATTAGATTAAAATGTTGATCTTTTTCAACCATCCATTTTATTCCTTGGTTAATTTCCGCCTTTCTAATTATCAAAGTTTGAATAGTTTCTTTCTGTTTTAAGGTATCTCCAATAATCAACCCATCTAGTTTAGCGTTCAACCTTTCGAAATTATAGTCATCTCTACACTCGAGGTAAATAATATTCCCTAATACGCTTGCAAAATGATCCATCATGCCTCCTGCTTGGTTTAAATTGATTACTTCCGCAATATATGCTTTCTTTGCTAGTTCTTTATCTGAAGAATTCAGCCCTGAAGCTTTATCAAAGAAAGCTACTAAGGCTGCACAAAATGCGGATGAAGAAGAAAGACCTTTTCCAATTGATAGATTTGATTTTACTTGAATTTCTGCTCCAAAAGATTCGGGAAATTTTTCCTGATACATGTTGAATGCTGAAAAAATATAATCGTTTTTTGTTGTAATCAACTGTTTTGTGTTTTCAAACAGTATTTCAGTGTCAAGATCTGATAATTTAAGATAAATATAATTGTCATCCTTTATTCTACCTGATAGCTCTATTCTATTATTAATAGCTAATGTGATAACTTCTAAGCCCATATAATCTACATCCTCACCAAAAAGACATATTCTTCCTGGTGTAGAAATGTAAAATTCTTTCATTTTAATGAGACCACTTTTCTTTGTATTGGGAAACTTTATTCCTTAAATCATTTAAGTTAAAGTTTTTGAATTCCTTATCTTGATAAACTATTGATCCATCTATCATGGTCATACTTACATCTTTCCCAGAAGCAGAATATACGACATGGGATACTGGATCGTAAATTGGTAGAGCATCTATATCACTGATATCAATTTGAATTACATCAGCTTTTTTTCCTTCTTCAATTGAACCTATTTCTTTGTCCCAGTTTATTGCTCTAGCTCCTTCAATTGTTGCCATCCTCAAAACTTGTTGAGCAGGGAGAATCTTTTCATTCAAATGTTTTACTTTTTGGAGAAATGTTGCCAGTCGCATTTCTCTAAACATATCAAGATTATTATTGCACGGAGCGCCATCTGTAGCTAAACCTACAATAATTCCCAATTCTAAGTATTTCTTAACATCACAGATTCCTGAAGCTAGTTTACTATTGCTTGATGGATTATGAGTCAGCCTAGTATCTGTCTTTTTCAGTATATTGTATTCTTCCTCATCTAACCAGATTCCATGAGCTATAATGGTTTCTGAACCCAAAGCACCAATATCTCGGAGTGCTCTGATGTAAGAAGTTTTGTAATAATTCTCTACTGCTTTGCATTCAGCTTGTGATTCTGAAGCGTGAGTGTGTATCATTAAATCATCATATTGTTCTTGTGTTTCAACAATACCTTTCATCAGTTCCGGAGAACACGAAAGTAAAAATCTTGCGTTTAAGGTATATTTAATTCGTTGATTCTGTGTATAATGATATTTTTTAATTTGGTGATTTATTGTTTTAATTATTTCATCCGTATCATCTAGGCGTTCTGTAGGAGAATTTGGATTTACATCCATCAACATCTTTCCAATTCTAGTCCTAATTCCACTTTCGATCGCACTTTGAATTCCTGATTCTGCGTTATTTGTTGATAACATATCGTTAGCGGTTGTTGTTCCTGTACGTATCATTTCAGCAAAACCAAGTAAAGAGGAAGTATGAACATCATCTGCAGTAAAGTTTGATTCACCAGGAATTACAACTTCTTTTAACCAATCAAGAAGGGCTAAATCATCTGCTTTTCCTCTCAGTAAAGTTTGAACACTATGAGAATGGGTATTCACCAAACCAGGCATGAGAATTTTGTTCTCACCAGAGATAACTGTAGAAGCTGAATAATCTTTATGAATTTCCTTTTTACTCCCTAAAGCTTTTATTTCGTCTCCTATAATTAAAATCGCAGCATTCTTTATAACAGAATTTTTTGGATTACATGTAATTAAGTAATCTGCTTCAATTATTGTTTCTTTCACTCTTATCAAAGCATCAATCGGGAATAGCTTAATAAATACTATTTTTTTGATGTATTAAAGAAGGCAACACATGATGGATGAAAAACTTGCAGAGCTAACCATTGAAATAAAACAATGTGAAGCTTGTCACTTGAAAGATAATAGAACTCAAGTAGTTCCAGGAATTTATGGACCAAAAAACAGTTTGTGCATCATTGGTGAGGCTCCTGGGTTTAATGAAGACAAAGAAGGATTTCCTTTTGTTGGTAGATCTGGAAAGCTACTAGATAAGATGCTTGAGAGTATTAATTTTTCTCGACAACAAATCAGCATTCTTAATGTTGTAAAATGCCGTCCAACTGATGAAAATATGGGAAATCGGACACCTAATGAATCAGAGTTAAAATTCTGTGGAGAAAGATGGTTGTATAAGCAATTAAATTCGTTAACCCCAAAGCTAATTGTTACACTTGGAGGGATATCACTGAAATTTTTCTTTCCATCAGCAAAAGTTACTAAAAGTGCAGGAAAGGTTCTTACTTTAGATGAAGGATATCCAATTTTTGCAACATTTCATCCTGCCTACATTCTGAGAAATTATAACAAAATAGAGGAATATAGTGCTCACTTTCAAGAAATATCCAAATTATATGACCAATTCAATGGTGAAAGAATAATAGGAAAAACAAGTAGAAGTGAACAAAAATCACTAACTGACTTTATGTGAACAAGATTTCTTCTTTGAATATTTAATAGATAAATTTCGCTTATGAAAACAGTTATATTTCGTGAGGGGACCCTAAAATTAATGAATGAACGGCAAAAGCTTTTTGGTACAGCTGGCATTAGGGGGCCTTACAGTACAAAGGTAACTGCGGAACTTGTAATTAATATAGGTCAAATTATTGCGGATTTGTGCAAGGGAGAAGGAATTATCGTTGGCCATGATGCACGAACTTCTTCAGAAGCTTTAAGTCAGAGTGCATGTTCTGCCATTTCACTAGCTGGAGGAAAGGTATATTCAGTGGGATTATGTACTTTTCCCGTAATTGCAAATTTAACACGTGATGAGAAACACAGTGTTGCCATATATATTACTGCATCGCATAATCCTCCACAAGATAATGGAATCAAAGTCTTAAGAAATGGCAGAGAATTTATCCAGGAAGAACAAAATAAAATTGAACAAAAGATAGAAGCAAGAGCAGATCAAGTTAGTTTATTTCAATATGTAAGTTGGGATAAAATTCAAGCACAGCACAAGATATCAGATGCTAATGAGACTTACATGAAACGACTTGTTGAAGAACTCGACTTTCTAGGTGATGGAAGGGGAATTATTCTAGATTGTGCAAATGGACCCATGTCTAATTTAGCACCTCAACTTTTCTCCAAACTTGGATTTCAAGTAACAACCATAAATTCACATGTTGACGGGCATTTTCCAGGCAGATTAGCTGAACCTAGCCCGGCTAACCTAGGAACATTGCTCGAATTATGTAAAGAAAAGAAAACAATGGGTGCGGCATTTGATGGTGATGGAGATAGAATTGCTATAATAGATGAGACTGGAGAATTTGTTGAACTTTCAAGATTGAATGCACTCTTTGCGACATTTGCTATTGAAGAAGAAGGACCAGGAAATGTTATAGTAAGCATTGATACTTCAACAACTATAGATAAAACCATTGAAAAGCTAGGTGCAACAACGATCAGAACAAACTTAGGTGAACTTCATGGAAAAATAAAAGAGCTAATGGAGAGAAAAGAAAAAGTCACTTTTGCTGCAGAACCATGGAAACCTATATTTCCTTCATGGGGTTTCTGGATAGATGGTTTATTCGCATTAGCAAAATTATTGAAAGTGATTACAAAACGTAAGACCACTGTTTATGATATTATGAAGGACATTCCAGTTCACATAGCTGAGAGAAAAGCCTACTTGGTTAAGGTTGAAAATATACTAACAATATTTGATAATTGTAAAGAAAAACTCATAGAAAGAATGAAAGATCAAGACGGGATAGAGCTAACCATCGATGGTCTCAGATATGACTTAAGTGATGGAACTTGGATATTAATAAGAAAATCAGGAACAGAACCTAAGATTAGAATCTATTATGAATCGCCAACGATGGAAAGATTCAAATGGGTAGAACATATTGTTAGAGAGTTGGAAGATATAGTTATAGTAAAGTGATTAACAATGGTATCGGACATTATGCAAAATGAAGTAAGACTCACAAATGAAAGATTGAGAATATCTATATTTATTCTGTTATTTTGGGTTATTCTTACTACATTGGACTTTGCAGGTGCAATTAATCTAAGGGAAAACAGTATAGATTTTGTCACATATGCCATAATTGCTTCAACAGCAATCATATTTCTGCTATTAAGTTTAGGGATACAAATTGAACCTTTAGTAAAAGGCATGCTAACAAATCGAAAGGATATAGACACATTCTGGGAAAGTAAACAACAATTGAAACCAGACATTAAAAAGAGGACATTGGCAAGTGAGATAATGTTAATTATTGCTATATTGTTGATGTTGACTTCGTTACTCTTTATTGTTATATAGAATTATTCCAGAGAAATTGAGATATTGCAAGAACTATAAAGAGGAGCAACTGTGGGAATCCGGATAGACTTACTTGAAAACTTAGCTCCAAAAGCTAGAAATTATATTGGAGAATCTATTGGATTGATAATAAAAAATAAAATAGACTTACTAAGTTTGATTATTTTTGGTAGTGTGGCAAAAGGAGAATACCAACCAGATCTATCGGACGTAGACATAATTTTTGTGATAAATGATAAAACATCAAAGAAAGATAAGACATATATCAGTAGAGAGTTAACTAAGCTAGAATATAAACACACTTTTAGAAAAAAGAATGGTTCTATAGTTGATACTGTTTACAAACGTGCAGAAGATATGACAGGGATGTATGTTTCACACTTTGTCTGCTATAGAAAAGAATTTCATGCGGCTAAATTCTCAAAAGTATTTAATGTAAATTTACTTCTATGTAAATTATTTGCTCCAACTGATGTTGTTTGGGCTAGTGTTGTAAAGTCAGCTACGACATTATGGGGAGAGAATCTACTAGAGAAAGCTAGCTTGGCTGAAGTTCGAAGAAGTCAAATTAAAAAAAGCAAGGTGATGAATCTTGCTCTTTGTACAGCAGCTCTTTTAACATACATTTTTCATCCACATGCAACAAAATATGCCATGGAAGCTGTTAAATGGAGTTTACAAACATGTTATTTCAGTTATACTTTAGAGCCAGCTACCACAACAAAAACCGTTCAATTTTTTCTTCAAAAGGGCTACGATAATCCTCTTTTAGAGAATCTTCTTGATTTAAGAAAATGTTACAGGCGATCCTTACGATTTATACTAAAAAGTTTCAAAGTTGTTAGCAATCTTCATAAAAAAACTCTTAGAGAAAACCAATTTCCTAAAAAAATATATTAGAATAAAAAGGAAAAAAGTGAGTGGAAAGAATTTCCCACTTCTGATTTTCTATTTTGTTTCATCATAGATGCCTTTGTAAGGAGCTCTTTCTCCTTGCATATATCTTTTATGAGGATCTACGATAAAGAGAGTACAAATGATTCCTGCTGTAAAGAGGAGGAGCAAACTTCCTAGAGCTACACGCATCGCATTAGCTAACCCCAATGATTGAGATACATATATCATTAATCCAAACAATAGTGGCGATACTATTGCACTTACTCTTCCTGCAATTTTTTGAAATCCACCATATTGTGCCAACTTTGAAGGAGGAGCTAGAACCATGATAAATTGTCTACCTACTATCCAAATTCCACCAAAACCTATACCTATGAATATCGCACCAAACCATATTAACCAGACAGGAATTGTTACTGAACCTATCTGTAATCCAGTTAGGATGAAGATAACCAGTGCAATAAACCAAGAACCAGCAACACCAAGAAATAGGTTTTTAGGTCCTAGTCTATTCATAAGTCTTCCAACAATAATACCAAAGACAATGGAGAAAAGTATTCCTCCTAAAATCACAAAATTTGTCATTCCTTCAAGTTTGGGTCCGCCTACAGTTGAAACCACAGGTACCATGTAAAGAATCGTTGTATTGGCTGCATCCGTGATAAAGAACCAAGCTAAGAAGAACAACCAAGAATTTTTGTCAGAAATAATTTCTTTAAGTGAAGTTTTGAAGGAAACTAATGATGATTTAACATAATCTCCTGCTGACAATTTTTCCTCAGGTGGATTTTCTACCTCTTTATGGAAGAGGTAAGGAATACTAATCAAAATTATTATGACAGATGATATAACAAATAAGTATCTTAATCCACCATAGTTTATACTGCTTGGGTCAATGGTTGTATCACCTACTTGCCAGATTCCTGTATTCACTTCAGTATGAGGTCCAAATAAACCAGGAAGACCTATGATAATAGTGACAGCTATTGCAATTACTGAGCCAAATGCTGCGATTGCTCCACCGACAGCTTGCATAAAACCTCTTGTTTCTGTTTCAGCAATGAATGGAATTTGAGCGTCATAAAACATTCGACCTGCCTGATAACAGAAGTTTGCTAATACAAACAAAAAACATGCCCACCAAAAGTTCACCCAAACTGTGATTAAAGCTGTGGTTGTTACCATTATACCAGCTGAGATAAGCACTGCAGGTTTTCTTTTCCCTGCTTTATCAGAGATAGCTCCCATGATTGGTCCCAATAAGGCAATTAATAGATTTGAACCGGCCATAAAAATTGACATTACAATAAATACTAGTGGATATGACCAACCCATTGAAACACCCATTAATAGAACAAATGGAGTGAATGCTAAACTTATTACAGATTGTGAAAAGAAGGTATCCGCCATATCATAACTGTACCACAACCAAGAATTTTTTCTACTTGACCTCTTTGATTCTAATCCAGTTTCTCTAATATCTTTTTCGTCTAAAATGACTTCTTTATTTGACATATATTTCACCTTAAATGACTCTCTCAAAGGAGAATTTTATCTTACACAATACTAGTTTATTTTAAAGCTTCACTTAAAACGGGAGAAAATTCAACTTTTAACTGACTCTCCAGTCTTAGCGATGAATCTTTTTCTCAAAATCTCTTAAAGAAGTGGGAATTCCATCCTTTTTAGTGATTTTACTAAATTCCAATGTTACTAACCCCATTAATCTCTCTCTTCTTGATTCATCTGTCTTCAAGTAGATGAATCTTCCATTGGGGAGTTCAGCAGCGATTTGTGGGTAATCTGTTTGATTATGGATTTTATCTTTAGTACCATTAGTCACAAAAACTTCCTTTGTTATAGTAGAAACTTTACCAAAGAGCTCAAAATCCTTTACAGAGTCAGCTGCTCTTTTCCATTTCCAAATTTCAGCATTATCTGCAAAAGTTTCAGCTCTACTTCTTTGAACTTCTTCCTTCATACCGCGTAATTGCACTCGTTTAATTATAGACCTAATAAGTTCAACTACAAAAATAGGCAATATTGGTGATACAAATCTAAGAAACCATTTCGGAAACCATAGAGTATGCATTGGATCATTAGTAATGATCGTTGGAGCTTCTATTGTTCCATCAATTAAACCTTGCAAAATTATTGCTCCACCCCAACAAGTTCCATAGAGAACAAAATCTCTCTTGCTTAATTCAAGATGATTGATCACATTTTGAATATCTTTAGCTTTTTGACTCATATCCATCTTGGCTCTTTTTCTATCCAATCTACTACTTCTCTTTTCACGAGTTTCGATATAATAGCATTCAATCTTATCATGGATGACTTCATAAAAATCCATAAATCCTATTTCAGTGCCACCCCATCCAGGAATAAAAACTAAAGGGCGTTTTGAAATTGGGTTGTTAGGTTTAAAGTGGTATACTCTTATTTCTCCATCATCTACCGGAACATATAGGCTTTCAGTTGTATCTATCTCCCAGAAATTTGGAGCCTTTCTTTCAGTAGCTGTGAGCATTTCGTGAACTTTTTTTTCTAACTCTGGAGATATATCCAGCAAAGATTGTTCTGTATGCAGAGTTTCGTAAATCTGTTTTACCATCTACTTTTCTTCAAATTCACTCCATTATTAATTTTTTCATATTCTAGGAGAAAAACAGCCAGGTTTTGTATTCCAGTTCATACTCACCTTCTAATAAGATGATGTTCTAATTTCCAGTCGAAAGTAGGGGGTTTTAACTGTATTGGAGGCCGTTGAAAGTATTGTCTAGCTAATTCTAGAAAATTACACATATTTCTTGGAATAGCTTTATTTACTACTAACTCAAGCGAATAGTAATGTCACAGATACGGTTCGCAGAATTTGCTGTATTCTTTGATGACGGAGGGGTGATGAATGACAATAGGATTCGAGGGTTACAATTTCAAAAGATGGTTGGTGACTTTTTTGCACCTAGATTTGGAGGAGAACCCTATAAATGGGCTGAAAGTAATGTTAATTTCATAGAAGAAATTGTGAAAGAACATACTGAAGTGATAAGTAGTGGGGTCAATGTAGATTACAGGACATACCACGAAGATTTTGTAAAAAGATGGATAGAAGAGATGTTTAATTATGTAGAGGTAAAATTGCCTGCTATATCGGAATATAAACGAATATACCGAGAAGCTATTGAATATATCACGCCCAACATTCGATCTGCATACCCTGGAGTCATTGATAGTATTAAGAAATTAAAGAAACTTGGATTTAAGCTTTATACAGCTTCTGGAGAGGATTCACTAGAACTAAAGGGATATTTGCAAGGAATGAGAATAAAAAATCTTTTTGAGAATTTTTATGGATCGGATCTTGTTAATACCCACAAAACCAATAATAATTTTTTCAAGCGAATTTTTGATGATGTCTGGTTTGAACCAGATAAAGCAATAATTATTGAAGACAGACCAATGTTCTTGGAGTGCGCCTTAAATAGTGGGGCTAATGTTATTCAGGCTTGTTTAACCGGAGAATATGAACCAAGTTACCCCCATTATGTAAAAAACATGACTGAACTACCCAAGATTGTTACTGACCTTGTTAGCAATCTGAAACACAAATGAATACAACTAGACTAGAGAGGGCAGGCGGGGGATCTTATTAGAAGAGTTGAAATTTCTGAAAATAACCTTGTTGTTTAGGTCAACTTTCTGGTGAAGGAACCTTGCTGCAAGGTTTTTCGTTTAAGAACTATTTTGCGGATTACGATAGAAAGTATAGCAAATATAAGAGATAAAAATATTGTAACTAGTATGAAGATGAAGTCAAAATATTGACCTACAAGAAACTGAAGTAAAATCGTGTAGATAACAATCCCCAATATTGCACTCCCCAATGAAGTCAAGCTAAAAAGAAATAGGTTAATGTTCCAGGATCTACTGTGCTGACTATAGTAATAAAAGATTACAGCCAATATTAAGGGGATTGGAATTTCTATTAGTAAAAAACTTGATGACGATTGTTTGAAGAAATCTTCTACTGAATCAAACGCACTTTCCATACTTGCAATTAATAAGAATTGAACAGTTACAGAATAGATTAGAATAAGAATGGCAGAAATCCATGGAGTGAATTTTAATGTGGATTTGGGTTTAGGTCCAGAATTCTGTTCCTCATCTATCAATCTAATCAGCTCTAATGTAGTATTTTTTCAATATTTAAGAAATTATTGCCTAACCACTATAAATAAAAATGAAGAATAATCACTGACATTTAGGAGATTAATATGACTAAAGCAATAATGGAAACTAATAAGGGCATTATTACAATCGAACTTTTTGATGAACATACACCTAATACAGTAAAGAATATTATATCATTAGCTCAATCTAACTACTATGATGGCGTTGTTTTTCACCGTGTGATTCCTGATTTTGTTGTTCAAGGAGGAGATCCTACAGGAACAGGAAAAGGAGGACCAGGGTATCAAATTGCAGATGAAGTGGGTAATCCAGTGCAAATACATAATTTGGGGCATTTAAGCATGGCAAATGCTGGTCCAAATACAAATGGATCACAATTCTTTATAGTTCTCAATCCTAACAATTGTAAACATCTTAATAAAAAACACACAGTTTTTGGAAAAGTTGTGGATGGCATGGATGTTGTAAATAAAATTGTCCAAGGAGACAAAATGGTTAAGGTTACGATTGAAGAAGAATCAGATATAATCAAAAACCATCAACTACAAAAACTATAAAATTTATTTAATAAAAAAGAAGGATATAATCCTTCTTTGCGTTTTATTTTTCTAGACAAAAATTAATTGTTGTCTTTGTAGAGAACCAGAGGCAACTAGAACGGGATATGAAATTGATGTTGATGAAATAAAATATTAAAAAATATAAGATGGTGGCTCGGGGGGGACTCGATCCCCCGACCTCAAGATTACGCATCTGAGGTTCACGTTTGCAGTCTAACCCTTATTTATCAAGATTATGAGTCTTGCGCTCTGCCAACTGAGCTACCGAGCCAGTTGTTAGACCAGATTTTATTCCATTCTTTTTATCTTTTTTGTTCATATCCTATTCGTGCATTCACAACATAATTTTTAGACGATTTATTGAATAATTATTTTTATATTAGATATTATAACAAAATATTATGCCTAAGAAGAAGAAGAAAAAAGGAAAAAAAACAAAACGAAAAACTATAGTCATTGAAGAAGTAATTGATGACGAAGATATATTCGAAGATTATTTAGTAATAGTGACAAGAACAGAGAGAAGAGATTATCATTACCGAGTAACAGCTAGAAATGAAGAAGAAGCTATTGAATTTGCAGTGGATGAATGGAATCCGTTAAAGAATAAAGAAGTTATATCCTTTGAGGAAGAGTTTATTGATGTCATAGGCTGGGAAGCAAGCGTTGAGGAAAATAACTAGGAGTATCAATTTTCAAACAAATTCCTTGTTTTTTGTGCTAACTTTGAACTTAAACCTCCTCCCACATCCAATAATTGATCTACAGAACCAATAGGTGGTAGAGTATCAAGTGGAGGTTTTATTGCTTTCTTTAGAGCATCAACCACCTTTTGAGTATCAATAACAGTCATATTCCTAGTATGGTATGGTTTAGGTCTAACTGTTAATTCAGGGGTTATTTGTAATTTGTTCTGCTCCTCAACCATCATCATATACGCTTTGCAAAGTATATTATCTCTCTCTTTCCAATCCTCCTCTCTTAAAATTGCAAGTAAGATAGGTTCCAACTTTTGAGCTATTGGGAGTTTTTTAAAAGTTGTACCAAACCATTTTGGATAAGGAATGTATTTTTTATTTAAGAGTAGAGCCAATCTCATAATATATCTAACAAGTCGAGACGATTCGATTTTAGATCCTAATTCATCTCCAATCCCACCGGTTCTCCCAGCGAAAGCCATCTCCTGTGTTATATGTTCCCATTCTGAAAGTATTTTATACTTCCACACATTGTCAGGTAAATAAGTAAGATATTGTCTCGCTGTTCTTAAATCCCCAAGAGTGTCAAAAAATATTCTTCCAGAAGTAAATTCTAACAATTTTTGCTCTGGTAACAAAAGCCAGTCAAAATCTGTTAACTCGAGGTTTTCAAGATTCAAATGTTCCTTAAGGTAATTGTTCACTGTATGAATTTCTATTCTATGATTTATTTCTCCGTCTTCTGTAAGCGATGGTAATTGGGTTCCTGAATCATTAGGATCAGGTTCACTCCAATGTGTTGAATGCCCTTTAAATTCATATGGTAATTTTTTTCTGAATAATTTTTTTAATGAATCTGAATGCATCTCATAATCCTTTAATCCTAAGAAAATGAATAATCGTAATCCCCAATGATGATCTGCAGAAACGGCATCATCCAGACCAATTACCTCTGATCCAGGACCTATTAATGCTGCAGTATATTTTAAGCCTGGATATTCTGCCTCAATAATTTCTTTTACTACCTCTTGGAAAAACATCTCCGATAATTTCAATCCGGGAATAAATGCAGAATCCATAGGAAAATATCAGAAAAAACAATAAAAGTATTCTTCTATTCAAGTCAAAATACTAATAAATAATTAAAAAAAGCCAAAGAAAATGGATTATTTTTTCTTTTGTTTTAAGAATGTTAATTTTAATTGCTCCTGTTTGATGATTCCTTTAATTCTATTCCCTGTAATTCTATCGTTTTTTATTCTATTTTTGCATGCATCATGTACAAGACTATGACCATTTCATTCTGGATTTGAATGCACGAAAAGATTTTTTACCCAAAAACGCTAATATTTGATAGTATGAAGATTCCAGATAAAATCTAATTGACTTGGTTTCGGATGAAAAAGTCGATTTGAACGGTATTATTCTGGAACTTAAAATTACAGCGGGAAGGAAAAATCCATACTATATTACTACTCCTAAAACTAATAGAGTTGGGTATTCAGAACTAGATCAAGAAGAGTTAATTGGTCAATTCAAAGATCACTGGGAGATGGGTATTATGGATTATGACGGTTCACTTGAAGTTGCTGAACCTATTATTGAAGTATCCCTGTATGATCCGACTTGGTTGAGAGAGAATAAACGGATAGCTTTTGCGTTGCCATTACTGAAAAATGAAAAACCTAAATGGAAATCACGGGAAGAGCAATATAATTACATGATTAGTTGTACCAACAATCAATTCGAAGCAAGTCCTATAAAGATTAACATTAATGAAACCGACACAATAAAGATGAAGGTAAAGAAAAGAAAATGCTTTAATCGAAAAAGAAGTACTGAGTCAAATTAAAAATGTAAAAGAAAATAATGGGGAAAGTTTATTGTTGACCAGTTCCGCGTCGTCTTGATCTTCTCTTTAAGAACTCATTTACTAGGTCTTCCCCTTTTCCAATCTTGTACTTACAAACTGTGGGAAAACGGTCAGCACCTCTTTTTAAAGCGTCTAACATTGTAAAGTAATCTTTTGCATATGCTCTTACAGTCACTACTTCTTGACCTTCCTTAACACGTGCAGCTCTATCAGTTGGTTTGCCAAAGGATCGTCTCATACCATCTTGAATCCTGTCTGCTCCAGCAACCGCCATCATTTTATTTTCTCTTAAAATGTGATGGGGGTGAATTCTTATGGTCATATGATAACCTTCTACACCTAATGCTCGTTGAAGAACTCTATTTACGGCAATTCTTGCAGCTTCTAAAGCTGTGTGTCTAATTTGACATTTTTCTAGAGAAACTAAATGAACATGTACTGGAAAATCACCTTTACGATTTCCAGCATCATAAGCTCTAATTCTAGCATCAGGAGCACCTCTAACGAATTTACCAACTCTTGTATTTGCAGGGCCTCTTACATGTCTATAGCAACGGGCTGGTCTCTTTCCTATTTGTATCACCTTATTAATCTTATCTTGCCGATAGAGCTATTCTCTCTATCTCTTGTCTCTTTTTAACTGCATTACTTCCTTGATCTCCTTTGGATGCAAGAATTAATTCTTCTGCAGTTACTTCTTCAACACTTTTTACGTTGTTGAAACTCTTTTGTTTTATTGCATTGGACATGTATCTTAATGCAAGATCAACTCTTCGTAGAGGAGAAATATCCACGGCTATATGTTGAGCTACACCACCATATGTTAAACGAGTTGTTTCTTCTCTTGGTGCAACATTACTGATAGCATCAACTAAAATTTGTATGGGATTTACACCAGTTCTTTCATAAATTATATCAAAAGCCATTCTCACAATATTAATTGCTCTTTGCTTTTTACCGGCATTTTTACCTTTCTTCATCAATTTATTGGTAAATCTTTCAACGATGCTCATCTCTGCTTTCTTAAACCTTTGAACTTGATTTCTACCACCGGAATGTGGAAAGAATACAGGTTGAAGTGAGATATATCTTTGTAGACCTAAATCATTTACTTCTACTTCGCTGAAGTCCCATTTATCGAAGAGTTTAATTTCCTCGTACATTTTGAATCCTCTTTCAACTAATTTAGCCAGTCAGATTTACTTTAAAAATCTAATGTTGAAAGACAACATATAAGATATCTTTTGTATTTTTAAAAATAAAGAAGAGAAAAAAAGGTGTGAAATTGCTTTAGACCTTTAACTTCATCATTATCCAAGGCGCAAGTAGGAGGAGGGCAGGGCCAAGCATAGCATACCTAATCAAGTCGAGTGTTAATTCTATACCCACCCAGGCTACAGCGTTAATAGCAAGATCAAATAGCATTGACACTCCAAAATAGAAAATCCCAAAGATTGCGCCACCGATCAAAATCCTAACAAGGTATTTCCACCATTTATCAATTTCATTACTAAAATTAATTAACGAACCTTCAACTGAATAAGAAATAGAAAGTGTAACAAGTAACACTATGAGTTTTAGGCTACCGGAAATTAGCTCTGTATCATTTTCAACTCTATTAAGAAGTAAGAAAATTACAAGAATAGCAAAAATAGCACATACTGCAATGGCTACTAAGATTTTAATTATAGCTGACTTCTCGTTGAGGAAATTCTCAATGTATTCACCAAGGAAAATGTACAACGCTAGTATAATTAATGCTATGCCATATCCCATTATTACATCAGTAAACCAATGCACGCCTAAA
Source organism: Candidatus Heimdallarchaeota archaeon (assembly GCA_019894795.1). Classification (GTDB taxonomy): domain Archaea; phylum Asgardarchaeota; class Heimdallarchaeia; order Heimdallarchaeales; family Heimdallarchaeaceae; genus UBA460. The sequence goes on along the minus strand of JAGXNV010000001.1, from coordinate 91,564 downwards.
TATATTCTAGAGAAACCTATTAACAAGGGTAATAGAATCGCGAAAACGATCATCACCTTCTTTAGGAAGATTCCAAGCATACCCCAAACGGTAGTACTCAGTTGCGCGTGACCACTAGGTAATCCAGAAGACAGCTCTTCTATGTGTTCGTAGTGCTGATAGTCAGGGGGTCTTTCTAATCTAAAGATAGCTTTAGCTGAAACGTTAACAACTGAAGATGTAATTAATAGTGACATTGTCCTGAAGGTTCTCTTTTTATCCCAGAGATAATAAAGAAAGAGTAACATACCAATGTATACTAAAGATTCTCCCAACCAAGTAATTATATACATTATGAGTGCGAGGGTATCACTTCTAGTGTCATAGAAATAATCCGTTATTGCTGCATCAATTGTATTTCCTCTTGGAGGATATGAGGCGTAAACTATAACTAATGCTGTTGTTATGAGTGCTATTCCAATAGCAGTCATCATTATAGCAATAATATTTTTCTTTTTCATAATAGAAAACATAGGAGTTAGTTTCTTATAAAATTTTTTGAATTCAGCTGTTCTTGCCACGTAATTGTAGCGTATTATTTGTGTAATATAGAAAAAGGGTCTTTCGATACGAGAGGGCAAGAAGAGAGATAAAAAATGCATTTCATAACGAACTATTTCGAACAGAAGATAGTGCCAACAATCATTTATCATCAATGGAATAGATGTAACGGTTATCTGCGAAAAAATAAAATAGGAATACTAAAATTGTACAGTGTAGTGAATAAAATGGGTATATACAAAGATCTTAGTGGAAAACGAGTTGTAATTACAGGTGGAGCAAGTGGTATAGGACTAGCAACCGCCAAACGTTTTGTTAATGAAGGAGCCAAGGTTGTTATCATCGATTGGAATAAAGAGGATCTAGATAAAATTTCATCCGTCATTCCTGAAATCATTGGTGGTGTGTATGCTGATGTTAGTAATCCGGAAGATGTTGGAGCAGCGTTTAAGAAAATCGATGATATTCTAGGTGGTATTGACGTACTTATTTCCAATGCGGGGATAAGTTTTCGTAACCCTTTTCTTAAGATCGATTACGAACAATGGTCTAAAGTTCTACGGGTAAATCTAGATGGAATGTTTCTATGTGCAAAAGAAGCAATAATACGAATGAAGAAACAGCTTTCTGGAGTTGTTTTGTTAACAGGTTCCACTAACGGAACTGAGGGACACTCATTTTATGCAGATTATAATAGTTCAAAAGCAGGTGTAATCCTTCTAGCGAAATCGTTAGCCCTAGAATTTGCTCCATGGTTAAGAGTAAATGCCATTTGTCCTGGATATGTGCTTACACCAATGCAAAAAGCTGAATATACTCCTGAAATGCTGGAAGTGGTTAATTCAAAAATACCTTTGAATCGTCATGCTGAACCAGAAGAAGTTGCAAGCTTATTTGCATTTTTAGCATCAGCTGAGGCAGCATATATTACTGGTCAAGCTATAGCTATTGATGGTGGAGAAACAGCAGGTCCGTATACTCCAATGGAGGATTAAATTTCACAAAACAAGAAGATTATTGGGATGAAACTCTATGATTACAAAAAACAATCGAATTTTAAAACTTATTTCATTGAAGGAAAAAGTAGCAATAGTTACTGGGGCAGCCTCTGGTATTGGATTAGCAACCGCTAACCTTCTGGCAGAGATGGGTGCCATTGTAGCATTAATAGATATTAATGAAAAAGATGGGAGCAATGCAGCTAAACAAATAAAAGAAGGAGGAGGAGAAGCTAAATTTTTCCTGTGCAATGTAACTTCTGATGCAGAGTGTAATAAAACAGTTGAATCTATTTACAAAGAGTTTGGTAGGATAGATATTCTGTTTAACAATGCGGGTGTGATACGACGTAAAAACATTGTAGAATTAGAAGAAGAAGATTGGGATTTAGTTGTAGATGTTAACATGAAGTCAATCTATTTACTTTCTCGGTACGTAATTCCAATCATGATCAAAGGTAAAAGTGGGAGCATAATTAACAATGGTTCTGGTTGGGGAATCAAAGGTGGCTCTAATGCCGTAGCTTATTGTGCGGCAAAAGGTGGAGTTGTAAACATGACACGCGCAATGGCAATTGACCATGGCAAACATGGGATTCGTGTTAATTGTGTTTGTCCAGGAGATGTTGATACTCCACTATTAAGAGGAGAAGCAAAGCAATTGGATGTTGATGAAGACGAATTCATGAAGGAAGCTGCTGACCGTCCTCTCAATCGTGTAGGTAATCCTCAAGACGTAGCTAATGCAGTTCTATTTCTTGCTAGTGGTCTTTCAAACTGGGTAACAGGAACATCCATAATTGTTGATGGAGGAGGTCTAGCTTAAATCATGATTTCTAGAAACAACTGCAAACATTCTTTTTTGGAGAGATAACTTATGGATAAAAAGAAAATATTAATTCACCCGTATATTCCAAATTCCGTTCCGGAAATAAAAGCAGAGATGCTAAACGTAATTGGTGTAAAAACCATTGAAGAACTTTACAAGGATATTCCTGAAGAACTAAGGTTCAAGGATGATATGAATTTACCCAAACCGTTCCCATCGGAATATGACCTAAGTAGACATGTGGAACAGATTCTATCTAAAAATCAAACATGTCAAGAGAATCTCAGCTTCTTAGGTGGAGACTGTTGGCAACATTATGTACCTGCAATATGCGATGAAATCAATCGACGTTCGGAATTTCTAACAGCATATGCTGGAGAACCTTATGAAGATCATGGAAGGTTTCAGACACTTTTTGAATATGCAAGTATGATGGGGGAGCTTTTGGAGATGGATGTTGTAAATGTCCCAACCTATGATTGGGGGCAAGCAGCAAGTACTTCCATAAGAATGGCTACTCGAATAACTGGTCGAACTGAGATACTAATCTCTAAATCCATTTCACCTGACAGATTATTAATTATCCAAAACTATTGCAAACCTACAGTCACCATTAAACTAGTTAAATACAATACAACAACTGGAAATTTAGATCTTGATGATTTAAAAACCAAAATCTCATCAAAGACAGCCGGTATTTATTTTGAAACTCCCTCATATTTAGGATGTATAGAAGATCAAGGCCAGATAATTGCTGATATTGCACATTCTCATGGTGCATTAAGTCTTGTTGGAACCGATCCGATATCCTTAGGCATACTTGTTCCACCGAGTAATTACGGAGCAGATATTGTTTGTGGTGATATTCAGTCGTTGGGTATACACATGCAATTTGGTGGAGGACTCGCAGGTTTTATAGCTACTAGAGACGAAGAACGATATGTTATGGAATACCCCTCGCGTCTTTTTGGTATAACTACCACAGTTGTTGAAGGAGAACATGGGTTCGGTGATGTAACTTATGACAGAACATCTTTTCATGATAGAATTGAAGGTAAGGAGTTCATAGGTACAGCTACTGCGCTATGGGGAATCACTGCAGGTGTTTATTTGGCTTTAGCAGGACCCCAAGGTATGCAAGAGCTTGGAAAATTAGTTTTACAAAAATCTCAGTATGTAATGAAGAAACTTTCAGAAATTCAAGGAGTTAAAATTCAATTCAGTCAATCATCTCACTTCAAAGAATTCGTTGTGAATTTGGATGGAACAGGTAAAACTGTAAAAGAAGTGAACAAAACCCTACTCAAAAAGAGAATCTTTGGTGGTAAAGATATTTCAAGTGAATTTCCGGAACTAGGAAATTGTGCTGTTTATTGTGTAACTGAAATTCATACAAAAGAGGATATTGATAGACTTGTCCAAGCTTTGGATGAATGTATAAACGAAGGAGAGAATAGAAAATGAACAAACAAACAAGAACAAAGAATTTTCATCAAGCTAAATGGGATGAGCCAGTTATCTACGAGTTAAGTAACAAAGGAGAACGAGGCATCCTCTTTCCTGAGATTGAACAAGGAATTGAAGACGTTGTTGGAGATGGTTTTTCCAAATTACCTGAAAACATGATAAGACAAAAACCACCCAATTTACCAGAGATATCTCAAATGCGGGTTCTCAAGCATTATCTGAGATTATCTCAGCAAACTCTGGGAGCAGATTTTAACGTAGATATTGGTCAAGGAACATGTACCATGAAATATAGTCCAAAGATTAATGAAAAACTGGCATCTTCACCAAAATTAACAGCACTTCACCCAGCACAAGATGAAAGCACTGTTCAAGGGATTCTAGAAATAATTTACAAATTGGATTTATTCCTCAGGGAAATTTCAGGTCTAGATAAGTTTACATTCCAACCTGGAGGAGGTAGTCAAGCAATATTAGCAATGGCATCTGTTATTCAAGCATATCATGACTCTAAAGGTGAATCAGAACAGCGTGATGAAATCATTACAACGATGTTCTCTCATCCTTCTGATGCAGCTGCACCAAATGTAAAAGGGTATAAAATCATCAACATTTATCCAAATGAGGATGGTTTACCCGATGTTGAAGCTCTAGAAAAAGCTGTTTCTAATCGTACTGCTGGTTTACTAATTACTAATCCAGAAGATACCGGGATTTTCAATCCAAAAATTAAAGATTTTACTCGAATTGTCCATGAAGTAGGAGGGGTGTGTGGTTATGATCAAGCTAATGCAAACGGAATTTTAGGAATTACAAGAGCAAAAGAAGCTGACTTTGATCTCTGTTTCTTTAATCTTCATAAGACATTTTCCTCTCCTCACGGATGTGGTGGACCCGCTACTGGTGCACTTGGTGTAACTAATAAATTCATAAAATACCTTCCTGTTCCTCTAGTCGAATTTGATGAGGAAAAATATCATTTCAATTACAATGTTTCCAATACAATAGGTAAAGTTAGGTCCTTCTATGGAGTGGCTCCCGCAATTTTGAAAGCTTACTCATGGATTATGAGTTTAGGTAATGCAGGTTTAAAGGAAGTCTCGCAAATTGCTGTACTCAATAATAATTATCTATTAAAGAGAATACTAGAGATTCGCGGTGCTAGTGCTCCATATGCTAAAGGAAGGCATCGAATTGAACAAGTTCGTTATAGTTGGGAAGAGCTTTACAATGAAACAGGGGTGACAACAGAAGATATCACTTGTCGTATGGCTGATTTTGGTTTTCACATGTGGTCAAGCCATCACCCATTCATTGTTCCTCAACCTTTTACTCTAGAACCCACAGAATCTTATTCAAAAGCAGAAATCGATGAGTACATTGCTGGACTAAAGAGAGTGGTTGAAGAATCATATGAAAATCCAGAACTAGTAAAGAGTGCTCCTCATAGAAGTGTAGTACATAAAATTGAAACAGATGCACTAGATGATCCTTCTAAATGGGCTATTACCTGGAGAGCATATTTGAAGAAAACTCAAAAATAAATTTGCACAAAGATGGTTTCATTTGAAGAAAATAGGTTTAATAGTAAACCCAATTGCGGGTATGGGTGGTAAAGTAGGGCTTAAAGGAACTGATGGACCGACCATCTTAGCTAAGGCAAGAAGTTTAGGAGCAGAACAGGTTTCACCTGAACGAACCATCAAAGCATTGGAAAGATTAGTTTTCCTCAAAGACGAGTTTGAGCTAATCACGTATCCTGGAGAGATGGGAGAAAATATTGCTAAACAGTGTGGATTCAATCCTAGAGTTATTGGAGCTATAATTAAAGGAAAGACTACAGCAGATGATACTCAAAGAGCATCTAAAGAGTTGTGTAATCTTAAGATTGATTTCTTACTTTTTTCTGGAGGAGATGGAACAGCTAGAGATATTTACGAAGCTATTGGGGATGAAATTGTTGTACTGGGCATCCCAACAGGAGTCAAAATGCATTCAGCTATATATGCCCACAATCCAATAAGAGCTGGGGATCTTGTTGCACTTTTTCTTCAAGGAAAGGTGAAAGAGCTAAGAAAAGCAGAAGTTATGGACATTGACGAAGAGGCATTCAGAGCAGGAACCATTTCTGCAAAATTATATGGTTATCTAAAGATTCCATTTGAGAAAAAGTACACTCAAGGTTTGAAAATAGGAAGTTCAGCAACTGAAAAATATTCGCAAGAAGCAATCGCTCAGGAAATTGTTGACAATATGGATGAGGATCATCTGTATATTATCGGTCCTGGTACAACTACTAAATCAATTATGGAAAAACTGAAACTTGATTATACTTTGTTAGGTGTAGATCTTATTTACAGAAAAAAACTCATTGAATTAGACTTAAATGAAAAAAAACTACTTGTGCAAATTAAAGGAAAAAAAACCAAAATAGTTATCACACCTATTGGAGGTCAAGGTTTCCTATTTGGTAGAGGTAATCAACAATTAAGCCCACAAGTGATTAGAAGTGTAGGAAAAGACAATATAATCGTCTTGGCTACAAAGCATAAAATCAATTCACTAAATGGTCGTTCATTTTTAGTTGATACAGGAGATAATGAATTGGATTTGTTGTTAAGGGGATATACGGCTGTAATTACAGGTTTCCGCGAGAAAATCATTTACAAAATTGACCTCTGAAGGAACAAAATTAGCACTAAAATCAGTAAATTGCCGATAAAAAGAGTTTAACACGGTTAAGTCCTAAATATTTCTATGAGTTTATATATTAATCTCTTGTTAATTATATTGAAATGTCCCGTTACGCAACGTTGTTATTACTTCTAAAACATATGGGGTTCGTCAATGGGAGAGTTCAGTTTCAAAAACTCTTGTTTCTTTTGGAGAAGAATTATCATATCAATACAGGTTATGACTTCATTCCTTTCAAATTTGGTCCATTTTGCCAAGTTATCCAAGAGGACATTCAGCATTTAGATGACTATGGTTATATTGAACATGAAGAAGTTGAGAAAGCTGGTGGGGAAATTCTTCATCGTTATCAAATAACAGATCATGGAGAACAGTATTTATTGGAAAACGATTTTGGGGACATTTATGATCAAATTATCCAAGACATCTGTTATGATTTCAAAAACTATAGTTTGCGGCAGTTAGTGGAGTACGTTTACGAAAATTATCCTGAATATACTGTTCATTCACAGATAAAAGAACAATTTCTTCACCCAAAGCCAAAACAAGAGGATTTCACATCTGCTGACACTCTTCTCAATCGTAAACCCATAGTTACACCTTCCTTTGTTAAATGGTTAGATGAAGAAATCAAAGATACAACATATCGAATGGAAGTTTCAACTGTGCCAACGGAACAGAGAGCAGATGAGATGAACGTGGATGAGATTGTAATCGACATGTTGGATATCGCTTACGAGGATATTGCAACGAAAGCTCAAGAAATCTCAACACAGATTATGCTAGACAATTACAGCGAATCAGGAGATATCAATAACAAGATGTATTTCATTCTTGACATTCTTGAAAATCTTCTTACTTCAGTTCAAGAAAAAGACATAATTGGGGTTTATACTGAATTTGCAAATACAAAGACAAATATCCAGATGCTTGATGAGTTAATAGCACTTCATAAAACCTCATTAAAATCTGAACTCGTCAGGTTTCTCTTTGAATTCATAGAAGACATAAGCTTCTTCTTAGATAGTATTGATAGGATAATATCATTGTAAAAGAGCTTCTAAATGAGGATGCATATTCAAGTAACATAATAAACCACATTAGAGATTATGACTGTTTTATATTTCATTTCTCTGGGCATGGTGAATTTAACAGCATTACGCCAAATTTAAGCTATCTGATTATTTTAGATGATGATTTGAACTCAAAACGTCTTTATGGAAACGAAATCCCTGAGAACATTAATTTTACAAATCCGGCACTAGTTATATTGAACGCATGTGAAACTGGAACAGTAGCAGTATCTATAGGTGACGAGATAAATGGATTGTGTAGAGGTTTTATTCAAGCTGGATCTAAGGGGATAATTTCAAATTCATGGTCTGTTTTCGATTCTTCTTCTGCAGATCTGATTAAAGAATTTTACAAGATTTTCTTGAAAGGCAACTCAATTTCGTATTCTCTTAAAGAAGCTAGACGTCACATTAGAAAAAAGGTAAGAAATTCTAAGCATGATTGGTTCGGGGACTTGGTTCTTTGGGGTTCATATGTTTATTATGGGAATCCAGCCTTAAGAATTCAAGAGATTAAATCAAAGTCTGCGCAAGGATAGTCCAAAAAAATAGGAATTTGCGAGTTCAAATAGTATTCTTAAGATTATATTATAAGATGAAGAAATCATGCAACAATGAGTCATTACAATCAAAACTTGTAAGACTCTATATAGGTGAGTTGAAGGGATTAAAGACAATTGGGAAACAAATTCATAGTGATCCACGAACTTTCAAGAATGTAATTACATCCCTGGGTATTGAGATCCCTTATCCAGGTTCTATTTGGTGCAAAGTTTCCCAGCACCTCAGTAGAAGATTCTATAAACCTTTACCTAAATGGAAAATGGAGCTTGTTATTGGTTCCTTATTAGGTGATTCACAAATCCGTTTAGAGAGCAAATTGCATTATCACGCTAAAAATCCAAATATTATTGAATATAGTAATATGCTTCTTAAAACAAATAAAATTAGAAAAAAAGCAAGAAAATATGGCATATTATCCCAAAAAGAGATCAAATATTGGAATTCAGCTATTGAATTAATCAAAAACACGAATACCGCGTCTTTTCGAATACATAAATCAATTCTAGAAATCAAATGGGTTAAGCTACTAGCTCAAATTTTCAATGAAAATTTAAACATAACAACATTTGTTAATAAGGCTGATAATAAATCAACTAAATGGTCTTGTGGTTTTGATAGTTCATCTTCGATCCATTTTTTCGAAATCTGGAAGGAATGGTATACCAAACAAAGAGGAGCTATATCCAAGAACATCCCCAAATTACCACCATTAACTCCAAATATTCTACTACACTGGTATATTGATGATGGATATATGTCAGGTTATGATACATCGTTATGTACTCAAGCTTTCTCGTATAAAGAGCATCTAGTTCTTCTAAAATACTTGAAAACAGCAGGAATTGAGAGCAATATTCGAGTTAGTAAGGGAAAACCATATATTGGTATTTCAATGAAAAAACAGAATAAAAAGGATTTTTATAGTTTCATAAGTCATGCTAGGCTTTACAAACAAGCAAGAAATCTCTTTCCATATAAGTTTACAAATTCTATTTCCAAAAGAGAGTGGAATGCTCGAATAATTGAAACATCCCCAGATTACTTCAGATCGGAACCAAATGCAAAAGAAAGATTGCTTTCAGAATTACAAATAAAATAAAAAGAAAGTGAGGTTAGACTCACTTATTGATTAGTGTTGCTCGTGCTGCAGCGAGTCTAGCAATTGGAACACGAAATGGACTACATGAAACGTAATCAAGTCCTATTCGATAACAGAAATCGATAGATTGAGGATCCCCGCCTTGTTCACCGCAAATTCCTAATTCTAAACCTGGATTTGCTTCTCTTCCTTCATCTACACATATTTTCATTAATCGTCCGACACCAGGTTCTTCAATTGAAACAAATGGGTCATCTTTGATTATTCCTTTTTCCATATAATCAGAGATAAAAGGACCAGCATCGTCTCTGCTAAAACCTAAGGTCATTTGATGAAGATCATTAGTTCCAAAACTAAAGAATTGAGCGCCATTTTCTCCACCTGCAATCTCACCACTTGTTAAAGCTGCTCTGGGTACTTCAATCATTGTTCCTACAAGATACTTGAATTCAATACCTTCTGCTTGCATCACTTCCTTGGCAACACGGTTAATGATGTCTCTTTGATGTTCGAATTCTTTTTTGAACCCTACAAGAGGAACCATGACTTCTGGAAATACTTCTTTACCACTTTTTATAACTTTAGCAGCTGCCTTGAATATTGCACGAGCTTGCATTTCTGTAACTACTGGCATAGTAATTCCGAGTCTACAACCTCTTAGACCGAGCATTGGATTTTGCTCTTTCATTTCTCTTACAACGTCTAACATATCAGCTGTTTCCTTGAAATCTTCATCCTTCTTACCTGCTAGTTTTGCTTCAAAAATCTCAGTCATTAATTCTTCTTCACTTGGTAAGAATTCATGTAGAGGAGGATCAATCAAGCGTATAATAACGGGATATCCTTTTGAAACATCAAATATTCCTGTAAAATCCTTTTCCTGAAAAGGTTCTAATAAGTCAACGTAGTGTTTTCTTTCTTCGTCAGTTTTAGCTAAAATCATACCCCTGACTAAATCAAGATTATCAAAGAACATGTGTTCTGTTCTACATAGTCCTATACCTTTAGCTCCAAAATCTAAAGCCTTAATGAATTGATCTGGCTTATCAGCATTAGCTTTCACACCAATTTTAGCTACACCATCACACCAATCAAGAATAGTATTCATTGAATCGGTTAATTGTGCAGGTCTAGTGGGTAATTTATCTGCATAGATTGAACCATCATCACCATCTATTGTAATCCAATCTCCTTCTTTGATAGTTATACCATTGGCAATAAGTTCATTTTTCTCAACGTCAATAGAAATGCCACCTTTTTCACTTCCAACAATACAAGCTTTACCAATCTGTCTGGCAACAATTGCAGCGTGACTTGTTAGTCCACCTTTCATTGTTAGAATTCCGTTACTAGCTGCCATTCCGTGGAAATCTTCTGGAGTCGTTTCAACCCTTACTAGAATAACTTCTTTGTTTTGCTTTGCTGCTTCTTCAGCTCTATCAGCATTAAAAATAGCAATACCAGTTGCAGCAGCAGCTCCAGCGGCTAAACCTGAACCAAGGAATTTATCTCCTAACTCGTGTTTAATTTGTTTGACTGGAGCATTAGCATTTATTTTTTGCCAATCGATAGCAGGGAATAAAGCATTTTCAACATCACTTGGACTGATTCTCAGAATAGCTTCTTCTTTTGTAATGACGCCTTCATTAACCAAATCATAGGCAATTTGACTAGCTGCTATTCCAGTTCTCTTTCCATTTCTTGTTTGTAACATGTAGAGTTTTCCTTGTTGAATTGTAAATTCCATGTCTTGCATATCTCTATATCTGTCTTCTAAGTTACCAGAAATCTCTACTAATTCATCATAGAGGGTAGGCATATCGACCTTGAGATTTGCAATTGGTACTGGAGTTCTAATTCCTGCAACAACATCTTCTCCTTGGGCATTAATGAGGTATTCTCCGTAAATTCCTTTACTTCCATCAGATGGATTTCTTGAGAATGCAACACCAGTTGCTGATGTATCACCTAAGTTACCATAAACCATTATCATTATGTTGACAGCAGTTCCTAAATCATGTGAAATGCCCTGATGGTTTCGATAATCTGTTGCACGTTTATTGTTCCAACTTTTGAAAACTGCTTTAACAGAATCAGCCAGTTGAACACGTGGATCTTGTGGAAAGTCTTCGCCCAAATGTTCCTTATAGATTGCTTTGTATGTTTGGACAAGTTTCTTAAGTTCTTCAGCAGGTACATCTGTATCTGATTCTACTCCAAGTTCTTCTTTGAGTTTTTCCAATTCCTTTTCAAAATATGATTTTCTGACACCTTTAACCACGTCAGCATACATGTAAATAAAACGACGATATGAATCATAAGCAAATCTTGGGTCTTCAGACACCTTTGCCAAGCCTTCAACAGAACTATCAGTTAAACCAAGGTTCAAAACTGTGTCCATCATCCCAGGCATGGAAATAACTGATCCACTCCTTACAGAAACTAAAAGAGGATCATTTTCGTCTCCCAATTTCTTTCCAACGGAATTTTCTAATCCTTGTTGTGCTAATTCTATTTCTTCTTCCAACCCTTCAGGGTATGTATTGTTATTAGCTAGAAACTGAAGACATGCTTGAGTGGTCACCACGTACCCGGGAGGTACAGGAAGCCCCAAATTTGTCATTTCTGCCAAATTTGCTCCTTTTCCACCTAGCAGTGGTTTCATTTCTGCTTTTCCTTCACTTAAATCTTTATTAAAGAATTTATAGACATATTTTTCAGTCATCATAAAAGCACCTTAATGTAATAAATTGATTCTTCTAAAAAAACTAGCATGGTTTGATATTTTTAACGTTATGTTTTAGCGAAAATTCATTTTCAAAGATAAAACTTAACAAATGGGCGTCTATTATTCATATATGAAAGATAAGCTTATTTTATTAACGAATGATGATGGAATTAAATCAATTGGCCTAAATGCTGTTAGAGAAGAGCTTGTAAAAATAGCTAAAGTAGTGTGTTTTGCACCTGTTGAACCTAGCTCAGCTGTATCAAAAGCCCTAACATTCCATAAACCCATACGTTTCTCGCAAATAGATTATGAGGATGGTTCAATAGGTTACAGTACAACCGGAGCACCAGCTGATAACGTTCTTGTTGGTATTCATGTTTTAAAAAAGAAACCAAATATGGTTGTCAGTGGGATTAATTATGGGGATAATTCCTCAATTCATTCAATTCTAACAAGTGGCACTTGTGCTGCAGCATTTGAAGCTGCTTTCAATAACGTTCCAGCAATTGCATTTTCAGCAGATTTATCAGATTATGCACAGATGATTGAACAAAAAGGGATTAATTTTGACAGAATGGCGGAAATTTCTCGAATGATTGTAGAGCATGCACTAGAGATGAAGTGGCCAAAAGACTTGGCTTTTCTCAACGTGAATTACCCTACTGATATTTCTGAAGAAACCAAAATATACATCACAAGACCTACGTTATACAAATATGATAATTATATGGTAGAAAAAAGGGATCCAAGAAAACTTCCCTATTTATGGTTATGGGGTGAGCAGAAGAAATCTTTTCCTGAAAATACTGACACATGGGCGGTACAGACCATGAAGAGTATCAGTATTACCCCGATTGGATTCAACCTTCATGAAAAGTCAGATCAATCACATACATTGTTAAAATCAATTCAAGAGAGAATTTCTGACGAAATGTAATAGAGTCATAATACTTAATTTCATCCTTTATATACCATTATCCATATATCAAAGTGATTGGTCTTGTCCATCGAATCTCGTGAGTATCAGAATTTTATTGTGCAAAGAATTGCAGAGTTGGTGGATTCAAGAAGGAGTATCATTCTAGAATTAGATTGTGGTATGGGAAAACGCGTTCTAATGTATAGACTTGTAACAGAAGTATTCAAAGACAAGAAAATTGTTATTTTTCTACAAACACATTCTTCTCTAGAAGAGACAGCACTCTATTTAGAAAAGGAGTATGGCGGGATAAAGGATTTAGGCGTAGTAAAAAGTGGTCTGAATTCAAGCTATAGAAAATATATTATTGAAAGTAACAGAGTAATCTTATCGCTCCCCATTGTTTTTTCTAATACAATAAAGAAATATCCCGAGTTAATTAACGATATAGATATTGTTATTGTTAATGAAGTAGATCAAATTGTCCGCCGCGTATCTCATCAAAGAGTTTTATGCGTTCCATGGAATAGAATTATGACACAAGTCAATAACGCAAGCTTCGTTGGAATGAGTGGTACTCTTAGGGACGACCATTTTGTACTTGATGACGATCAGCTTAAGTTAAGAAGTGAGTTAAAGACACTAACGGATTTCATTCCGGATAGTTCAATAATAACAATTGAAGATTTTATTGACACGGATTTAAAAGAGTATATCAAAGAAACAGAAGTCCACATTCATCCTGTTAAAGATGAGCAAACAGCTCAAATAATACAAATGATAACTAGTCAGATTAAAGAGTTAAGAGAAGAAATATTACAAATTGTAAGTGAAACGTCTCCAGATGAATTGCCACAACTAAAACAGAACTTCTTCCAAAATATCTCATTGGTGTCGGTTGAAACTGATTTGGTTGAAAAACTTAATCGACTTCTACTTCTAAGAAAATATGTTTACTCAATGCCTGCTAGTACTTATCCTAACTACTTATTACGACATGGTTTTGATAAGAATATTCTGTCAATGATACCAAAAGTCAGTGGAAAAGAGTTAGAAATATTGAAAATTGTTAAAGATTATAAGAAAGTTACAATTCTCTGTTCTTTTCTATCTACAGTTGGTTCCCTCTCTCAACTCCTTAAGAATGAAGGCATTACTACGTTTGAAGTCACAGGAAAATCAAGAAATAAAAGCGAAATTATTGAACAATTTAAGAATTCCAAGGAACGTTCAGCACTTGTATTATCGCCAATAGGAGAGAGAGACATAGATATCCCTCAAACAGATTTGATTATAGTGTATGATCTTGTAAACTCTCCGAAAACAGTTTATCAAAAAATGAAACGAAGTAGGGGTGGAGAAGTTTTTTTGCTGTTTTATGAGAATACTTCTGAGCAAGATAAAGTTAAACGAGTTGTGAGTGAAATAGCTGTAAGGTATCCTTGGTCACTTATTTTCTACTCAGACAAGTGAAGAAAAACTCCTTTATTTGTAGTCTTGATTCATAATCTTTTTAATCTATCAAAAATCCCGATAAATGCGAGGATATCGTAATTTTTAGTTGCCCATGGGTGTTTAAATGGCAAAAAAGAAGAGTAGTTCAAATACCAATAGTCGTTGGGTTTTAGTTAACGCAATGTTCGAAGAATTAGGATTAGTTCGTCAGCACCTTGATTCTTTCAACGGATTTTTAGAAAAGGGATTACAATCAGTTATCAAAGAGATTAAAACAATTGAACCCGAAGATTCAGAATTTTATGTAAGGTTAGATAAGGTTGAGGTTGAAGACCCAACCATTCGTGAAGCCGACGGTTCACAGAGTTCTGTTTATCCAATGGAAGCAAGAATTCGAAATCTAACTTATGCTTCAAGGTTGAATCTGCATATGACCCCAATCCGAAGAGGAACCGACGATGATGTAGAAGTTCCATTGGAACCAATCAGTGTTTTCATTGGCTATCTACCAATTATGTTAAAATCTAATAAATGTCAGCTTTACAATCGTACCCCTGAATCTCTGATTAAACTTGGAGAAGATCCAAGAGATCCAGGAGGTTATTTCTTGGTAAATGGCAGTGAACGTGTCATTGTAACTCAAGAAGACTTAGCCCCCAACCGCATTCTTATAGATAAACTCAGTAGTAAAGGGAATGTAACAAGCGAAGCAAAAGTATTTAGTGTTATTCATGGTTTTCGAGCTCCTGTTACAGTTGAGCATACTAATGATGGACAGCTAAGAGTAAGTTTCCCAAGTATGCCCAGAAAAATATCTCTTATATTACTAATGAGAGCGCTTGGAATTGAAAGAGATGACATGATCGCAATGGCTATTAGCCCTACACCAGAACTTCGTTCTCGAGTTATGTCAATTTTAATGAGAGAATCTTCAGAGATTGACACAACAGAAGAATCTCTTGATTACATCGGAAAAAGGGTTGCTGTAGGACAAACAAAAGAATATCGTATTAACCGAGCAATGCAAGTACTAGACAAATATCTGCTCCCACATCTTGGAAGTGATGAAGAATCTAGATTGAAGAAAGCTTTCTTCCTCTCTCGTATGGCTCAAAGATTATTAGAATTAGAAGCAGGAATTAGACATCAAGACGATAAAGATCATTATGCCAATAAACGGTTAAAACTTGCAGGGGATCTACTTCTCATGCTATACCGAGTGGCCTTTCATGCACTATGCCGTGATATCAAATATCAATTGGAAAGAGTAACTGTTAGAGGACGAAAACCAAATCTCAAAACAGCTGTTCGAGCAGATTTAATTACTGAAAGATTGAGACATGCTTTAGCAACAGGTAACTGGACTGGTGGAAAATCAGGCGTAAGTCAATTACTTGATAGAACAAACTATATGTCTGCATTAAGTCACTTACGAAGAGTGGTAAGTCCTTTAAGCAGGAGCCAACCTCATTTTGAAGCTCGAGATCTTCATCCAACACACTTTGGTAAGATATGTCCTAATGAGACACCAGAAGGACCAAATTGTGGTTTAGTGAAAAATCTAGCCTTACAAGCATACATCAGTGTAGGATTACAGGATACAGATATTGAGAAAAAACTCATTGAAGACTTAGGACTACACATAATTAAGCCAACAGACTTGACAGATCCTACTTCCCCATTAGCAAAATTAGTAGCTGAACCAAACTTCTACAAGGTTTTCCTAAATGGTAGTTTTCTTGGTGCTGTTGAACAGGGAAAAGAATTCAGACAAAAACTGATAGAGAAACGGAGACTTGGAGACATTCATCATGAAGTCAACATTGCATATTATGATGATACAAAAGAAATTATGATTAATTGTGATGCTGGAAGAGTTCGACGACCTTTGATAATCATAGAAGAGGGTAAATCAAAACTCACAAAAGAAATGAATAACTGGATTGTGAGCAATAAATGGTCATGGTCTGATTTACTTCGAAACCAAGTAATTGAGTATGTTGATGCAGAAGAAGAAGAAAATTTACTCATTGCCATTGATGATGATGCACTTGTTTCAGATAATACACACATGGAAATTACACCAAGTACAATTCTAGGTATTTGTGCATCTTTAATTCCTTACCCTGAACACAACAGATCTGATAGAAACGTTTACGAAGCAGGAATGGCAAAACAAGCCCTTGGTATCTTTTCCGCAAATTACAGATTTCGAATGGATACTAGAGCACACATCCTACACTATCCTCAAAAACCATTAGTAAAAACCCATGGAATGGATACTATTCATTTTGAGAGTAGACCAGCAGGTCAGAATTTCATTGTCTCAATCCTATCTTATGAAGGCTATAATATGGAAGATGCTTTGTTAATAAATAAAGCGGCAATAGAAAGAGGACTAGGAAGAAGTACTTTCTTTAGAACCTATGATGCTGAAGAGCGTAAATATCCTAATGGGCAAGAAGACACATTTGAAATTCCAGACGATACCGTAAGAGGATACAAAGATGAATCTCAATATGTTCATTTAGGTGAAGATGGAGTTATTGAACCAGAAATTAGCGTAGATGGAAGTAGAGGCGAAGTATTAATCGGCCGGACAAGTCCTCCTAGATTTTTGGAAGAATACACAGAATTTGACGTTCCACCCCAGAATAGAAGAGAAACTAGCAAAGCTATGAGACATGGTGAAAAGGGTATTTCAGATGTTGTTGTATTAACAGACACTAATGAAGGAAATCGTCTTGTAAAAGTTCGGGTTAGATCCGAAAGGGTCCCTGAAATAGGAGATAAGTTTGCTTCAAGACATGGACAAAAGGGTGTTATAGGATTGATTATTCCCCAAGAAGACATGCCTTTCACTGAATCGGGGATTGTTCCTGATATTATAATTAATCCACACGCGGTTCCATCAAGAATGACTATTGGAATGTTAATGGAACTTCTTGCTGGTAAAGTAGCAGCTCAACAAGGTTCAGCCATATATGGTACTGCCTTCAGTAAAACCAAGCTTGATGATTTACATGATGCACTAAAAGAAATAGGTATGTATCCATACGGAAGAGAAGTTATGTACGATGGGAAAACAGGAAAGAGATTGGAAGGTAATATCTTTGTTGGCTCCCAGTTCTATCAAAAACTTCACCATTTAGTGCAAGATAAAATTCACGCAAGAGCAAGAGGACCAATACAAATGCTCACAAGACAACCTACAGAAGGAAGAGCAAGAGAAGGAGGTTTAAGGTTTGGAGAGATGGAACGCGATTGTCTCATAGGTCATGGAACATCTATTCTACTCAAAGAAAGATTACTTGATGAATCTGATAAAACCGATGCTCTCATTTGTTCAAAATGTGGCTTCCTAGCAATGTATGACAGAAATCGAGATAAATATCATTGCCCTATTTGTAAAGAAGAAACAACTGTAGCTAAAGTTGTAATAAGCTATGCTTTCAAATTATTACTTCAAGAATTGATGAGTTTAGGTATTGCACCCCATGTTGAATTAGAAGATATTGCGTGAAATCTTCTAATTTCATTTTGTTTTTATTCTTTTTTCTAATATTTTATCGTAATCATCACTTGATAGGTTGCTTGAATCATATAACTCAAGTTTTTCACCTAATATTTTAGCTAAAAGGTGATAACACAAAGTTTTTTGTCCTTTTCTTAACACACGAAACTGAAAATCAGTGCATTCACAGAAGTTATCCTCAATAATAATATAATCTTTACTTCTACCTTTTACCTCCCAAATGCTTATATTTTCATCTAGAATTAATTTTCGTAACTTCTTCTCATTGAGTATTGTTATAGCGTTTTCCCCTCTTGAATTAAAAATAGACAAGATTTCATTCTCTGAAGCTTCAGTTAACGACTTCTCGTTTCCAATTATTGACATTAATTCTTTCAATTTCCTTTCGTCAGAAGATGGGGTCATGTAAACTTACCTCCTCTCCTTCTTATTTTAATTTTTCTTCAAAATTGAGTAGTAGAGAATGAAAATATGTTTCAAGAGAAATAGTAGTTGTTTCATTGTTTGATCATTACATCAACGATTTCGAATTGTCTTAAAACTAGATTTTTGACTTTGTTAATGTTCTTGCCGTTTCGCCCTATTGCTCTTCCCTTATCTCTATTGTCTACCTCAACTGTTGCTGCTCGTCCATTTTTACGATTCAAAAAGGTTACTTCTCTGGTAACAATAGGCAAGAAACAATTTTTAATAAATTTAGCAGGATCTAAAGAATATTCAATTATTTCTACATCCTTTGCAATTAACTCCTTTAATCTATTAATATTAGTTCCTCTTTTTCCGATAGCTAAACCTGCTTGTCCCTCTGAGACTACAAAAGTAACTTTATTATCTTCTTCGTCTATTAGACAGTCCTTAATTATTACATTAACAATTCCTTGAAATATTGTAATAAATTGCATTTCTGTTTGAGATAGTTTGACTGCTGGCATATTATTCATCCATTTTGTAAGACTTAATTATAGTAGTTGCTTGTTTTGAATTGTTTTACTGGTCTTTATAAATGTATTAGTAATCCTTACTTTTTCCTTGTATTAAAAACTATTTAAAGATGTATAGAATCTTACTTTTATAGCGTCTAAACTCGAAGTTAGACATTTGTGAAGTGTATCATACAAAGAAAATCTAAAAGAAAAAATAAATTCACCTTCTGTTATTTTTTCTCAACAGCTTTTAAAATATCGCTATCTCCCAATTCTACTATTGCCAGCGCAGCAACAAAATGTGGCCGACCACATATCCCACCGAGATCTAGAGACGAACCTGAATATTCTAGGATAGGTACATCTGATAAAGATGCATATCTTGTAATATCTTCTTTCAAATCATCAGGAGTATTCTTTGCAATTATAACTAACTTTGCTTGTTTGTTTAATAGAGCGTTTTTAGCTGAGTCTCCACCATAGAAAACTTTTCCAGTGTCTACAGCAATTCTAATGCTTCTGTTCAAATCCATTAATTATCACCAATATATCTACTTGATGCTGTTTCAATGCCCAAATTATTAAATATTTTTACTTTTGAGAATAAATTGTTAAAAATATACAATTATGAAGAAAAAATCTCAAGTTAAAGTACAAAAGGTCAAACTTCCATAGCTCCAGAAAACAAGACATCCCATGCTTTACTCCAACGATCTGGATGGGCAACATCAATCCAAAACACATTTCTCGGACAGATATAACCTTGCAATTTTTTATCTTTTATCAAAAGGGGGATGATATCACGTGAGATTGACCTACCTTCAGAATCAGCCAAATAATCCATAATTTCAGGTTCAAAAACATATATTCCGGTATTAATATAGCCACTTTGTTGAGCTTTGGTTGGTGTCTCCTCAAATTTGTTAACCTTATTATTCAATTGGTCATCCATATAAAACACACCATAATCTGTAAATACCCCTTTATCACTTGTTCTACCCATTAATTGAAAATACTCATTAACTCCCACACCACATACGGTTGCTATACAATCTTTTCTCTGATTCTTGTGGAAATCGATTATATTGGATAGGTTGATATCTGTAAGAATATCTGAGTTCATAACAAGAAAAGTACCAGATACAAAATTTTTGGCATTGTGTATTGCACCAGCAGTGTCAAGCGTTGTTGATTCACTTACGTAGCTTATATCAAGACCATTCCAGTTCTGCCCGAAATGCTTCATTATTCTGTCACCCAGTTTTCCAATCAGAATCACTACATCTGTTATTCCACTTTTTGATATTAGTTCCAAATTATACTCAAGAAGAGGTTTATATCCAACAGGGATCATTGCTTTTGGGATTGCTTCTGTTAAAGGTTTTAGTCTAGCACCTTCTCCTCCAGCTAGAATAAAGGCTTTGATTTTTCTAAGTTCAAATTCCTTTTCGATAAGTTTAATTAGAAAATCCTTAATTGAACCTTGACCTTTTTTATCTCTAATTGCTTTCCAAATTCTTTCAGGGAATTCAACTGTGAATTTATGAACCATCGATTTCACCTTTAATGACAGAGATTATTGTCGCATTAATGCTCTTCAACAGTTCTTTTTAATATTGCTCCTATATTTGTTTTTTGTGTAGTTTCTTCTTTTGTAAAATGAAG
The DNA here is from genome assembly GCA_019894795.1 of Candidatus Heimdallarchaeota archaeon. GTDB lineage: Archaea > Asgardarchaeota > Heimdallarchaeia > Heimdallarchaeales > Heimdallarchaeaceae > UBA460. The sequence continues at coordinate 71,072 of JAGXNV010000001.1, read as the reverse complement.
AATTTTCATAAAGTCAAGAGACGTGCGTTATCTTGACCAATAGTTTTTTTAATTCTGTCCGGATACAATATTAATCCATGGGATATGGGTGAAACAACTGTCTAATAGAATCTCTGAAACGAAATATGCTCTAGACCGACTAATAACGCGTCAAAAAGTTGCAAAGAAATATAATCTATCCTTGGAACAGATTCTTGATTTAAGTATAGGGGACAATTTGTTCATACCACCCGATTTAATTCAAAATATAATCATCAAAGAGATTCAGTCAATAGATCCTAGAGAACAGTATCCAATTGATTACTTCTCATTAATCGAAGAAATTGCAAGGTTCGTTGGAGTAGAGACATCTACAGTTTACCCTGGGTTAACACATAATCAACTAATTCAGAGAATAGTTAGAGTCGTTGCAAAACCGGAAAATGCCATTTCTTTGATTGTTCCTGACAAAGATATTTACTATCAATTTGCTAAAAATCAACAATTGAATATTGTTACAACTGATTTGACGTCCAATTATGAACTTGATGTCAATTGTATTTTGGAACAGATAAAGAAGGAAGATTCTAAAGCCCTTGTGTTTTCATCTCCTCATTATCCAACTGCTAATCAGTTTAAGGAAGAAGATGTATTAACATTAGCCAAAGAGACCGAAATACCTGTAATAATAGATGAATCTTATGTTGAATTTGGAAAATACTCATTGGTGAACCAAGTTCAGAGCTTTAATAATTTAACAATAGTAAGATCTTTTTCCAAAGCATGGGGATTGGGAGCGTTTTCTTCAGCCTTTTTGGTTTCAAATGTGAAGAATATTGAGGCTTTGAAAGAGAATTATATTATAGAAGAAATCCCACCTATCCACTTACTTGCAACAAACTATATACTTCAAGCTCCTTACCGATTTGTTGAATTAATTAACATTTTCATAGCTGAACGTAAAAGAGTTATAGAACATCTTCGAATGTTAAAGGGTCTAAAAGTACATAGAAGTGATACAAATTTTCTACTTATTCAATTTACAGAAGATGTAAAGGAATTATTTGAGCAGCTTTGTAGTAAAGGAATTATAATTCAAACGTTTGAAAACTATCCAGCATTTAAGGACAGTAATAAATCGTTTTTAGTGACACTAGGTGATGCGGATATTAATGATAAAATAATTATGGCGATTGTGGAGATTTTGGAATCCATACTTTAGCACCATATAATTGTAGATTTGATTCTATATCTTTTTCTTTTTGTAAAATCGTTTCAATCTGTTACCACATTCAGGACACACATTAAGCTTTGTCTTGATGGTGTTATTGCAACCAACACATTTCCAGAAATAAACTCGTCTTGTTTTAATTTTGAATAAGAAAGTTTCAACATCTATATTCAAAAAAGCGCATAGGTTCTGCACCGCGTTGTCATCACTTATAACTCGTGATCCAGGAAAATCCAGAGCTGTAGCAATTACGTGAATATCTGTTTCAGATAATGAGGAAATATCCCCTGATGATATAGCTTTTTCCTTAACTATCTTTATCGAATGGTCGGAAGGGGATGTATAAATGAGGCGTTGATCAGCATCCATCACTTCTAACACTGCTTTAGCTTGAAAGGATTTAATTTCAGATTTCAATTTTTCAGGGATTATAAGGTAAGTGTCCTCGTTTGCTAATTGTTCATTTGGAAAAAAATGCATAATAGCAGTAGAATCAATGACATAAGTTTTTTTTTCATCCTTATTATTGTTCATTAAAATCATCAGGATTGTATTTTAGTAATTTGTCCCTTACACGTTCTACGTAGTTATCTGAAAATCTTAAAAAACCAATTTTATCTGTTGATCTAACTACTGAAATAGATTCTCCATTTCCGAGACTATAATATGTTGCACCATCAATCACTACATGTCCAGCTCTGTAAACACTCAAATTGGTTATTGTTATTCGAACATTAGATGAAATAACTAGAGGTATAATCCTTCTTGAAAAAGGACAGATAGGTACCAAACTGAAAGCATCAATGTTTGGCATTACTAAAGAACCGCCTGCTGAGAGAGAGTACGCACTAGATCCTACACAAGTTGAAACAATCAAACCGTCTCCATTTAAAGTGTATAAATATCTATCATTTATCTGAACCTTAAGAGTTATTAATTGACCTACCTTATCTGATGTAACAATAACATCGTTTGCTGCGGATATTGTTGGAGATGTTTCTGTTGAAACAGCTAAAGCTGAATAAAATTCTGTGAAAAACTCATTTCGTTCTATTTTATCGAAAGCTTCATCCAATTCTTCAGGCTCTATTTCACAAAGAAAACCAACTCTCCCGCAGTTAACACCTAAAATTGGAATGTTTTTCCAAGTTTTAAAAGTCTTTAATATTGTTCCATCTCCACCATAAACCAAAACTAGTTCGACAGTTATTTCTGAACATATTGGGTCTAAATCATCCCTTTTCTCAGCTAGAAAAAAATCAAGGTAAACGTTATACTCTCTTTTCTTTAAACAATCATAGGCCGCGAGTGCTACTTCTTTTGTTTTTTCTTGATTTGAACTCGTTATTAGGATACAAGAATCTTTAGAAACCAATGGGCATCAAATCAAAAGAAAGAACAAGCATTAAAAATAATTCGGTTTTAACTTTATGATTTTTTAAGTTTCGCTATAAAATAACCCAGAGTTTTATCTATTCCGGGGATAAATCTTTGCACAGGAAAATTGAAATTACCAATAGGTACATCAGCCTTAGAATACATAAAATTTTGTTCAAGAACAGTATAATTCAACTTTTGAACAGCATAATTAATTATCTCTTCGTTTTCTTCTTTAGTGATTGTACAGGTTGAATATACCAAAATTCCTTTGGATTTCAACAGATTATCACAAGCATAGAAAATAGCTTTCTGGTAATCAGCAATCGATTTTATAGTGTTTGTACTAATGTCATGAACTAAACGTGGTCTTAACCCCAATGAAGAACAAGGGGGGTCTACTAGAATTTTATCGAATTTAACGCCCCATTCTTTGCTGAGTGCAATAATGTTACCAACCTTTGTTATTATGTTTGATGTCTTGAACGTCTCGATTTTCTCTTGAATCTTCTGTATTCTTCTTTTAGACCGGTCTACAGCCACAATTCGTGCTTGATCTTTTGTAAGTTCATTTAGATGTAAAGTTTTATTTCCCGGTGCAGCACAGCAATCAAGAATCCTTTCATCTGGTTGAGGATCGAGATTCATAACTGCAAGATAAGCAGGAAGACTCTGAAAGTAAACAGGAAGACTCTTATTATCCAGTGATTCTAAACTAGGAACAATATAAGGAGAAAGAATATTCTTTGCAGCGATTCCTTTCTTCTCCACCATCATTTGATTATGGCTCATGACTGCTTCCGCTTGGGCAACGAAGATATCGTTTTGATTGACAATATTAACAATATCACCTGCCTTTACTCGATTTGCACGTTTGACACCTGGGGCGAACACATCTGATCCTTGATAAATCATTTCAGCTGCTCTATTATCGACAACAATCTCCTTGGAATCTTCTTTCAACGATAACTCAAATGGTCCTTTCGGAGAAACAACTACCATATTTGGAAAGTCATTATGTTGTCTTGCTTCAAAACCATTCTCACGAAGATTCTCAAGTATCACATCTATTATGGAAACATCTCTATATACATGGAGGCTATATTCCTCCATAGGCGAAACAATTTTCTGAAGATATTTTTGTGCGATATTATCACCGAATAATTCTTTCAAATAATTCTTCAATTCTTCTGAGATCAATGGTATGTCAATAGGCATTATCTAATCAATCGCTTCTTTTAGTCGTGTAACAGAAAAATTAACTTTCTGCTTTCTCTGAAATTTAACTTCAAGTTAAAAATAGTTTTGATTTTAGGGAATGGTGCGGGGAGGGAGATTCGAACTCCCGGACCACTAAGGACTAGAACCTGAATCTAGCGCCTTTGACCACTCGGCAATCCCCGCTAATGAAGATTAAATTTCAGAGTCTTTTTTCCAACAAGATATTTAAATCATTGTATCTTATGTCTTGTTATTCAAAGGAAGTAGTGAGTAATGAGTTTACGACCCTATCTTGAAATGCTCAAAGAATCTAATTTTTTAGTTGAAATTCATGATAAAGTTAAACAAGAATATGAAATTACTGAGTATCTTCAAACAAATAATAATAAAACAGTTCTGTTTACCAATGTTGAAAAATCACACTTTCCTTTAATAGGAAATAGCCTTACGTCTCGTGAGCAACTTAAATTCGTTTTGAATGAACATGAGAACTACTATAGTTTCTTTCAACAATCACTAATCAACCCAAAACAACCAACTGAGGTAGAGACCAGTCTTACTTTCTCTAATAAGAAACAAGCTAATTTCTCTCATCTTCCTATTCCAAAATTCTTCCCTGGTGATGGTGGCAGATATCTCTCATCTGTCATCGTTTTTGCACAATTTCCCAATACAGATGCACCCAATATGAGCATACATCGAATTATGGTCCTTGACAATCAAAGAGGAACCATGCGTATTGTCCCACGAGATTTGCACAAGATTTTTCTAGAGAACAAGAAAAATGGTTTAGATACACCTATTGCTGTAATTAATGGGTATCATCCTATTCTTGCTTTAGCTGCGTCATCTCCTACCCCTTCTGGTAAATCTGAACTTGATTTGGCCAATTCTCTTATGAAGGGAGAACTTTCAATTGTCCAAACTCCTCGATATGGTATTAGCGTTCCTTCTGATGTAGAATTTATTCTAGAGGGGCGAATATTAGCCGAAGAAGAGACAGTAGAAGGACCTTTTGTTGATATTACAGGCACATTTGATGATATTCGTAATCAACCTATTGTTCAGTTTGATGATGTGTTGTTTAGGGATAATGCAATCTTCCAAACAATTCTTCCTGCATATGAAGAACATTTTATTCTTATGGGATTTCCACGAGAAGCAGAGATTCATAATTGTGTAAGTAAAATTGTCCCTAAAGTACATGGTGTCTATCTAACACCAAGTGGATGTGGATGGTTAAATGCTGTAATTTCCGTAACAACAGAAAATGCTGGAGATGCTAAAAAAGTTGGTTTAACAGCTTTTCAAGCGCATCCTTCTCTCAAATGGTGTACGGTTGTGAATGAAGATATAGACATTTACAATAACAAAGCAGTGGAATGGGCAAGGATTACTAGAGCCGGAACTAACGATATTACAATTCTTAAAAATATTAAAGGATCCTCTCTAGATCCTTCACGAAATAGAGATAATGATACTTCAATTAAAGTAATAATTGACGCAACAAAAAAGAAAGGTAAAACAGGATATGATAGAGTTATACCTTTCTAATGACTCAGTAACAGGATTTTTCTCAATCATACAGCAAAAAATGAACAAGCAACATAAAAAATGAAAATCTTACCACATATTAATAATTATACGTGGTAAGATTTTGTAAACTATAATTCTGCAAAGTAGGGCGATTGAAAAAACATTTAAAGAAAACAATTTGATATTCTTTTGAGGATTACTTATGAATTTAATGAATGATTTGGCAAATTCCGACCCAGAAGTTGCGGATATGCTTTTAAGGGAATTAAAACGTCAAGAAGAAGGTATTGAACTTATTCCTTCTGAAAACTACACGTATCGATCTGTTCTTCAAGCAATGGGCAGTGTTTTCACAAACAAATACTCTGAAGGTTATCCTAAGAAAAGGTATTATGGTGGAAATGAAATTGTTGATGAAGTTGAAATATTGGCCATAGAGCGTGCCAAAGAACTCTTTGGATGTGAACATGTTAATGTTCAGCCCTATTCAGGCTCGCCTGCTAATCAAGCAGTATTCTTTGCGTTGCTAAACCTCCACGATAAGTTTCTTGGTTTCAGTCTTACATCTGGAGGTCATCTTACACATGGAAGCCACGTAAACTTCTCAGGTAAGAATTATGTTTGTATTAGCTATGATGTTGACAAAAAGACAGAAATGTTGGATATGGCTGTCATTCATGAATTAGCTAAAAAGGAAAAACCAGAAATGATTATATCTGGTCTAACTGCGTATCCTAGAGAGATTGATTTTAAAGTTTTTCAGGAAATCGCTGAAGAAGTTGATGCTTACCAACTTGCTGATATATCGCACATCGCTGGTTTAGTTGTGGGTGGAGCCCATCCAAGTCCTATCCCATATGCCGATGTTGTAACAACTACAACTCACAAAAGCCTTAGAGGACCTCGTGGAGCAATTATAATGTCTAAAACAGAGGATAGGTTGCACGAAATTCATCATCCAAACAAGAAGACAAAAGCAGGGGAGCCATTTAGTTTAGCAAGATTAATAGATTCTGCAGTGTTTCCAGGTTTGCAAGGAGGTCCTCATGATAATGCTACAGCTGCTAAAGCTGTTGCTTTTGCTGAAGCTCTTAAACCTGAGTTTAAGGATTATGCAATACAAATTGTCCAAAACTCTAAAGCACTAGCTGATGAATTAATGTCTCTTGGTATTAAACTGGTTACAAATGGTACTGACAACCATCTGATTCTCATTGATTTGCGCCCTGAAGATTTAACTGGAAAGGGTGGTCCACTTCAAAATGCTTTGGATGAAGCGGGTATAACAGTTAACAAAAACACAGTTCCATATGAACCTTCAAGTCCATTCCACCCATCAGGACTTAGACTGGGGACACCCGCAGTAACCTCAAGAGGAATGAAAGAATCTGAAATGAAGGTGATTGCAGAGGGCATATCGAAAGTCATTAAATCGAAGGGAGACGCAGAAGTATGTGAAGGAGTAAAAAAGAACATTCTTGAACTTACCAAGCAATTCCCATTATATCCAGGGTTATCAATTTTGAAATAATCATCAAAATACTTACCCTCTTTTTCATTATTTAATTCAATCAAATGTTTAATTTTCACTTTTTTTATCAAAGAAAGTTGATTCAATTTTCTGCATAAGTTCTACGATTAATTCAGTATTAATATCTTTCACACTCAATGAGATTAGAACTAATTTCTGAAGCTTTGTAGCTAATCTTTCACCTATCATTTTCGCATAGTGCTCATTCTTTGCTCCAGTAATGTAAAGTGTTGAAGCTGGCATTATGGAAGTGCCAGGAACTGAAACCCCAAAAGTTCCTATTCGTGGAATTTCTTCGTAAATGTATAGAGCTATTGCATTTTCAAAAGATGTCAAAATTGATTCAAAAGGTCTATCTTCAATCTTAAAGGATTTTGATTCTGTTATTTCACTCATTATTCATACAGATACGATTATAACTAAAACTTTTATCTAAAAATGGGAGAAAAAAGAAGGAAAAAATGGTGTAATCTGTTTATTTATCCTATACAAAACCCTGATTCACCTATTGTATCATAATTTCCATAATAATCCCTTAAACAATCAAGCCGCTCTTCGTTTCTCTTGGCTTGGTTAAGTTCAAATGCAAGTAATAAATTACTAACCAACATACAAACAGTTGCAGGTCCACTACCACCAGGAACGGGTGTGATATAGCTTGCTGTTTCCAAGAGATCGTCATAATCAACATCCCCCATCATTTTACCATCTTCAAAGTTTATTCCTACATCTACTACAATAGCTCCATCCTTTATCATGCCCTTCTTAATTAAATGAGGGCGTCCTACAGCAGCAATTAGGATATCAGCTTGTCGCGTATACTCCTCAAGAGGTTTTGATTTAGAATGACACATTGTAACTGTTGCGTTTTCCTTTAACAATAAATGTGCAACAGGCTTACCAACAATCATACTTCTTCCAACAACTACAACGTGTTTACCTTCAATTGTTATTTTATAGTATTTTAGTAGTGCTAAAACTCCTAAAGCGGTTGCAGGAACTAGGTTTGGAAGAGATTTAGCCCATGAATGAACATTACCAGGAGAAAGACCTTCAACATCTTTACTTGGTGCGATACTTTCAGCAATTGTGTCTTCGTTTATATGCGATGGAAGTGGTACTTGGACCAAAATCCCATCAATTTGATCATTATTATTTTGTTTGTTAATAAATTCTAATAATTCTTCTTCTGTAGTTTCTTTAGGTAAACGGAATACCTCTGATTTAACGCACAATTTGGTAAAAAACTTTCCTTTAAGCTTTAGATAAGATTCCGACGCGGGATTCTCTCCAACAAGAATTGTTGATAGTTTTGGTAGTTTTTTGTAAACCTCTTTAAATATTTTGCAGCGTGGTATTAGTACTTTTTCTAAATATTCTTGTGCAAATAATCTACCATCAATTTTCTTCGATTTTCCTTCTTTCAAACTCATCTTTGTCACTTAACGTTTATACGATTCGAGAACCACTTAATAAATTCTAAGTAGTTACAGAATTTATTGTCACTAATTACACAAAATTGATCAAATTTGTTCTTAACAACAATTATGAAAACTGGTTGGGAATCAAAAGATTTTTATCAAATCGCTAAGGAGGAGGAATAGGGTTAGCTACATTATGTTAAATTAGTGTAGAGATTCAAAGGTTTTTGGAGAATAAAAATGAGCTCAGAAAGCTATAAATCTATTAGTGGGATAAGTTTTGGTTTATTAGATCCTGATACCATCAGAAAATTATCAGTTGAACGTATTATTACTCCTGATACTTATGATGCTGATGGGACTCCTGTTACCTCTGGTTTAATGGATGGTCTTTTAGGCACCATTGATCCTGGTCAAAGGTGTAAGACTTGTGGTGCTAGAGTTGGAGGATGTCCTGGCCATTTTGGTCATATAGAATTATCTCGACCAGTCATTCATGTTGGTTTTAACAAAGTGCTTTACAAGGTTCTACGTGCAACTTGCCGTTCATGTCACAAAGTTTTACTTGATCCAGAAGAGATTAATGAAATAACTGGCAAGATGGATGAATATGAAGAACAATGGGGGGTTCCCGATTATGATTTAGTAGAAGAAATAATGAAAAAAGCTGCAAAGAAAACAGCTTGTCCTTATTGCAGTGAACCACAGAATAAAATCAGACTTGAGAAACCCACGACATATTTTGAGGAGGTTGAAACTGAAACAGGTCAGAAACAAACAAATAAACTATCTCCACTTGATATTCACAGTTGGTTTAAGGACATTTCAAATGAAGATTGTAGATTAATGGGAATAAAACCAAGTGTTGCACGCCCAGAATGGATGATTCTATGGGTTTTACCAGTGCCTCCTGTAAGCGTCAGACCCAGTATCACATTAGAAAATGGTATTAGATCTGAGGATGATTTAACTCACAAACTTGTAGACATTATCAGAATCAATCAACGATTACTAGAAAATCGTGAAGCTGGTGCCCCACAGCTTATCGTAGAAGATCTATGGGAACTACTACAATATCACGTGAGTACTTATTTTGATAATGAAATAAGTGGAATTCCACCTGCAAGACACAGAAGTGGTAGAGCATTAAGGACAATCACACAGAGATTGAAAGGAAAGGAGGGGAGATTTAGAGCTAACCTAAGCGGAAAAAGAGTAGATTTCAGTGCAAGAACTGTTATCAGTCCTGATCCTTTGCTCAGCATAAATGAAGTAGGTGTTCCTAAAGCTATCGCAGAAATACTAACAGTTCCTGAAAGAGTTACAGAATGGAATATTGAAGAAATGAAAGAGCTTGTAATGAAAGGTCCTCGTACTTTTCCGGGAGTGAATTATATTATTCGTCCAGATGGCCGAAGAGTCTACTTGCGTTATGCTAGAAACTTACAAGCTGTTGCAGATTCTCTTCAACCTGAATTCATAATTGAGAGGCATTTACGAAATGGAGATGTTGTTCTCTTTAATCGACAACCAAGCTTGCACAGAATGAGTATTATGGCTCATGAAGTAAAGGTTGTTCCTTACAAAACATTTAGATTAACACTTCCTGTTTGTAGACCATATAATGCAGATTTTGACGGAGATGAGATGAATCTTCATGTTCCTCAAAGTGAAGAAGCTCAAGCTGAAGCAAGAATTTTGATGAGAGTTCAAGAACAAATTAGTACTCCACGATATGGAGGACCAATTATTGGAGCAATTCAAGATTTCATTACTAGCGGATACTATCTAACTCGAAAAGACGCCAAGTACTCAAAGAGTGAGGCTGCTCAATTGATTACTGCAGCAGGTTTAGAAGAACTTCCTAAACCTGATCTTAAGGGGGCAAAAGGAGTGCCATTATGGAGTGGAAAATCTTTATTCAGTGCACTTCTTCCGGATACATTTAACTTTACTATGTATAATAACATGTGTGAAAAACGTGAAACTTGTAAGAAGACCAAATGTGAAATAGAAGGATATATTCTAATCAGGGATGGGATCTTAGTTTCTGGAATTATTGATAAGAAAGCCTTTGGAGCAGAGGTACCTGATAGTGTTCTTCACAGGATACTGAAGGAATACGGTGCAGACGTTACTAGACAGTTTCTAGACAATGTTACTCGAATGCTAACTACCAACATTACACTTAGAGGTTTCAGTCTGAGTGGAAGTGATATTAATATTCCCAAAGAAGCTGAAAAGAAAATTGGGGAGATTCTAGGAAAAGCTAAAGGTGATGTTCTAAATATTATCAAACAATATGAAAACGGAACTCTTGAACGTCAAGCAGGTCGTACTGAAGAAGAAACACTGGAAGCACGAATCATGGAAATTTTAGCTAAAGCAAGAACTGATGCTTCAGATGTTGGTGCTGATTATCTTAATCCAGAAAATGAAGCTCTGATTATGGCAAGAACAGGGGCTAGAGGGAATATGTTGAACCTTGGTCAAATGAGCTCTTGCGTAGGACAACAAGCTGTTCGTGGTCAGAGAATTCACCGTGGTTATCGAAATAGAGTCCTACCATTCTTTAAACAAGGAGATCTCTCTGCTGAAGCACATGGTTTTGTAGACAGTAGTTTTAGAAGTGGTTTAAACCCAATTGAATTCTTTATGCATGCAGCTGGTGGTCGAGAAGGATTAGTAGATACTGCCGTCCGTACATCACAGAGCGGATATATGCAAAGAAGGCTGGTGAATGCTCTTCAAGATATATCCTCAAGTTATGATAAAACTGTAAGAAACGCTACAGGTGAGATAGTGCAATTCATGTATGGTGAAGATAATGTAGATCCTGCAAAAAGTGATCATGGAAAAGCTGTAAACGTTTCTATTATTGTAAACAAAATCTTAGATACGCATCCAGATGAAGTAGAGATAGAGGAGGAGGAATAAAGATGGCTCAGACACTGGATAAAGAACAAATTAAAAACCGTTTAAACATATTCTTGAAGAAGAAACTCGTTCCCGATTCAATTGTTGAAGAATTGAGAAAGGAACTAAAAGGCAAGAGAATGAGAAAAAATCAGCTTGAAGAGATTATAACAGAAATAGTTAACAGTTACGAATTAGCACAAATTGATCCAGGTAGTGCTGTAGGAACAGTTGCAGCTCAATCCATTGGGGAACCAGGAACACAAATGACACTTCAAACATTTCACTATTCCGGTGTTGCAGAAATGTCTGTTTTACGAGGATTACCTCGTCTCATAGAAATACTTGATGCTAGAAAAAATCCTAGCACTCCAACCATGCTCATTTATCTCGATGAGCTCGCTGAAAAAGAGGAAGAACTAGCCAAACAAGTTTCTAGAAGAATTGAACTTACTACTGTTAATAAAGTTGCACAAAGTATTATTCATAGTTTTTCTGAAGGAACAATAAGAATCAAATTAGATGAAGTTTTATTGAAAGACAAAGGTATTGAGCCTCAAACAGTTGTTAAGAAAATTCAATTACGACGAAAAGAGTGTAAGGTTGAAATCGATCCTGAAGAAGCAAATACTATTATTATTTCTCCTTTGAAGGAATTAAAATTCGCTGATTTACCAAAACTTGCTGAAAAAGTCCGTGAGATTCCTATAAAAGGCATAAAAAATGTTGCTCGTGTTGTTGTTATGAAAGACAGAGAAGGTAACTATTTTCTACAAAGTGAAGGAAGTAATTTCAGTGAGTTACTCCGTATTCCCGGTGTTGACCCAACAAGATGTTATACAACAGATATTAACCAAATTGCGGAAACACTTGGTATAGAAGCATCAAGAAACGCTTTAGTAAAAGAATCCCTTTCTGTTATGAAAGAGCAAGGACTTGATGTTGATAAACGCCACGTCATGTTGGTGTCTGATTTAATGACACACACAGGCGAGATACTCCAAATTGGGAGACATGGTGTTTCTGGAAAGAAAAGCTCTGTTTTCGCGAGAGCAGCTTTTGAAGTAACAGTAAAACATCTTCTGGATGCAGCTATTCGTGGGGAATATGATCCCTTAGAAGGTATCACAGAAAATGTTATTGTGGGTCAAACTATTGCCTTAGGGACAGGTATAGTTAACTTAACCATGAGCTCGAATTACAGAGAATTCAGCAAAGAGAAAAAGGATTAGAAAAAATAGTTTTCTTTAATTTCCTTTCTTATTTTTTATTCTAAATATTGATGTTTTAACTGTAAGTCCTTTAAAGCATCGTCAAGGAAATTGCTTACATTTTCCAAAACATTGGAATCTTGGATCATTTGATCTTTGCATATATCGTAAATTCAAACTCTAATTCTACAAACTGGATGATTAGTTGAAATATGTTTTTTATGTAAATAAAATAAAATGTGATTGCATAGTGCTATTGTTTTTTATCAAGGAAGTTTGTAAACAGAAGGTTGTTTTAAGTTAATTCTTCGTCTACCCCCTTTAAATACGAATTGAAGGATAATAAGTTGAAAATGGCAAAAGCTGGAATTACTGAAGTTGAAGTAAAAAATAATCTGAAAGGAGTTAGCGATGAATTTTATGAAGAATTGAAAAGCAAAATAGATGAAGAACTGATAAACATAATTCAGATAAAGAAGCAAATATCAAAAATTCAAAAAAAATCTAAATTGCCAGATCTTTCACACTTAACGCTGTCAGATCTTAATGGTTTGGAGCTATCGAGTACACAACTAAAACAAGATAAATTATTTGAAAAATCAGAACATGAAAATGTGTGGTTTAATAATGAAAATCAAGATACAGTTGTAGAAAAGAAGAAAGGTGTACAAACAATTTTATCTCAATCTTCTAACACAGAGAGGTCATGTTCAAACAGTGATGATTATTTACAGGATCAATCTACTAGATTAACTAATAATGGAATTGGAGCCTTAGAAATAAGAAATTTAAAAAATATATCATATTTCAAGAACAAGAGTACACAAACAATTGAGCAAGATATCCGCAAAATTTTACAAGAAATAAAGCAGCATCTAGAAACGATTTACTGAAAGCTCAATTAGATGTAATAGAACAGGTAAAAGCTATGATTTTCCCAAATACTGATTGGGAGCACATAACTAAACATGGATCAACTGCAAATAAACGATGGAAAAGCATTGTATCTTCCATTGAAAGGAGTATATTTACTGGTGATATTAATTTAGCTCGGTTAATATTTGAACAAAATTTAATTGATATAAACAATATGCTTTTTACAGAATATCAAAATGTCCTTGATTCTAAGAATATAGGTGAAAATACATTCAAATTCCTTGAAAAGAATAAAAAATCAATAATGGAATTTTATAAGCTCAGACATGAATTAACAGAAGAAGAAACTGATGTTTATGTAAAATATTTAGCTAAAATGTCTGGATTAGACAAAGGCATGATCTACATAAATTCTCAAAATATGGATGAATATTGGATTAAAGCGTGGCTAAAAGTCAATAAGAATTCAGATCAGTTCCATAGAGCTTACTACAATGTCAAGAAAAACAATTCAAAAGATATTATTATAGATTCTCATACAATGAAAAGGAGACCAAATGAATATGGTATTGATTTATATTTTATAACAAAAGAAGAAACCCAATATAATGTAAATTTTGGAGAGTTAAAGGTACAATCGGGTGCATACGATTTAATAAAACGAATTGAAAAATATGAATCGTTAAGAGATTTTAATGATTATTTAATAAAAACAATGTCTCATCACTATGGAAAACACTTCCATATAGCACTAGAATCGGGGGTAATATCAACAACGAATTGATTCGCAAGATTACATTGTCATTAACTGAACGGAGATTAACATGTTCTGATACAATTGGTCAACATTTACTACACAAACTTGAAAATTCACCAGAGTTCTATAATAGTTTAGTTCTAAGAATTGGAGTGAAAGATGCCAATAGCCTCTATGAAGCGATTAAAAGTCAAGCAAAACTTTATTCATTAATTCAGCATGGAGCGCTTAAAGCATTTGATGAGAGGGGAATCAAAGATTCAGTAATGCTTCAAATACAACATGAAAACACTGAATTACCCATAAATATAATGGGGAGCGCATTTCATCTCAAAATATCATATGATTCTCAGGGGGGTTATTTAGATTTTGAAGGGTTCTCAGATGATTTATTAAAAGAAAATGGAATAGATCGAAGAAGAAATCCTCTGAAGTGGTAATTATACAAATTAGTAGATAAAAACATTCGAGATAGTATTAATTTTGTAAAACAGAGACATATAGATGACATACTCATGATTTTTCAGCACGAAGATGCTTTTCTAATTAAGTATGCCGAAATGGCTAATTTAGTCTTTAATGGCTTACTTTCTCAATTTCAAAATTTTGAAATTCTTAAAAATCGAAAAGTAAAAACATCAATTATATTAGGAAACACTTCACCTAGAAAATATGAATGTTGGTTATCCTCAAAAGAACAATTGTTTACAACAACACCCTATGATTCAATACATTCATGGTATTTTCCATTCAAAAACCAGTTTGATCAAAGAGCGGATACAGACATACAATTGGGAAATAATATTGCTCTACACAAATTATTCCTAAAAGTAATGGGCAATAATTCCCTAACCAATGTACTAGAATTGAAAAGTAACACTCTGTTAAAAAAAGAATTGGTAACCCTCATCAATAGAACCACAAACAAAAACACGCCGGATATATCAATTGTAGCAATGATGCTATTTCTAAGGATTTTCACATCGCCCGAAGGGCTACCTATGAGAATGTTTGTTGGTTCAGGGAACAAAAACCTAGATTATCGAGCTCTTGTTTTTCTTGATTCAAAATTCAAGCCAATTAAATGGAACTTAGATTCTTCAATTAATGTACGAGATCCATATGTGAATTTTATGCTAAAACCTTATGATATAATACAACAATATCCCCACATAAATGAAAGGATTTTAGGCAGCTTTCCTATTGATTATCGAATCGAACGAGGAAAATTCAAGATATTCTTCCTAAGAAGTGCTGGTACTGAGAAAAATATTAACGCTAGTTCAGCAAAATTAGAATACATCAAAAGAATGAAACAGGTTTTTAGTTCTGATTTGAAGATGTTAGCTTTTATTGATTACTTAGAAAACTCCAAAGAATCTTGCTTATCGATTTCTGATAATCTTCTATTTGGGGTTAAAAACTTCATCTTTTGCATTTCTGAATACTACTATCAATGGCAAATGTTTACATCTGCTATCTTTGATTTTCTCAAATTATATAAGAAGAATTATCATGGATTGCCTTCTGTCGGATATGGTAGTCTAAGGGTAGAAGGATGGGAACTCAAGATAGATAAATTAGAGATACTAAAAAATAGTGCAGTAAAAATCAGATACATAGCTCAACATACAGATGGTATCATTAGAAAATTTGAAGAAAATGTTTCGCTTGGCTTAGCAAATATGAAGGCCCCTAGTAAATCTGTAAAGCACTGGAGAATTAAACCTGAAAAGGAATCAATAAAGCTTTTCCCAAACTACAACTCTTATCTTAAAGAAATCATCTCTAAGCTAAAAAAGGATACAAAGAGTGTGAGTTTTTCTAGTGATGTTTCCAGTGATGTTCAGTATAATTGGGATATTTTTCTAAAGTGGGTAGGCAGAAAAACGCGAGTATAAGAATACAGTGGAGTATTTTTTAGTATTCATTTTTTTATGATGGCAAGAGCTTAAAACAATATTATTATTTTACAAAAAATCACATACAGAATTATGTTGAGCATCAAAAGTTTTTTAATAAAATTCAAGAGGGAAGACTTGAGAGTATAAAAAAGACACGATTAGTTTAGTCTCTGTATTCATAATTGATGTTTAATAAGTGATAAAACGATGACAGGTTCAAAAAGTCCAAAAGGAGAATTTGCTGCACGAAAACTATCAAACAAGAGAAAGCATTTTCGCTGGAAGGATATTCATTACAAACGAAGAATGTTAAGATTAGATAAGAAAACTGATCCACTTGAAGGTAGTCCAGCTGCAAGAGGAATTGTTGTTGAGAAATATGGTGTTGAAAGTAAACAACCTAATTCCGCTTTACGAAAATGTGTTAGGGTAAGGCTAACCAAAAATGGAAAACAAGTAGGTGCCTTTGTTCCTCATGATGGAGGCCTTCTATATATTGATGAACATGATGAAGTTCTTGTATGCAGTATTGGAGGAGCACAAAAGGGAGCTATGGGTGATATTCCTGGAGTTAAATGGCAAGTTACACACGTTAATGGAGTTGCTGTTAGTCAATTAGTAACTGGTCGTAAAGCTAAACCCCAAAGATAATATTTTTCTTCCTTCTTCTTTTATCCGCTGTTTTTCAATATATATCTTATTAAAATTCTAATTTTCTATTTCGCAACATTAGGATTTGATTATATATAACCATTTAACCATAAAATCATTTTACAGTGAGAATAAAACCAAAATCCTTTAAATATAATGAAAATAAAACAAGATTAATAATCATATATATGGTACTCCTTAACATGTAATGTAGAAATTCATTGTTTAGAATAGTTACCAAAATCAAAAAAAAAGAGGAGAAATATATGTCAGAACAAGATGTTACACCAATTAAAGCTGGTCAAGTCAAAGAAGGTTACTATATAATTCAAAATAACGAGGTTTTTCTAGTTCGTGGAATTGAAAAATCTAAAACCGGAAAACACGGAAGTTCTAAGTGTAGACTGAAGATTGAAAACATTTTCACCGGTAGCAAAACGGAAATCTCTATTCCTGGTGACACAAAACTGCAATCCCCCATTATTGACAAAAGAAACGCACAAGTTATCTCTCTAAGTGATGATAGCGTTCAATTAATGGATCTTGAAACCTATAATACATTTGAAGCTGCACTTCCAACTGAAGAAGAACTGAGAAAAATACTCTCAGAAGGAGCTGAAGTTGAATATTGGAATGCCATAGGTAAAAGAAAAATCATGAGAGTCAAACCAGCTTCTTAGTTTAACCATCAACCTTTTCTTTTTCTCATTAAATAATCAATATTGCGCGGTATAATCATCAACTAGGTTGTCTAAAGAATAAAGTTCACAATTAGAGAGAATACATTAAGAGTGGGTCGATAGATCAGACTGGCAGATCGCTTCGTTCGCAATGAAGAGGCCCCGGGTTCAAATCCCGGTCGGTCCACCAATAATATTTTCATGATTGAAAGCCACATATTTAATAATTGATTTTCGCCATTAGAGGCGCCAATACTTTTTTTGTCGTGGTTTTGGGCAAGAGGAAAAAGATTAAAAGGTTGTAATATTAAATAAACAATAGATAAATAAAGAGGAATTGATATGAAGAACGTTCTAAACTTCATCCGAACAATAAGGGATCCTATATACGACGAAATACGGATGACGGAATTAGAAAACAAAATTGTTGACACACCAATTTTTCAAAGATTAAGATGGATTAGCCAATTATCAGGTGTTCGTCAAGTATATCCTTCAGCCGTTCATACTCGATTTACACACAGCGTTGGAGTCATGCATTTAGCTGGTAGATATACTGAAGAAGTATTTAGAAAAGATGATGATGTTGTTGAGAAGGTGCAATTAGCACGTATTGCAGGATTGCTCCATGATATAGGTCATGGACCATTCAGTCATACTTATGATGATGTTGTTTTCAAACAAGTATATCCTAAAGCACCTCATGGTCATGATGTACATCGTGATAAGATGGTGATGTCAGAATTTCTACTACCAATAATAGAAGAATTCACCGAACCGAAAAAACTAATGCAGATTTGGAATGGTGAGGATTATCTATTACACCCTCTAATTCAAGGAGCTTTAGGTGCAGATCGTTTAGATTTCATGCTTAGAGATTCATTCTTTGCAGGAACACTGCACTTTGGGATTATTGCAGTAAATAGAATCATTAATAACACAACTATAAGAAAACATCTCGATAAAGATGCCATTCACTACAACTGGAAATGTTTAGATGACATTTATTCCTCATTAATTGGCAGGTTTTTTGAATACAAAAATGTCTATTTCCACAAAACTGCAAGAGCAGCCGATATTACCATCCATGAGATGTTAAGAGAAGCATGTGAACCATTGAATCTTATAGAACGTACTAATGATTTAGCTGAATATACTTATTTAAATGAATACACGCTCATTGGAGAGATTTTCTCAAAGGAATTAGATGATCTCAAAAAAGCAAAACAACTTGCTAAGGATCTCTTTGATAGACGTCTCTATAAGTCAGTTTGGGAAAAAATCATAGATGAATCAACTGCTGAAAATCTAGGAATTACCGTTGAAGGTCTGTGTAAACTGACTGCCCAAGAGTCATTCATTAAAAGAATTGACCAATATTGTAAAGAAAATAACCTCTCGCTTGAGAATAAGATGAAAATAGACTCCACATACAAGCTTTCAACCATTAACGAACAAGAATTTCAAGCTTCCAATATTTATATTTACGACCCTCACGACCGCATACGTTCAGGAAGTAGTTCATTTACATTAAATGAGGCTCTCAACACTACAACGTATATTACAACATTCTCAGGACCTAGAGCATATCGTTCCTTGTTTACACTTGTTCGAGTATATGCTCATCCAGACGAATCCAATATAATATCAGACATATGGAAGAAAATTCGACCTAGTGTCGAAGATAAAGAAAGAGATATTTCTGTAACATCATACTAATGCTATTGTCCAACAATGCCAAAATGTTGTAGTTTGAACTCTCTATTGGCTTCTTTTAATATTTTTATTCCTGAATCACAATCTGATAATATATGATCAACATTAGAAACCGCACTTTTGAGATCTTCACTTGTAATTTTTTCTTGATTTTCAACAAATAAGTACATGCCATCATTTGTAAATTTAAGCGTTTTTTCCATACAAAGTGTTTGGAGATAACTGGATACGGTTTCCGAAATTACTGAATAGCCATTATGATACCAATCAGGAATTTTCAGTCTTTCTTCTTTAGTAGAGATTAGAAATAGGCTGCTATGAATAATTTCCTCATTTTTTGGCAAGTATTTTTTAACAATACTAGCGATATACAAAGTTATTAATTTTGATTTTGCCCCCATAATGATGACTCTTATCTTTATGACTGATAACTTTCTGTAATACACAAACTGTGAAGTGAATGTATCAAACAATTCCCAAAGAAAATTTAAATACAGTATATATTAAACATTTAAACAATGGGAGTAAAGTGTGTTCTGGTTTCTATGTTAGAATAGTATTGTATATTTTGCTCTTTAATGTGTCTTCAAGCAGAACGTCATTTAAAGTTAAATGAAGTACATTGAACTCATTTAGTATTTTCATGGAATTCTCTTCAATAGTATCAGCAACAACAATGCACAAGAATTGATTCCTCAATCCAGCAATGCTACTTAAGTTTTCAATTACTCTGTTAGCATCTGTTTGGTTAAGAATCTCCTTATAGAACTTAACAAATATATAGAAAGAATCTTTCCGAAGAACTAAGTCAAAGTTATCTTCAAAAATCACTGTTTCTTTGAATTCAAAGTCTTTAAACATTTTATTTATTCGCACTTTCAAATATTCTATATCAAATACAACGTTCATTGCTTTTGGTACCGGGATGGCTATATCATTGAGGTTGCTTATCAAATAGGTTTTCCTCTTTTTCTTAGGTTTAGTAGATTTTATCTCTAGTTTCGAAGACGCATAAACTGGTTCTTGACTATTAGGAAGAGGTGTTTTCACTGATGGAAAAGGCGGTCTAACCAACCTACTTTCTGCGCTTTCAGGCTTCTTTTGAAGAGCTTCTTGCTGAATCTCATTGGTAGCTTGCGTATAATGATCAGTAGGTGGAACTATACTAGAAATCTCAATACCGAATAATTTTTTAATTTCGACTTTATCTGTGAAGTCACCGTTGATATATTGCCAAGGAACAAGATACCTAAAATTTGTTCTATGTCTCACAAAATCTTTTTTTGTTATAAGGGATAATTTGCAATTCAATTTTGTAGAATTTGTATTTAGAAATCTATGGAACAATTTCTCTTTTTTCACTACCAAACTTCGATTATCATCTTGTGCAAGAAGCAGTAATCCCCATCTTGGTTGGTTTTGTAAAACTTTACTCTTTAAAGGGATTGATGAAATAACTACCGAAAATATATCAGCTCTTATCAAATCAATTATAAAATTAGTAAAACGCTTTGGAAAGGTCTGGGAATCCAGAACTATTGATGAGAGCAGATAGCAAAGAGCATAAGATTGTTTCCCATTTTCCAAGTTAAGCTGGAGAATATTTTCATGTTGAACTACTTTCTTTACAGGCTTAGTGAAAAACTCATCTGCATTTACTGCGGATTGTAAGGGATAGGTTTTCGTCAAATGCTCAATTAAATCTGATTCATTCAAATTATTCTTTGAATTATTATAAGAATATATCAATAGAAACTGGCTCTTTTTTGAGATTTTAATAGAGAACATAAGGTTCTTTGATTTTAACTCCGTTAATAAATTTACAAGCTGATCCTTATTTCCATTTGAATTAATCTCAAAGATTTGCATTGTGATTCTATCATTATTTTGCTTCCAATCGATAGAATTCTGTTTTTCATTAGAAAGATATCTCACAACCATTATCATCGTCAACTTATAATCTGTTAATCTGAATAGAAACTTATTATATTAATTTGAAGAAGTTATTTAAACACCGAGAAATCAATTCATATTCTTTGAAAATTTGTAAGATAGGGTCTTTCAACTACTTAGATTCAACCATTTCAAACAGAATTGATGTTAAGGAAATAGTATCTCCAAGACCTGTTAATTGCTTCGGAGAAGGGATGACAATGGTAGGGATGCCAAAAATTGCAAAGGATTCAGTTATCAGATAACCTTTTTTTAACAAAGATTCTTCTCCATTAAATTCGTTCTTGAGGTAAGTATCTAGTCTTTGTAATTCCTCTAAACCCGTTTTTGAGACGTTGTAATCTATCTCAGTAACATCCTTTCTTCCTTTAATAAGTCCGTTTTTTGCTTTTACTGCTGCAAAAATTGAAGAAATCATCAGACTGTTTTTTCTTAGAAGGATGGTGTCTTCTGATATTAATGGTGACAGAATTAAATTATAATTAAGATAATGAAGATGTATTCTAAGATGAGGGTACCTGGAAAAAATAGCATGTATACCCCTGAAAAGACTAACTGAAGATAATTCGAATTTGATGCTGTTCGAAAGCGTGGCATCAATGCTACTCAAATAGGATATAAGCTCTTGCTCATTTAATCCAATAGAATTTACTAGAGGAAAGAGATAACTTACTATTTTGTTTTTCAAATCCACATCATTTACCGCAGCAAGTTCAAGATGTATAATTAACTTTGGGTTTCTTTCTTTCCATTTCTTTATCAAATGCAAAACTGGTTTAAAAATTTCAGAAAAAGACTTTGAAGGATGAAGTTCTGTATCAATTAGATGAAATCCCGAAATAACACCAAGGGAGAAATTTAAAATGTTACTTTCACTATATTCTCTAAATTCATCGGAAAACGCCAACAATGAATTTACTTTGTCATATGAGCCTATAAAACGATTTGATCTCAAGCATTTAATTACTTTGTTTCCTAAATCATATTGACCCTCACTGAATTCAAAGACATAGTGGGTTATTTGCTCGATTTTATCAATTCCTTCTCCTGATTTTAAAGATGAACTGGGATAACTTGCACCAGGTACTATTATGGAGGGATCTAATAGTTCAAGTAATCTCGTACTTGCAATTGGAGTGCTAAGTAGAACAGGAGTTATCTGTACAGCTTTCAACAAATTTGCCATTATACCAGCTTGTCCACCAATTACAGTTCTTGAAATAACAAAAGTATTCTCTATCCATTTAGCAACTTCTTCAGAACTAATAAGCACTTCATTTGCTTTTCCTTCCTTAATAGAATGGATTAAGCACACAAATAAATCCTTAATTGTTGCGATTTTGCTAGGTAAGTGATCAGCGTATAGATTGCCAATATCCTCTGTTTTTCTTAAGACATTTGCAAATGACACAGGATTTAACTCTATAACTTTGTCTAAGTTGACATTAAATCCTAATAAAACACCCTTGGAATTGATAGTAGTATTGTCAACTAATTTAGACGCTTCTAGATAACTATTTTCCCAAGTGTTCATCTTCACCCTTTCTGTTAGATAATCTTATAAAGATTTTTTTGTATAGAATATTGAGCGTGATAACTTGGACTGGTATTGACATTCCCCGACTTTTTCTATTTCAAACATTTTATAGGTGACAGACCAAATCGCTATTCTTTGAAAAGAATTTTAATCTCATTTTTTAAGAGGTGTTTAGAATGAGCAAAAATGCAGAAAACCAAGACATAGAGAAAAGAACCGACTATGAGGTCATTCTCAAAGAATTTGGTATAGCTAAAACTGACAATATTGTGTCACGAGTAGGTAAAGACCATTTATTCTTTAGAAGAGGTGTTGTTTTTGCCCACAGAGATTTTGATAAAATACTTGATAGAGTTGAGCAGAATAAAGGATTCGCAATTATCAGCGGTCGAGGTCCTTCAAATGATTTACATTTTGGGCACTTGATTCTTTTTGAATTAATTCGCTACTTGCAAACAAAATATAACTGTAATTACTATATGCCCTTATCTGATGACGAGAAATATGTTTTTCGCAAAGTTGACAGCTTAGAAAACACAGCTAGACCAGCATTAGAAAATGCTATTGACATTTTTGCACTTGGTTTTCAACCGGAAAATGTTCATGCATATATTTCAAGCGTTACACCTAGAATCCAATACCTAGCTTTAACATTTTCAATCAATCAAACATATAACGCAATTAAAGCGGCTCTAGGTTTAAACGGAGATGAAAATGCAGGAACTGTCTTTTATACTTGTATTCAAGCTGCTCACATCCTTCAACCAACGGTTGACGATGGGTTTCCTGTCGTTGTTCCTATCGGTCTCGATCAAGACGTTTACATGCGTTTAACCAGAGATATAGCAAGGAAGAGAAAAATCCCTTTACCTGCTTCTTTGTACATTAAATACATGAAAGGACTCACTGGAGGGCCTATGTCTTCTTCAGCTCCAGAGACCTGTGTATTCTTAAGAGATGATGCTAAAACCGTTAAAAAGAAGATTATGAGTGCATTTACTGGGGGAAGAGCTACAATTCAAGAACAAAGAGAACTTGGTGCAAATCCATACATCTGTACTGTTTTCGATTGGTTTGAGAAGTATTTCATTCAAGATGACAAGGATTTAGAAGAAACTCGCCAAGGTTGTCTTGGTGGTAGGCTCATTTGTGGCCTTGATTGTAAACCTCGCTTATTAAAGATGGTCTTGAAATATCAGGAGGAGTACCTAATTCGAAGAAAAGAAGTAATGAAGAATCTTCCCGAATATTTTGAGCATGAAATTGATATGACCATACTAGATTCAGAAAGTGATTAATATTGAGAAAGCAATCGAAAACTAGCAATCCATTCAGAAATGTTGCATATATTTCCCCTGTAAGTGAAATCATTTCTAATGCCTTTCAACAGAGTGCTGCGGTTAGAAGAACGCGAATTAAGAAAAGAATCAGCAGAGAACGAAAGTTATACTTTCTTGAGAAAGATAAAATCACAACTTTAACCTATGAGTTAACAAGAAAAATAGATAGTATTATCGATCAATTTCCTTGGGTTGAGGATATTCATCCTTTCTATCAAGAGATAATTAACTTAATTGGTAGTGTTGATAAGATTAAGCAAATTCTTGGTAGATTAAAGGGTATATCAAATCAATTACAAGAGATTGAACGAGAAGAATTGCAGAAATTATATGATACCAATCACCCTAATGTTATGGCTTCGATAAGAAAAGCAACAAGCGGGAGATATGTTTCTCTTGTTAAAAAAGCTCAAGGTGATGTGAAATATCTTATACGGATTGTTAAAAAACTTAAAGCTGTTCCCGATTTCAACACCACTCTTCCAACCATAGTCATTGCTGGTGCACCTAATGTTGGCAAATCTTCTCTTGTTAGATGCATATCTTCTGGCTCTCCTGAAATTGGAGAATATCCTTTTACAACAAAAGAGGTAGTTTTTGGTCATGCAAATTTTGGTTTAACGCTCGTTCAAGTAGTTGACACCCCTGGTTTGTTGGATCGTCCTTTTGAAGAACGTAACTTAATTGAGCGTCAGAGTATCGCTTCGATCAACTATATCTCGGACATTATTGTCTATTTGTTTGACTATTCAAAAGATGCTGAATTATCAATAGAAGAACAAAATCACTTACTTGAAGATATTTCCAAGGAGTTTACCGATAATCCTACCATTCGAGTTCTCAATAAGGTTGATATTCTTTCCAAAGACCAAATTGCAAAAGCCAATGAAGAGTTTGATACAGAGTTTCAAATTTCTACTCTAAAAGAAAAAGGGTTAGAGAGTCTCGTAGAGAGATTAAAGATTTTAACATTAGATTTGCTCAAAACAAAGGACAAATTCAAAGATGTTGCTAAATTATCAATTTCTGAAGAGTTTTTACTTCAAAAGGAAAAGGAAGATTTCTCTTACGATATCTAGTGGTTTTTGGTAAAATTAATAGAAATGGGGTTTTTAGTAGTTAAAAGAAAGAGGGACCAATAGTCTAGTATGGATAAGGCTCCGGCCTCCGGAAATTAGGAAGAAAGCCGGAATTCGCAGGTTCAAATCCTGCTTGGTCCGCCAATTTTTTTTATCTTTAAACAAACATTCCTTGGTCAGAATCTTTATCTCTATCTTGTTTTGGCTTGCTTGCTTGAATTAGGGACTCTATTTCCTTTTCTATCTTTTCAGCTTCTTTTAACAAACCTTCTGTATCAATACTTGTACCAAGAAGGATATTTATTTGCTCTATAGCTGCACTCGCAGCAACGGGATCAGGTCTTGATCTCTCAGCATACGGTAAAAGCGCCACAGCTGGAAACTGATTAAGTTCATAAAACATCAGCATGTAAGCTAAAGGACCTGTAACATACAACCCCTCATCAAGAACAGGGATTGCGGAGGTGTTTTCTCCTCGTTTAAAGGAACGAGTGTAAATACCTTTGACAGAGTGTTCATCTTGTAAACGTTTATCTAAGCCGCCAATAAGAATGGCTTGTTGGAATTTCTCTTCAATAGACCATTCAACTATAGTCTTGGTAAAAATCAAATGCTCAGATTTTATTGGTTCAAAAATGGGTAATATTACAACTAAGTTATCTTTGCGATAGATTTCAAAAGGAAATGTAATTTGCTCATTTTTGATAGAAATAAACTGAGGTATATTATTTGTAACAATAAAGCCGATTCGTTCTAATTTTAAGTTTTCAACTAAATGACTCATTGATATAAAACCGCATTCTCCAATCCCATGCCAACCATTTAATAGAACACAACCTTCAAAGTTTTGAGGTTTTTCAAATATAAATTCGACATCTCCGTATGTTTTCTTGTTTTGCATTCTAATACTCCTTAATTGTATATCATGGTTTTCAGTTTTTAATGACTATGTTATTTAAAAAGTAAAAAAAATAAAAAAACTTAAAGGGCAAAACTACTTTTTGCCTCTTCTTCTTCCACTTCTTCTTGCTGCTATTAGACCGACTTTTCTTCCAGGCTGAGCATGTCTTGAAACTGTTGTTGCACGTGGAGGGCTTTGATGTGCTCCACCACCATGTGGATGAGATACAGCATTCATTGCAACACCTCTCACTCTTGGATAATAGTGACCTTTTGCTTTTTTGAGATAATGTTTGTTTCCTGCTTTAACAAATGGTTTTTCAGTTCTTCCTCCTCCAGCAACAATACCAATTGTTGCTCGACATCTTTGAGGAATTTCTTTCATTTCACCACTTGGTAATTGAAGTGTTACTTTGCCTTTATCACGGCCTAAAATGGTTGCGTATCCACCACTAGCACGGATTAATCGACCGCCGTCTCCAGGTGTCAATTCAATATTAAAAACAGGGGAACCATCAGGAATAGATTGTAAGGGCATCGTGTTTCCTATAACAACTGATGCACCAGCACCATACTCTATTGTTTGCCCTACTCTTAATCCTTCGGAAGGTAATATTACTTTTTTCAATCCATCTTGAAACAGAACTATAGCTACAGGAGCACCTCTTCCAGGGTCATGTACAAGATCTTTAACTGAACCGATTATTTTCTCATCAGTATATTCAATTTTAGTGATTTTTCTATATTTAATACTACCTTTTCTCTTATGGGAAGCTGCGCGGAATTGTGATGTTCCTCTACCTCTTCGTTGAACTAATATTTTCTTACCCATTTAATTCACTTCCTTTAGAATAATCCCATTCTTGAAGCTATGTCAGCTGCATCGTCAAATTGACTTAATTTGACATAAGCCTTCTTTGTTCCTTTTGGTGTGATCAATGTGTTCACTTTGAGAACTTGAACCTCGTACAGTTTTTCCATAGCCTCTTTGATTTGGTGTTTTGTAGCATTCAAAGCAACTTGGATAACCAATTTATTTTCTTTCTCTATTAGCTCAAAGTCTTTCTCAGAGATAAGGGGCTTTATTATTATTTTATACGGATCCATTATTTATCACCTGAAGTAAAGCGCTCTTTCAACGAATTTATCGCATCTACTGTCCAAATTGTCAATCTTCCAGGATGAGTTCCAGGAGCTAATAATTCAGTTGTAAGTTTATTTACTGAAACAACACTGGTTCCTAGGATGTTTCTTCCTGCTTTTGCTAAAGAGCATTCACTATTACCTATTACAATCAATGGTCCAACGGGGACTTTGTATTTACGTCCTCGTCTTTTACCTTTACCAGGGCGAACATTTTTACCGAATTTCACTCTTAGTAATTCTAAAGATAGACCTAGATTATCTAATAAGGTTATAACTTCTTGAGTTTTTTCTAGCTCTTCTGCCTTTGATTCAACAATGATTGGGAAGACAGTTTTATCATCAAAACGATGTCCTCTTTGGCCAACTGATTCTTTTTGTGCTGTATATGCAATAGCAGATTTCAGAGCTATTAGATGTTCTTTGCGATTGATTTTTTCCACTATTTTTTTCTCAGCTTTAGGAGGATGGGCTCTATGACCACCTCGTGCTTGTGGAATGAATGCAGTTCTTTGAGCACTGTGTGTTCTAGAACCTTTAATTCTGGGCACTCTTGCAGCACCTCGACCAGTACCCCAATTTTCTACACCGACTAACTTTCCAGCTAGAGGACTAACACCTTTTGGTTGTCTTTTTC
Source organism: Candidatus Heimdallarchaeota archaeon (assembly GCA_019894795.1). Classification (GTDB taxonomy): domain Archaea; phylum Asgardarchaeota; class Heimdallarchaeia; order Heimdallarchaeales; family Heimdallarchaeaceae; genus UBA460. The sequence continues at coordinate 43,476 of JAGXNV010000001.1, read as the reverse complement.
TGGTTTGTTCCGCTAGTACAGCTCTCTTAATTATGTCTGGTCGTAATTGTGTCTGAAAAACTTCAGGAAGCTCTATTGTCTCTGAAAGTTTTTTCCCTTTGATGGAATATATTTTTGTACTCATCATTATCGCCTCATTCCTAACCCTGTTGACTCTTTGTTGAGATGTAAAGTATTTGTGGTTCCTTCTCAGGTTGTGGAGCTTTCCTAACAGGTTCTCTTAACATGATCGTACGCTTCTTAGGACCTTGAACAGAACCTTTAAGCAGAACATAATTGTTCTTTACAACACCATATTTCACGAAACCACCTTTAGGAACAATTTGTGCTCCGTCAGAACCAATTTGCATAATTCGCTTATTATACTCGGTTCTCACATTGAAACCCATTTGACCATATCGTGGAATTGTCCACATTGTCCTAGCAGGATGCCATGGACCTATAGATCCAACACCTCTTTTTGTCCCTTTAGATTTGTGTTGAAGAATTTTAATTCCATGTCTCTTGACGGGTCCTTGGAAACCTTTTCCTTTTGTTACACCAATAGAATCTACAAATTCGCCAGCTTTGAAAACATCTCGAATAAGTACTTCTTTTCCTAGAAGAGAGAGACCATATTGATAACCTTCCGCTATTTTTGAACAACCAATCTTGATTTCAGCTATTTGAGGGGTTTTCATACCAATTCCTGTAAGATAAGGTTGAGTGTGTATAATTGCACGTAACTCAACAATTTCTTCTAGATGACTCTCAAATTCCTTCTTGGCTTTCTCAAGATCATATTGTTTAGGAGGTTTTACTCTTCTTTTAAGCTCTTCTTTTGTTTCAGTTGTAATTAAATCAGCAACTATTTTGAGACCATATGGTGATTTTTTGTAACCACGCAATCCAAATACAACATTTGGTGGTGTCTCAATACAAGTTACTGCTACAGTAACTTCCCTATTTACTAAATGGCTTCTTGGCTTATCTTCAAGATATTCACAATGCGTCATCCCAGCTTTGATACCAAGAAAACCTAGTAACTTAGGAGCACCCTCGTATGTTTGCCATGCGCGAGGTGCAGGTACTACTCGTCGCGCTCTTACCCTTCGATATCCTAATGATGATCGATGGGGTGCGCTTGCCTTTCTATGCCCCATATTTTCACGTCCTTAATATTTTATTTAATTAGTGTAATTCACTAAATTTATCTTATTGACTATTAGAGCTAATTATACAGAGATTAGATGCTCTAATGTCGTACTCCGACTTGTATAGCATCATATAAATATGTCGTTAAGAAAGAAATAAGAAAAACGAAAACTGGTACGTTTAATGAGGTTTTATGGTTACATGATAGTATCCATTTCTTTTCTTTACATTGATTGTTACTGAAATAAATTTCTGAATCAAATCAATGTTTGTTTTAGTGTGATTAGTCAAGCTATCTACTGTTATTGTCGAATTTCCCTCAGCTAATGCCATTGCTACTATCAGTTGATCAGCCGTAAAGGAATCCACAGCAGCACCATTATTCTCTAAATCTTTCCATTTTTCCCAACACATTTCTCCAACTTGCTCTGCGGTTATTGATTTTTCTCCAGGTGTAAAACATCCCTTAATGGCTCCAGTCGAGTATTTGTTTACAATTGTTAGACCAGTACCAGGAGAGTTACTATTTACATAGTTTATATGAGGAACAATCTTTTCTGGTTGTTTTGTTAATTTAGCAAATGTTTCCAATTGCCTTTCTGCAACATTTCTCTTTCTAAGATGAGACGAAACTGTTGAAAAAACAGAAATCTCTTCCAATGTACCTTTTTCTGTTAAATCTAACGGTATTATTTTATTATGAGGTTTGAAAATAAAGCGACTCTGCGCCCCACCCTTAGGATAATATCCATATTGGTTGATATCAACAGTAATTAGTTTATTCATCTTTTCAAGAATCTTGAAAGTTACATTTTCAACAAATTCAACTGAAGGAGCCCACTTGCCATGAGTTGCACCTCCTTGTATGTTGAGAATAATTTGAGACCCATTATTCAAAGCATAATATTGAACAGCTTGAGCTACAAGAGATATACTCCCAGCTGTGTTGATTTTAACTGTTGCATCATTCCTTCTTTTCCCATATTTATCAAAAGACAATTCTTTACTTCCCAAATTTGCTCCAACAACTTCGAAACCAGAGAGTTGTCTTAAAGCATTTATTGCTTCTAGATGTTGAGATCTTAACCCAGGATTTGGTCTATTAGAACGTATGTTGACAAGCTTCAATGGAGAATTTGTTGCTGCTGCCAAAGCAGTAGCTATGCGTACAATTGAACCTCCACCTTCACCAATAGAACAATCTAAAACAGCTGACATCTTAATTAAAAATATAAATAATGAAAGGGAAAAAGTTATCGGTAGGATTTTTGGAATCTTGAACGAGAACTTTTACCACCAAAGTGTTTGGGTTCAGTTCTTCTTGGATCACCAGAGACAATTGTTTTATCGTAATCTATGAATTTCTCTTTTAGACCCATGTCATCAAAAAATTCAATTAAGCCTCTAGCAATTGCGGTGCGAACCGCTTCAGCTTGTCCCATAAATCCGCCTCCCCTTACTTTTACCCTAATATCAACAGAATCTCTCTTCTCATCCCCTGCGAGAACGAATATTTCGCTAATCTTAACTCTTTTTAGTTCATTTGGTAGAACCTCTAAGGGGACTCCATTTATTCTGATTCTTCCTTTTCCTAATTTAATAGTTGCTCGTGCAATAGCAGTTTTTCTTTTTCCTGATGAAACAATAACTTTACCCATATTAATCACACCTTATCTTTGCCAGCCAAATTCCTCACATAATTTTCCAACTGTTATTGTTTTACAATCCAATTTGCTTGCATCAGCATGTTTTGGTTTAATGATTTCAGCACCAGAAAACTCGTCGGGTACTCCAATATATGTTAGAAGTTTATGATATGCAGTTCTACCTTTGCTCTTTTTCCAAGGAAGCATTCCTCTCACAGTTCGTCGTACTAATCTATCAGGTCGTTTAGGATGAAAAGGTCCCCGTCTGGGATTAGATGCAGTGTGAATTTTATGCATATTTCTATATTCGTTTAAAACCGAATGTCGTTTTCCTGAAATTACTGCATTTTCACAATTTACAATATTTACAGCATAACCGTCTAGTAGAAGCTTGGCAACTTCGGAACACAATCGACCTAAAATCGCATTTTCTGCGTCTATTATTAGTTTAGAAGCTACCAACTGTGTTTCTATGTTTTTTTCAGTTTTTACCATTTAATTCACCTTGATTAGATTAGTATTCTCATTTTTCCAACCTCATGCTTAGAGTCTAGTAATTCATGAATTGTAAGGAATTTACTATTTGTTGCTCGAATCTTTTCTTTTGTCTGTTCAGAGGTTTTTATAGCTGCAATTGTAACAGGATGATCAAGTTTTCCTGAACTTAGAACAGATCCTGGAACAATTATAATTTCATTTTCTTTGGAGAACCGATTGATTTTGCTAAGATTAATAGCAGCTCTCTTTCTTCGAGGTTTCTCTATTTTTTCAGCGATGGTTTTCCAAATGGAAACATTTGTTTCAGCTGATTTCTTTTTTAGCTGATTAATTAACTGTATAATATTTGGATCTGTTGGCCCTGTTCTTCTTGGCATTTAAGCTCACTTCATTCTTTTACTTCTTTTTCTAATAACGATGACTCTAATGTCTTTTTGAATTCGTCGATGTTTGTGAGAAGTATTTCACCTGTTTTAGAAAGTATCTTGGAAGGTGGGATACCACCATTTGTTTCAAAAGAAAAGATAACTTTGGAGGAATCACTTCCAATTTTAATTGCTTCAGGTTTGCAAAAATCAAGACAATAATTGCACAATGTGCAGCTTAGAGGATTTACAACTTGAACTTCATCGCCTATTTTCTGATATACTCCTCTGTAACAAGCCTCAATACAAGCAAGACAATTAGTACATTTAGCTTTATTAATTTCTAGAATTGGAAATTTTTGATATCCCATTGCAGAAACCGGTTGCCACTTGGCATGTTCTTTTCCAATTCCTAATTGTGCCATACATTCCAATTCAAGAGCTTGGTTTGGTCCTAATTTAACTATAGGAATTTTTGTGGTTATAGGTTCTACACCTTCTTGAGCTGATACAAGATCTCCACTGTATACAACAGCATTGGTTTGATTATCAGTTTCCTTCGAGAGCATCAAAGTCACTGTGCATAAATTGCACCCTATTCCTCCACAATCACATTTATCTCTGAAATTCAAATCAAGATCATCAACATCATATTTCAAGGGAATTAATCCCAATCTATGCGCTATAAATTCATCAAAGAGTGGTGATGTGTTTCTTAATACATAAACATCTTCTATAACTAATGATGGGACTTCAGCTAAAGCTAAACGTCTAATAGCATTAGCAAAAGCTAATGAAACATCTGATAAGATGAATTTGACCGAATTTGGAAATATTTCAACAAGCTCTATATCCATAGTGGCACCTAGGAAAGGTTAATACTATATCGCATCGACTTATGATAATAAAAAAGGTTTTCCATACTCAAGTATTTTAAAAATCATTATGCTGAATGATTATAACCAAATAAGTGAGACATTAAAAAATTAATTTCAATGTAAAATTTTATTAAAACACTTCAAATGTGTTCTATGTACAATTAATTTTGAACGTTGTATATAATAACTTTAAATAGAAAAAACTTAGAAATGATGATGTGAGAAAATGACCAGTAAATATGATGTAATGTGGACAGAAAAATATAGGCCTAAGACTCTTGATGATCTTAGGGGTCATGAAGACATTATCATACGTCTGAAAGGATTTGTTGAACGAAAGAACTTACCTCACCTTTTATTTGCAGGACCTCCAGGAACTGGTAAAACATCTGCACTCTTAGCTCTCGCTATTGATTTATATGGTCATGCTAATGTTTCTCGTAACCTGTTGGAGATGAATGCATCAGATGACCGTGGGATAGATGCCATTCGAACAAAAGTGAAAGAATTTGCTCGCACGGCCTCTTATGGAGACATACCTTTCAAGATAATTTGCTTAGATGAGGCTGATAGTTTAACCTCCGCTGCGCAACATGCTCTAAGAAGAACAATGGAAAGATATGTTAAAACAAGTAGATTTGCCCTCATTTGTAATTATTCAAGTAAAATTATTGAACCCATTCAATCAAGATGTGCAATATTTCGGTTCAAACCTCTTGATGAAAAAAGCATTAGAGAGTTTCTAAAATATATTTGTGATAATGAGAAGCTTGTTTATGATGAAGAGGGACTTAGCACAGTTCTTTATATTTGTGAAGGAGATTTAAGAAAAGCAGTAAATATTCTCCAATCTACAGCAGCTTCGGGTAAATCAGTAGAAAGAATAACTGTTTTAAAAACTGTAGGACATGCAGATCCAGAACGAATCAAGGAAATGCTCAGCCTTGCTTTAAGTGGTAAATTCGAAAAATCAAGAGAAGTTTTACAACAACTAATTCTAGAATTTGGTTTATCAGGAACAGATGTAACACATCAAATTTATCGAGAAATATCTTCCCTTTCTATCTCAGATAATATGAAATTAGAGGTTACTGAATTCTTAGCTGAAATAGATTTTCGAATTTCTGAAGGAGCTTCCAGCAATATTCAATTGACTTCTTTCTTAGCAAAATTGGTGAAAGAATCCAATAAAGAGTAGTAAGAAACTTATCTATTTCTCTTACAGTCCTTCGATATATCTAAACACGGTCCTTTTTTGAATTTCTTCTTGTTCAATTTTTCTCAAGGCTGTATTGATTTTGTCTTTGATTATCATTATCGCTCTTTGACTTATTATCCATTCTAAACCTTCATAGAAATGCTCTATCAAAATTAAATTTTCTGGTTCAGCTGGCTGTATATTCAAGTTTGTAATTTCAGTACTTCCTTGAAGGAGCTTTTTTGTATCTCTTAATTCCTCTGAGAGTTTCCAATAATTCGTAATATATCCTACGATTCGTCTAACCTGCTCCCACAAAAAAGATTGAGCTATAAATTCAAAAATTAAATAATCCTTTTCCTTCAAAATATTGATTTTCTCAATCTCTCTAACAGTGTTTCGATGGTCCTTTTTACAGAATAGTTTGTAATCATTTTGTCCTTCGAAAAACGAACAGATTTTCTGTATTTCTTGTATAGTTGTTTCTGTTTTGTCCTCAAATAATTCTTTTTTTACTAAATACCAATATTTCTTCTTCAAACTATGCTTGGGTGAAAAATCGTCTTCAACGATACTATAAGACCAACATACAATTGAGTTGTCACTAGGAAGTTTTGCATTGATTTGATCTATAATTATCTCTTTTTCTGAATTAAAGCCAATAACATTACCTATTGCATTTACATTTTTATCTGTTCTACTTGCACTAATGAATCGGTTTTTCTGAGGCGAAAGAATATGATTAGTCGCTTCGAGTGCATTGATCAAGGTTTCTTCTATTGTGAACACACTAGACTGTCTCTGATAACCAAAATAATTAGCTCCTTCATAAAAAACTCTCACAAAGTATCTCATTATCTTCCACTATTATATCTTTCTTGAAATTAAAAATCTAATGTAACACAAAGAAAAAAATTAAAAAACCCCATGCCCTTCATTATCTTACTGCCTCGATGGTGTAGCTCGGCCAATCATTGCGGACTCTCACTCCGCAGACCCGGGTTCAAATCCCGGTCGAGGCACCAAATTTTCTTTATTATTTTGATTTATTGCTTCTTCTCTTCCCAAACAGCGAATAGTTGTTTCAAGGAGGAAGACAAGATATTTTCATTATCATACTGATAGATTAAAATTCTTCCAAACTTCTTTTCTCTTATAAGACCAGCTTTGCACAAAAATTTCAGATGTTGTTTCACTGCAGAGTGATTTAAATTGATGTTCCTTGAAATTGCGGATACGTTTAACTCATCCAATTCTGCCAATAATTTTAGAATTCTAACCCTTCCTCTTGACGATAAAACATCCTCGATCAGGAGTTTTTGTATCTCTTCTTTTTCGCTTATATTTGCCATTTTATTCCCTTTTATCTATGCTCTATTATTTTCTTTTGGTTTTCAATTGTTTTAACTAAGAAAGCTTCTATAGATTCAACGGAGATGTCAGGAATGCTTATGAGTGTTGTTTTGCCTCGCATTCCTTCACCTGAAATTTTTGTACTGATGATATCTTGCTTTGATAATTCTTTCAAGTAAGACCAAAGTTGTGTATGTTTTCGTGGATCTTCTTTATATTCCTCACATAGTAGTTTGTAAGAACCAATTGCATCGTTTGTTGAAATATATGCATTCTTTGTATGTTTTAGTTTTCTAATAACTGCAAGTAGAACTAATTTCTGATGCAACGTCAGCGTTAGAATAACTTCTCTTCTAACCTCTGGATGAATTAGAGCTTTGGCTTTTCTCACATGATCTGGATAAATAATTGGAGAACTCTCATCATCTGCACATTGCCCAGCTCCCCATAATAACTCTATGGCGTAACGTGCATCTCCTGACTTACTAGCAATATCTGCAATTAATTCTGTTGCGTCTTCAGTTATTACACCATCATAGAATGCTAATTCAGATCGAGACTTGATGATATCCTTTAAATCTGGTTCAGAATATCTGTCCAACGATATATGGCTTGATTGAAAACTACTTTGTGTACTTGCATCAAGTTGATGAATAAAATTCAAGTTTCTAGCAATGAAAATGTAAGATATCCACTGCTTGCTGGTCATTTCACTTATTCTCAGTAGAGTGTAGAGAAAATCTGTTCCTGCACGAGCGATAAGATAATCAACTTCATCTAAAATGAGCAGTATTTTGGGTGAATAGAAATCTAACAAACGAATCAAAAGATCTTGTAATTCTTCAAAAGAGTATCCTCTCGGTGGAATAGCCTTGTTCAATTGACGTGCTAATGTACTAATAATAAGGTAAGGACTCTTGTAAATCCGGCAATTAATGTAAACTAAGCGGAAATTTTTTTGTTTATCTATGTTTTCTAATACTTGACCAAACCTCTTGGCTAAGGTAGTTTTACCTGATCCTGTTGGTCCTGTTATGCTTATTTTTCTTAAGGGTTCATCCTTTTCCGCGAAAATTGTTTTGAAATATTTTGCTAAGGTTCTGAGCTCTTCTTCCCTATGTGGTAAATGGGGAGGAATATATGTAACAGATAAACAACTTGTATTCTTAAACACTGTAGGTTTTTTCAGTAAGGAATTAAAAAATTCCTCATCAGATTTGGGCATCATTCTCTCTCTAATATACCTCAAGGGAAATTACTATTTATATTTAGCAGACAGACATCTCTGAAAGTGATGATCAAATCTTCCTCTTGCATTCCCCTATAATCAAGCTTCATTGTTCCTAGTCGTTATTTTCAGATTTGATGAAAACAACGTTCATATTGTAAGTGTTCTTTTTGATTCACATCTAATTCAGATTTGTTATATTGAACATATGCCGATAAAGTTAATAATCCTTATTATCGGTTTTATTCAACACATGTGGAGATTGCCGAGTGGTCAAAGGCGCTAGAATGAGGATCTAGTTCTTAGTGATCCGGGAGTTCGAATCTCCCTCTCCGCACCATTTATCAAAAACGTTCATTTCTTCAAGTTTTCAGTATTAGTTCTAAGCCACTTCCATCAACCGAACAAATCGTCTATAGATGTTGTAGACCAGTCGATTAGATTTAGAATCACACCAAAAATAATAGCAAAGATAAGTATAGCTATACCAATAAGCAAAATCTCCTCAAGGATTGGAGACCCTCTTTTTTTGTTAAACCTGAAATTTCTGAATAATTGAAATATCATCCACATAATTCTCGATATTTATCTAAAGCTTGTTATTTAAACTCCGCAAAACAAACGTGGAAAAAATACTTTTATTTATCCATAAAGGATAAAGAGTCTCCAAATTACATAAAAAAACCTTTTCTTGAGGCTATATCGCTCTTGTTATCTCCTTATGCTGTAATTGTAAGTAATTAAGTAATTTGTTTTCCAATCTAGAGAACCCATAGAGTCTGCATTTCTTTATTGCCATATATTGTAAAGCTGGCCCAAGAGGATCTCCATCCTTATACGCCCCTACTTGGGTGAACGCTTCCATGAAGATACTCATCTCTAGAACCTCAATTCGCTGTAACCTGTTCTCATATTGCTTGAGAAGAGGAAAGATTTCCGCATACCGTTTAAGAGAGAACAGTTGTTGAACAATAAGGAGACCTGTATAGGTATATTCTGTAAATGTAGTCTTGTTTGTTGTTGCTCGCTTTTTTATGGAATTAATATTTTGTGTATGAAAAAAGTGGTGTTGATATACTAAGTAGTAGTTAAAGTAGCGACATACAGCAGAAAGAGTCAAAATTACTTGAATGGTGAAATTAAATTGAAACAGGACGGGATTAGTAAATACAAGGTTAAAGGCTATAGAATCAAAATAGCTAAAGAAAATAAATATCTAATGTATGCTGCGGAACCCGACTTTGATTTCGATCAAGACCCACTGGTATTTGCGGAATTATCATCTATCATTTTTAAAAATAAAGGGAGATTGGGTGAAAAAATCCTCAAGTTTGATGAATTAGTCAGTGTACTAAAATCAATTTTCATGTGGAAAGTATTGGAAATTGATGATCTACCTACTGAACCAGATTTATTTGCAGAGTTATTCATATTCAAGCTGATTAAATTAGATAGGATTATGCCGCTCTTTCTAGATGATAAAGTGAATGAGATATATCTGGATCAGATGAATGCTCCAATTTATATTGATCATAAAATATTCGGCAGGTGTAATACTAAAATAGTTCTGGAAGAAGAAGAGATAAGGAGCTTGATAACTAGATTAAAGTTAGAACACCCTATAAGTGTCACAACAAAGAAACCATCCCTCAAAATCGAGTTTAAAACAAATGATTTTCACATGAGAATTTCAATGGATTTTCCACCATTATCACCAAATGGACCGACATTTAATATTAGAAAGTTTCACAGGAATCCTTTGAAGTTGGTGGATTTGGTAGAATTAAAAACATTATCTCCAATCATCGCTTCTTATCTAATAGAAGTAGTCAAAGAAAGGAGAAATATCACTGTAATAGGAGAACCAAACTCTGGAAAAACTACTTTGGCAAATGCAATAGACTTGTATACACCTAAACATTGGAGAAAAATCGCGATAGAAGATGCTATAGAATCAATTAATCAAACAGAATTAGGTTATAAACAGCTATTAATTCAAATTGATTCTTTTGAGTCAAATAGATCTCTTTATACTAAAACATCGGAAATTTTGAAATTACTGCATAGATCCCCAGACTGGATTTATTTGGGAGAAATACAATCGAGTGAGCACACAAGAGCTATGTTTGAAGCTTTAAATGCGGGTCTAAAAGGAATACAAACAGCTCATGCCGATAGTATAGAGAAAATACTTAGAAGGTGGGAAAATCTCCATAAGATTTCAGTAACAGATTTTCTATCTCTTGATACAATTATTATTATGAAACGAGAGATAACAGAGAATAATTTTATCAGAACCATAGCTGAAATTTATGAAGTTAGGACGGAAAATATCCAAAATGATGAAAAATATGGTTTCTTGGAAAAAATTTACGATTCTTCTTGGAAAAAAGAGAGAACAACCACAAGAATAAAAGAGGTTTCTTTCATCAAAGAAAAAATCGATTCAATTGTTGAGGGAGAGATTCAGTTGCAAGAACAAATTAACAAGAAAAATAAACAATTAATAACGGTGAAATGAGTGGCTACGAGCTATTTATCATTATTGCAAAAAACCATGCAATTTAGTCTTATACCAAAAGAATTTCTGTATAAAATCATATTAGGAAAGATTAAAAGACACTCTAAAGATTTTATATCTGAAAGAGATTTAACAAAAATAATTGTGTTTAGTAATCTTTCAATTCTTAATTTTCTTTTATCAATTGTCCTTTGCTATTTTCTAATTCAATTAAATATAATTTTCACGCTTCTCGTCTCAATTGTCATTGCACTCTCTTTCTTCTTTGTTACAAGTGATTATATCAGGTCAAACATCATGAAAAGACATCACTTATTTGATGAGATGGCATTTCTGATTATCAATTCTCTCTCAATTAACATGAAATCAACACAATCTTTACCTCAATCTATTGAACTCTTATTAAAAAAAAGAACAGTTGATAATTTCTACAAGGAATATTTTGAAGAAATGGTCTTCAAATTTAATGTTGGAGCTGATGAGGATAGAATAATCGATGAAAATTCAAGGATGTTTCAGAATAAAAAGCATAGATATGCTTTCCAGAATTTGAAGAATCCTGTCTCTTTTATCGAAACAGATCCCGATTTTCTAATTAAACTCAAGAGAGAGGTAAAACTGATTGAGGATAATATGGTCATATTCGTTGCCATTTCGTGTTTATTACCTTTAGTTCTTAGTTTAGTCCTATCACTTATAGTAGCACCAACCTCACCAACATTGCTACTATTTCCTTTTCTTTATGCAGTGTTTGGTACTGCTACACTTAGATTGATTCAGAACAAGAGTATGGAGGGTAAAAATGTATAAATTATCATTTTCAGATCACATCCTGCTTCAAGAAATAGCACAACAAATAGAGAAAGGGGAAAATTTAGAGAGAGCTATCTTTTCCATAGAGGGATTTCCTGAAGAGCTATTGTTACGAATGCAGCTAGGGGAGGAAGCAATAGAGATTCTTTCATCGTTAGAATTAGATTATCCAACAATAACCAATTTATTTGCTTCAACAGCTCAAGCGGACACAAAAGATGTAGTAGAGCGTTTAAGATCGACCTCAAAACTAATCAGAATGCGTGAAGAAGCTCTTGAAGAAAGGAATGATTTGTTAAAGATACATAGAAGAAGAATGCGTATAATACGCTATGTTACATTGATAACAATTGCTATGATCGCAGGTTTTTCACCACTTTTCTCCAATTTTTATTCACTCATCAGTGCAGGTGATTTTGAGTTCTCCTTTTCTTTTACGATTTGGTCTCTTTTGTCATTTTCCTTTTTAATAATTAATTGTCTAAACAACTATTATCTTTTGAAAATGAGTAATGAAACTCGGATGATTTTCAAAATGGTAGTAGTATTTATACTTCATATAGCAATAGTCATAATGGTACAGTCTTTCTTTTCAAACTTAATCAAGTTTTAAGATATGCATAAAATGCTTATCTTAATGATTCACGTTATTCAAAACTTGACGAAAGCCTTCTGCTAATTTCAGTTATAATGTCATCATAGTCATAACTAAACATGAACTCTGCATGGTCTCTAATCGTGAATTCAGCAACATTAGTTGATTGTGCAACGAATTTTTGAGTCAAAGCTGAAGAACTGTTGAGTTTCTTTGACAGAAGTTTATCAGCTACATAAGCAGAAGCAGCAGAAAAAGGATAAGGTCGTCTTCCTCCACGTTCAACATAAGAAACGCGCTCTAGTATACGTAAACAAAGCAATTGAAGCATCTTTTCATATACATAAACGTCGATAGAGTATTTCTTCTCAATTCTTTCCTTTATTGCTGAGTGTTGACATATAAGAGAGCATATTCGAAAGACATACTCTTCACTTCTTCTTATATTTGAAGAAGGAGATTTAATGTTTAAATCCTGCATCAAGCTAAGTAAGTTCTTACCTAAAACCCGATGACCTAATTCTCTATATGTTCCTACTATCTCTTTAAGAGTTAAAGGACAATTGTGTTTAAATTCACGAACACTAAGAAGAAGAGATAAAGCTGATAAAAGCACATGATTTGTTATCTTACCCTTATGTTCTTCCTTGTATTTGTGATATAAGAACAAAGAGCGATTACGTATTTTTTCAGGAACTTGAAGACGTGCGAAAACTTCGTTCATTATTTTTATTGTTCTGTAATCGGTTTCCTTCCCTTTTATCGCACCGGGGATGTGGTAAAAATTCTTAAATTTTCTAAATTTCGATTGAGTACCTTGATCTAATAGTGAACCATTGGCATCTCTAAACATATATTCCTCTACAGAACCTATAGAGGAACCTAATGAACTTACAACGGCTAATCGATTATTAATAGCGGTATACTGTTGGCTCTTATGTTGATTACTTTTAGAAACGGATCCCAGTTGAAAAGAAGATGCTTCTAGAACCGCTTCGTGAACTAAACCACACTTTTGGCACACGTATAGTCCATTTTCTTTAACTATTCTTGACTTACACTCATCACACATATAATGTTCCATCTGACTCAAAACAACAATGCCTGCAAAACTATTGAAAATTGTTAAGATTGAAACAAAGTTCAAACAACCATCAAATTAAGTTTAATATGTGTTGAACTAACTGTAACTGACACTTCTAGCGAAAAGAGGCAGATGACCGAAAGTATTCAAAAGAACTAGCTTGAGATAAAGAGGTTTAACTTTTAAACTCCAATACTAAATAAATATACGAATCATATACTCTAAAATTAGAAAAAAGTAAAAAAAAATGTGCTGTTTTTAATATGAAGTTTAGATAAAATTATGAAATGAAATACACAAAACTGTTGTTTGTCATTTGGGTCATTGTCGGGTTATCAATAATTAATCAAAGGTTCTTATCAATAAACCATGGAACAAGTGTTTACAATGATGATTGGAACAACAATAATGCACCAATAGTGATTGACTTAGATAATAATGTTGACATAAATAATTATCAAAAGAGTATAGATTACAATACAGAACAGGTAATTAGCAACACAGAGGGGATTTGGGAGGAGAATAATATTTCTCTTACGGAGACACTCGACAGTTTTAGTCCAAGAATTAGCCTTGAGGCAAATTATACTGGAGGATTGATAGAAGGAAATATCGAGGATGGAAACTCAATCATTTCTGTTCCAAATCAAGGAATATACAACTTGGAAGGAGAAGTTACAAATATGGAAGTTCAATATCTACAGAACTCCGGAGCTGAAACACTGCAGTCTTTCTACTCAGATAATGCCATACAAGCAGGTTTGAGTTTGGAAAGAATAACTGACCCAAGGAGTATAGAAGGGGACAACGTGTGGAAATTTTATTCAAGCAACACTGAAACAATGACTTATTCATTGTACCAAGAAAATATTAAGCTCTACCAAAACGATACGACAATAAGCTACAACTATCTGTTAGAATCTAATTCATCGTTACAAAATATTATCAATTCCTCTCTAATTTTAGACTTAGTCTTTGATACATGTAGGATTATGGTAATTCATTGGCACTACACAAATATCAATCCACCTGAGATTGGTGAAAATACAACCATACCATTTGTGGTTTACAGGTTTTTAGAAAACAGTAGTTGGGACGATCAATGGAATTCTTACTCTCTTAATATATTAGACTTTTTTGAGCAAGGGAACCCATATCTGCCTACCATGCTAAAATCTATAGGATTTTATGTCATATCCCCCGAATATTCTGAGTGTTCGATGCTTATTGATAATTTTCAAGTGAAGTCATCTGTATCACCTGAAGACATTAATCTCGAAGTAAATGGTTTTCCAGTTAATTCGATAAGTGTAAATTCTGGAGCTTCTGAGATTATTGCAGATGTGAATGAAACAAATTTGAACAACGAAATTGAATTAATTTGGAGTCATAATTCAAGTTTTGAAATTAGGTCCGAATACACCCTAAATATAACGGGCGTAATAAAAATTCCGTTTAATAAAAATATACAAGTTTTTGGCGATAGCGTGCTTTCATATCTGATAACAACAAACCAAATAAGCGCAGAAATCGATCAAGTTAGTATTACTTATCCTGAAACTTGGTCTCTGAATGGGAGTGTTGAGAACTTTCAGGTTCAGAGTATTGAAAATATAAATGAAAATCAAACAGTTTTAACCTTACTGAAAATAGAAGGAACAACAGATCTTATCTGCCAATTTGATATTCAAAATTTGATAAACAGAACGACTTTCACTGAATTTACTATGTTTGAAATGATAAATGCAACTCTTGAATTCAATCAACCATTAGATACTGTGCCGGTCATAGTTTTCTGGTCAGGAATTGAGGAAGGTTCAATGAAGGGACAAATAGATAATGGAAATTTAAATCTTAATTTTCCCCCATGGGTTCAAAACGGCATATTTGATATAATATTTATTGCAATAGAAACAGATTATATAGGTTATACAAGCACAACAATCAATCTATTACGTCTACCAGCACAATTAATAGTAATAGATCAAACAGAAATTCCACAATTTGCACTTCAAGAGATAGGCATTAATTATTTAGATCTTAATAGTGGTCAAGCAATTGAAGAACCGTCTATTATAGCATATTTAAATAATGAAGAAATTCCAGTTGAAATTCAAGAAAACATGTTTAAATTATATCTATCAGCGTTCTATCTTGAAGTTGGAGAATCTATATTAGATATGCTTGTAACATCGGAAACGCATGCTTCAATTTTAAATATAATTAAAATAAACGTTACTGAGAGCTCTTTTGATTCTACTTTTAGCTATACAAAAATAGATACATTATTACATTATAAGTTTGATTTTAGCATAACTGCAAATGATTTTCCAGTTGGCCACGCGCCAATCAAAGTAGATGTAGAAACAATAGGCACTATTACAGGAATAACAGATAATCTTGGAGGATATGCTTTTGAGGTACAACTACCTTTGAATCAAAAGGAGATTTATATCAATTACTCGGTGATTAATAAATATAGCCCAATTTTTACAGAACATTATATAGCGCAATTCAGCGACTTACAAGCGAATATAGTACAAGACGGAGAAGTAAAAGCAAGCTCTGATAATATAACCTTAGATTATACTGTTCAATATCCAGAAAACCATGATAGATGGTTTGTGATTATAAAGGAAGAAATGGCTCCTATCTTAAGTGCTTATATCGAAGCAGAAACATTACGCATCCCAGTTTTTTGGGACGATAATATAATTTATTGGGAAATTGAAACTGAAAAGAGCAACTTGAATCATAAGTTAATCATTGAAACAACGGGCCCCGATATTTTAACAAGTATTGAAGAAAAGAATGATGAAATAAAAATACATTTTATTATAGATGCAAAAACCAAAAGTTACACAAACATCTCACTGATTTATCACTTGAATGAAAGTTATTCAACATCTGAGTATCTATGGCAACTATTTTCAAGTAGAGATGAGGATGTATCAGAGCCTTATGAACTTCAGGTAAATGATCTTTATGTTTTGTTATCTAATGTTGACATAGCTAAAGGAAGTTATCTAATTTTGGATTTAGTTGGAGTTAAACAATCGAATACAAATGCTATTTCAAGCATAGTTGTTCCAATTGTTTCTAGTTCTAGTGTTCTAGTTGGTACTATAGTAACAATTGTAAAAGTTTACAATAAGAAAAAGGGTATGATATTAGAAATATAGTAGAAACTATTCTGTTTCTTCTTCTTTCCCAATGCTAAAAGCATGATAGAATAATGCGAAAATAATTGCTACAATAACCAAGATTATAGTTACAGTTAGTAATATAGTGAAATCCATCGCAACCAGTTGAAGCAGTCATGTAACTATTAATAAGCTTTTCGACATTAAGCCAAACACAAAAAAGAATCCTCTTTTAGATTTCTGAAAGGTATAGAGGGTTAAAATGCATTATTCAGTAAAAATTTGTTTAACTAAATTTTTTGAAGCATCTTTATATCTTACTTCTTCGATGGATTTTGCTATTATTTCCAAACTTTTAAGGTATTGATTTTTATTGACTTTACCATTAATAATTAGTTCAGAATTTTCGAAACCTTTATTCCTTAATATTGAATATGGTGCCTTTTCTGATTCCTGCTCTACTACCATTCTTGAAACAGCATCTGCTGACATTCCAATTAGCATTTCAGCTAATTTTCCAGCACATAAAATATTGATATTTCCTGTGCCATCATTCACAATAAATGAGAATAATATCTTGTTAGTTGGTTTTTCAATCTCGCCATGATCTTTGCAGATGTAAAGTTTATCTTGCACTTGAACTTTCTTCTTACATTCAGGACAGAGTGGATATACAAACTGTTTTTCAATTAGTTTTACAACGGTAGCTTGAATTGTAACAGTTTCATCCTCCTTAATATCTTCTATGTCATCTATTGACATAATTTGTGAACCTAAATTTGAGATTGTTGAACTAGGAACAAAACCTTGAGGTGTCATATCATTGTGTATAGCTTTTTTTAAAAAAGAGTTTCCAGTTATAGTAAGTTCATGCCCATATCCAGTGTCTTCTTTCACCTTCGCTTGGTAAATTTCAATCCTCTCTCCTGCACTTAGATCAGCCAATTTGTGTATATTATCTCTCCAGCATGTGATTTTAATTTCTGCAGTTTGATCATTAATTTTAAAACTTTGGAGTTTAATAGTTTCATTTTCTTTTGTAGTAATCTCTTGAACAGGATTAAGTTCAGTTATTGCGCCTCTTATGTTCACATCACTTGCCTCAGGAGTAATATCTGCAAGATTAGCAAAAGCTACTTGATATTGCTTGATAATGTCCATATCAACTTCATCAAGATCAGCTTGTGTTTGATTTCCACAATGAATTTCGATGTCAGTAAAACGACCTTTTCTTGTATTGCCATTAACTATACTCAACATTTTATCAGTGTCATTTGAACCAATTAGGGTTGTTTTATCATCCCATAGAACTACTCGCATAAGCCCTGAATCGTCTGATATCGTGATGTTTTGTACTTTTCCTTTATTGCCGCTTTCTCTTGAAAATTCATGTACAGTGTTTACGTTTATAATAAGTCCCTTAACTGATATAAGTTGATTTATATCTGAAATCTCATTTAATTTTGCAATTTTAATGCCTTCTTTCTGCATCGTCCCTACTAAGCCTTTTTTAACCATAAAATCAGCTGCAGTTTCTTCCTTAGTGAAATTAGTAAAACGGTTAGAATGAAGCTCAATCAAACCCTTCAAACCAATTTTGGATGACAAACCAACTACGGTAATAACAGCACCTAGTTTCAAATTCTCTACTTGGGTTGATTTTTCATTCCAGAAGTTCACAAGAACTTCTCCTGTTTCATCTCCAACAATTAAACCTCTCTTTGTTCCTTTAGAACCATCTGAGCGTTCAAATTCGAGAATATCATCAATTTGAGTGACCTTTCCTTTAATTGAGACATCGACCTCGTTCCCTTTCATGTCGCTAATCTTAGAGAAAGAAGTCTTAGATTTAGGTAAATTCTCATCATCAATTCCAGAAGGTCGGATCTGAAGATGGCTTCTAATTCCTAAATGAACCTCTGTCGAACCATCTTTTCCTTTACGAGTATATGCGCCTAAAATACGAATTGGATCACCAGCACTACAATTTCCATTTTGGAATTCAGCGGCTTTTTGATCCCAGAATACAACTCGAATAGTACCTGTTTTGTCTTCTAAAATTATGGATTGAAGAACCCCATCTGAACCATCCTTCTTCTTGAAAGTAAATTGATCATAAACCCTAGTTATTCTACCAAGTAAGTTAACATTAGTTATTTCGGGTACAAGTTGATCTACACTTATCATAGGAGGGACGGCAACTTTTGGCTCAGAGGAAAGATCAACGCCCATTTCTCTTGCAACAATATGAGCTGCACCTAGAGCTGTAACAAACTCTCCTAATTCATCCATTTTGTTGTTGATTAATTGGTTAATTTCTTCTTTTCCTAAGCCAGCTTCTGATGATATAATATCAACAATTTCCTTTAATGAGCGTTGGTTTGACATATAATGACAACTTCTTTTACTTTGTATAAATTTTGTGATTGGCATGTAAAAATTCAGTTGAGTTAGTATCAATATTTAAATCAGTGATTTGCCTATCAATTACCTGGAAAATCTCTGTTCTGCGGTTAAACTGCGAGTATAGATACTTGAAATCCGGTATAAAAAGGGATAGGTAAGAAAGCCAACTTATCTCACCAAAATCATCAGAAATTTGATAAGAACTAATGAAAGGTACCTTATTATACAATTCAACTAATTCGGATTTCGAAACAATAAATATTTGAAGCATATCGGTGTTTTCTACCATCAAATTGGGTTGAATGATTTGTTCCTCTATTAATTTAGATTTAACTCTAAAAAGTGTTCTAGAGGAAACATCATAGGATCCTGCAATGTCCCGTACATTTGGTCGTTTGAAATCAAGTTCACAATTTCGCAATAGTTGAGTAATATAGGGATACTTATCAGAAGAAATGCTCCCAGATGTGGGGTTTTTAGTCTGAACAACTAATTTCTTTCGCTTAGAAAAAGAGGAATGTTTTTTCCAATCTTGAATAGATAAACCTTGGTTCAAGACATTATAATTGAAAAATACCTTCTTATCCTTGACATAATAGAAGGATGGCCCATGCTTTTTTATTGGTAATATTCCATGCGTTATCCTCAAATTTGGGAAGAGAACGAATTTATCAATAAGCACAACATTTTCTCCAAAATCGTCCACTCGATTAAAAGAGAAAAATTCATACAAATTAAGTGAGTTGTAAGAGATTAAGCTACCGAGATAGATGCCGCGTAGGTTTAATTCTTGAAGAGTTACACTCACCTTTTTCTCCGATATATCTAAATCATCAGCTATTTGTTTGTAAAGGGCAGAGGGAGTTTTTCCAAGCTTTTCAATTATCTTTTTTTCTAAGAAATTTAGATTTAATCGAGATTTTGTACTGTTGAGTGTTCTATCAAAATACTTGAGAACCTCATTCAAACTCATATCTCGCGAATAAACAATATCATGGAACTTCCTCAATTCAGCCCAAAAATTCCTGAAATTGACAAATCGCCAGAATTCATTTATATCGATTTTTGTGTCATTAAAAAAATATCTGTTGAAAGTAACTGTAATTTTTGCCTTCACTCCAGAAGAAAATTTGGAAAAACTATCCCGAAAAAGATTGGTAACTTTAGTCTTTGAAAATTGATTGATAGCTAAACGGAAATCACTGACTTCCGAAGCTCCTTCAAGTAGAGAAGAGATTAATGATGATTCTTTGTCATTTTTTATGACGATTCTATTGTTTTCCATTAATAAACTAAATAAAATTGAATATTTATACTCCACTTTTTATCGTATGAGATATGACTCTTATTTAACTTTGAACTCAGTCTTTTTGTTAATTCGATATCTGTATAACAATACTGACATTCCAAAGATTATTACTGCAATACCTACAACAATTAAGGCATAGCTCCAGAAGGGCAGCAACGGAAGTGCAGGTAATTCTGGATGAGGAGTATATCGTAGAAGCCACAGAATTGTGTTTTTCCAGAGGTCCAAGTTTTGATCTTGGTCGATCCATTTCTCACCATCAATGATATCTAGATCACTAAACATGATTGTAGAACCAGATAAAACAAATCTTGAATTACCTACACTTTGAGATAGGAACCAAGTTAGAAAACCAGTTGCGGGGTCTCTGAAAATTTCATAGGGTTCACTTACGGAATAGGTCGTGTTAAGTGTTCTGCCAATAGCAACGTCTCTAAGCTCGTTCCCCAATTCAATTGAGCTCGAATATAGTGTTAAGTTAGATATTGTAACTTCCTGTTCAAAGATTGTGTGGTCGCTTTCGTAGTTCTTTAATGATATAAAGGTATTATTTTCATAAACGTGTGAGAAATCATCTACCAATACTGTTGAGTTAACCGTATTAGGGGTTCGTATTCGAGCCGTAGTTAGGGCTGAATCTCTTTCATTAAGGAACACATTTAGTGGTACAGGATTACCTGTTATGTTCACATCATAAGACAAGGGGTTACACAATGCAAAAAGAGAACCACCAAGTTCCATGAAATCAAGTATTGCAAGTCTTTCTGAAAGTAACAGATTATTCTCCTCTTCAAAGCCAAAATTCGTCATTATAAGCAAATCTACACCTTGAAGATTTGTAGAATTAAATGCTGTTTCATTATTGAATATCAAATCAATTTTGATTTCAACTCTTTCTTTAGTTTCATTGTTATATATTATTAATTCATTAAGTGAATCAAGAGCTTTGCTCATCAACTCTCGGTCAAAGAATTGTCCATGATATTCATCATACATTATAACATATTCAATGGTAGTATCCGCATTTAGTGGTATAGACAAAAACATATTTGTCGTAGAGAACAGATAGATAAATAGTAATACAATTGAACGCTTTTTCATAATATCACGAAACAATTAATTTGTTAGGATTTTAAAGATAGTATATTTAGACTTTTCGCCCTATGTGGATTTTATCACAAACATGAAATCTTCTACACAAAACACAACTTTTAAAAATTTCAGTCGTCGCACTTTATTAAGTAAGCCTCGATAGCTCAGTTGGTAGAGCGTTACCTTGGTAAGGTAAAGGTCAGGGGTTCAATCCCCCTTCGAGGCTCCATTTACAGTTTTTGGGAGGTTTTTCATTTCTGAAAATTTAAAAACAACAAATATATCAAGCTATTAAGGAATGAAGAAACATGGTTCAATTTATTGAGAATTATGCTGAAATAATAGAATTGGCAACGCAGTTTATAAGAGATGAAATAAGTAATTCACATACAAAAGGAGTGGTTATAGGGTTGAGTGGCGGGATTGATTCTGCAATCATTGCATATTTAGCATCAAATGCCTTGGGAAAAGATAAAGTAGCCTTAGTTCACTTACCTGAAGAGGAGCTTGATATAATCCATACAAACGATGCACAGTCTATAGCTGATGATTTGGACATTCTCTTACGAACAATTAACATATCACCAATGTTAAACGGTGCTTTTCAATTGCTACCAGATGTGGAAGATAACCCTTTAGCTAAAGGGAACTTAAAGGCAAGAATTAGAGCAATAATTTTGTATTCTATAGCAAACTTGGAAAACAGATTAGTAGTAGGGACATCGAACAAATCAGAGATATCAATAGGATATGGAACGAAATTTGGTGATCTGGCTGCAGATATATGGCCAATCGGTCAATTATATAAAACAGAAGTATATGAGATTGCCAGAAAATTAGGCGTAAACGATAAAATCATCACAAAACCACCTACAGCAGGTTTATGGAAAGGACAAACGGATGAAAAGGAGATAGGGATATCCTATGAAAAACTTGACAGATTCCTAATAGGTTTAGAAAGCAACGGGATAGAAGAAGTTCTTATCAAAGAATTGCAACTAGTAAAAGAGCAATCTATTCGTATTAAAAAATTAATAGAAAATAGCCAACATAAGAGAAGAATGCCCAAAACCCTCCAAATCAAAAGAAAGTAGCAACATTAGAACGGATAGACTTTGAGAGGAAGAAGTGGTTCATAATTTGATGTGTATATAAAACCTAATGTAAATAGCATAATGAGATTAATGGTTACTGACATTAGCAACGATTTACTTCAGTCCCTTCTTTCAATTCTGAATATTACTTTAATCTATATTACAAAATTAGGGATATGGATTGGTTTAATGATTACAACTGAAAAAACCAGTAAAGCATTTCTCTATAAGGAAAGAAAGAGAAATGAAACGGCTATTGGCAAAGGTATAGGCATAATATTTGTCTCTCTCATTCTATATATCCTAATTGCATAAAATTATTTTCATAGCTTTCTTTTAAAATATAAAATGAAGAAAAATCTATTGTTTTTATGTTTAAAAATTTAGTCAAAGGTTTAATATAGATAAAAACAGCACTAATTTTGTAAGAAAAAGAAAATATGTGATAAAAATATGCTTTCAAAATTTCTTGAAAAATCAAAAATAGCAGAGGGTATTACCCACATAGCGGGGCCTCCAAATTCAGGTAAAACTACTATGCTTTACCATCTCTGTAAAGGATTAAAGAAAGGATACAAGGCATTTATTCTTGATTGTGAAATAAACTTTAGCGCAAGTAGACTCCGCGAAATAACACTTGGGAGAGATATTGAATTGCATGATATAATTGTTTTACGAGTAGCAGATAAAGCGAATCAGATCAGGACATTAATGAAATTGCATAGTTTTTTTAAAAAGGAAAAGCCGTTTTTTGTTGGAATCAATGGGTTTACCAATCATTTCAGATTTAATTCATTAAATGAAGAAGAAACTAAGTGGAATAAATCATTATCTCTTCAGATGGCTTATTTGCAAATGATTAGCAAAAAAATTGGTTTGTCTATAGTGTTAACAAATCAAGTCAGCGTTTATAGAGAAAATAATCAAAAAATTATTCGTCCAATTGCAAATTCAATATTAACAAACTATTCTAATTATAATATCTTGCTTGAACATGTTAATAAAAAATTGTGGAGAGCAAAATACAACGATGAAGAAGGGTATTACACCCTTTCATCTCAAGGCATTGAACTTATAAAATAATTAAAATCAAGTAAGTGCTACTAGCCCTTGGCATTGAATAATAGAAGTATCACTACAAACCATACAACAACTAGTATAGTGGCAATCATTTCAACTTTTTGAGCAGTATTAACATCAAAAGCATATTTTGTTGCATGTTCAAAAAGGTACAAACTTGCTGCAGCGAACGAGAAAACAAATCCTGCAACTATGCCTTCTATTAGGTATTGAGCATGCTGATTAGTAGCAATAAAGACCGGTGAATTCCCATCTGAACCTATACTGATAAGATTCTCTCTGTTTACAATATCATAGGCTCCTCCAGCAAAAATATAGAAAACTATAGCATAAATCAAGATATAAAGGACACTACGAGGAATTCGTGTAGGAATTCGAATTGAGATTTGATGTAAACTAAAATTTGGTCTTCTGATTCCAGGAAATATCCATGGTAGCTTCTTTGCCATTTTTATCTATCGTCCGTGAAACAACACACTATTTTAAAGATTTCGACAGATAATAATTCATGATATTTGAAGGGAGAACACTTGTAATTAATTTAGTTTGCTCGAAGATGTTTTGTACTAATAATTTATCTTTTTATTCTAACCTTCTTTTCAAGCGGATAAACTACAAAACGTCCTGGTGCTCTTTCAACATATTTCACTAAGTATTGTTCAATGACAGAGGTTGATACCCCTAAGTCTAAAGAAATCTCACTGAATTTCTTTTCCAATATATCATCACTAATCTCCTCAAGATATTCTGAAAATGAAGTTTCAAATGATTGAACATCAATAAAGAATTGTTGGTTTTTTATGACCCCAGAAATAGTATTTTCATCAATCATATTTTGGATATAGGTAATAGTGTCAGAAGTTTCCAAGCCTAACTTAGCACTCATCATCATTAAATCGTGCTCATCTCCTTTTGTCAGATTGGTTGAGTAATAATTTTGAAGATATTTCATGGTATAATATGCTTTTTCACCAAACATACCCTTTTCAAATTGTTGTAGAAGACTGTCCAAAATGTTGTCCTTAAGTTTCCAACGTTCCTTTAATTCTGTTAATTTAATCGTTCCAATGTTTTTGATTCTATCTTTCAATTCATTTAGACTATCCTCATCTATAGAAAGGAACAACATTCTTTCCCTCAACAAAACTCCATGTAATTCTTTAGATGATTGAAGTTTGCTAATTACTTTGTAACGTTGATTTAAAGATAACTTAGAAGGAATTTTCTTTAAATTAACAAAGTTCTTGTTTTCTAGTTCTTCAAAAAGGGCAGTAATATATTTTTTCTCTTTGGATATGAAAAACGCCTTAATTTTAGCTAAGAGGGAAGTCATGATATTCAAGAACATCTTTTTTTGTTTCTTTATAAAATCTTGCTCTCAACGTCACTTCATTCAGTTAAACTAAACATAAGAGTTGTGCTTATAGTTAAATTAATTGTGGAGTTTATTTAGCTTGCTCATGTAGAAATATAGATGAATATGTCAATTACTGAAAGAATTTCTTCAGGCATTGAAGGATTAGATGTACTATTACAAGGTGGGATGATTAAGAATTCAATCAATTCCATTGTAGGGAGTAGCGGTACAGGAAAAACAACCTTTGCACTAGCTTATATTTATCAAGGACTCCTCGAAGGAGATCATACTTTGTATTTATCTTTCGAAGAAACACCTTCTAAATTAATGGCAGAAGCTGAGTCTCTTGGAATAAGAATTCGAGATGTATCACAGAATTTTACAGATCTCATACACCTTGTTGAGAGCGAGAAAATTGTTGAATTTATGACAAACATTCTACCTGCTTTAGCTCAAAAATTGAAGCATAAAAATGTTCGACACACAAGAATCATTTTAGATCCACTTACGCCAATACTCTGGGAATTTCCATCTGAAAAGGAACAAAGAAAAGTATTAACAAAAATATACCAGCATCTGAGCTCTTTAGGTACTGTTTTACAAACTGTTGAAGAACCTAATGCTTTTGGTCAAACAGATATTGGAGCAGTAGAAACAAGAGTCCCAATTTATCTGTCAGATACTGTAGTACACATACAGAATCTAGGATTAGGAGGCAAATACAACAGAACAGGTAAAATTGTTAAGTCAAGAAGAACTGCACATCATGAAGGTATTTTTCCAATGCAATTTGCTCATGGTTCTGGTATTTCAATTGATACAAGTTCTATTCAAGCAGAGGTAGATGAACCATTAGTTTATGATACTAGGTACAATGAATTGATGAAGAAAGTCAAACAAATGTCAAAGGACAAAGATCCAAAAAAGAGAATTATTGCACAGATAGCTAATAATCTGCTTAATGATAGACAAGAAAAAGGAGACAAAATTGAACTTGTAGACGCATTAACTAACCCTCAAATGCTACAAGAGGTCAAAAAATGAAAAATAATGCTGGAATCTCTTCAGAGTTATCTGATTTGATTCATTTAGATGATGTTGAAGCTGCAATACTATTTCGAATTGATGGAAACGTCATTAGTTCAGCATTTAAGGAACAACATTCCAATGAGGTTCTCAGAACAATTCAATGGTGCAAAGCTAATGTAGAGAAAGTATCACTTGAAATGAAAACAAACAATTTAGCCAAGGTAACATATGAGCTAAACAACTTTTGCGTGTTATTTTCTGTGGTGAACAAAGTAATGGTTTTAACAACTTTAGCAATTGGAACAGCAAATTTAAGTCTATTATCGATTGAAGCTAAAAGAAAATCAATGTTGATTTTGGCGAGTTTGTGAGGTATGAACATGAAGATAGCTACAGGAACGGCAAGTCACAGATCCATACAACAAGTGACTAAACACATAATAAAAGATGTAATTGGTGACATAAATGGAAATTCTGATTTTCTATTAGTAGCATTTACACCAAATTATAGGAGCAGACAAGATTATGAAGAGGCTCTTGTTAAACTAGGCGAAGAAAGTGGAACAAAGAATATTGTTGGAGGAACATTTCCAGGAGTTGCAACCTCAAACGGATATCCAACAACACAAGGATGTTCTGTAATGGCAATACAATCTGATGATATTAAGTTTCACACTCCATTCTCATATTCAAATATAAGAATAAATCCAAAAAAAGGAGCTAAGATAATTCTAGACAGTTATAAAAAAATCAATCAAAAGAACAGAATGGGATTATTCCTTACCGCAGGTCCGTTTTTTGAACCAGATGCATTTGAGCAAATGAAAATTCTAGATACCTACTTCGCACATAAATTTAAAGGAATGTTCAATGTCATTGGGAAACTCATAAACAAAAACATGGGTAAGAATGGATTTGGAACTGCAAACTATGCAGATGAAATACTTGCTATTCTTTCAAAGAAAAATGTCAAGAATATGATCGGAGGGGGAACAATAGATTTAGACATGAAAACAAGTTTTCAATTTGAGGGAACTAAAGTACTAAAAGATGCTATGGTTGGAACATTTTTCTCATCCGATAAGATAGATTTTGATATGGATTGGACTTTTGATAAATCACATAAATTGAAGGATTTTGACGTTTCAGAATTTCTTACTAGTGGTTATATACAAAAAATCAATAATGAACCTGCTGGCAAAGCATTTCTTGATTTAATTGGTATATCTGAGGATTTGTATAACGAATCATTTGCTAGATACGCCAATGCCTCATTGCTATACTTATCAGCTCTAGATGTAGAGAATGAAGGCCATGTGCCCTATGTTTCCATATTTCAATCAATTTTGAAAGGAATTGTGACTACTATGCCAGAAAGATTGTTAAAGAATAAAAAGATCAAAGCAGATTTCTTTACTCAATCAGGAACAGGAATTCAAAAATCAGCGTTTGAATGTGCAATGAAAGCCTCTCAGAATATAGAAAAACCTCGCTTTGGGATGTTTGTGAACTGTAGCAATCGTTTGCTCATAGCAGGAGATAAAATTGAAAAAGAGAATGAAGCAATAAGAGAAGCTATTGGAAAAGATGTACCTTTCATAACCATGTATTCTGGAGGAGAATTTTCGGTCATAAATAAAAAACCTGTATTTTCAGCTGTTTCAGTTCATGGAATGATAGCTGGAGAAAATGTAACCACCATAAAAAATGTGGTGTTTTAAATATTTATTAGGAGTATATATCAATGATAGCTAGACAACCGCACAATACCAACCAAGGAAACATACTGAAAGTAGCAGTTCTAGGTTTAGGGTCTGTTGGTAAAACAACAATATCAAAAGGTTATACAGGTGAAATGATTGATCCTAACGAAATTTCAATGACAAAAGGAGTAGACATTACGATAAAGAGAATAGCTCAACTTGATAAAGCAATTACCTTGCAAATATGGGACTTTGCAGGTCAAAAGCAATTTAGATTTATGATAGATGTATTTCTACGAGGTGTTAAAGGGGTAATGTACGTTTATGATGTAACAGATATAGAGACACTATTTGATCTAAGCGAATTTGTGGAACTAACTCGAAATTATCTCAAAAACCACTATTATCCTAAGATTCCTGAAATTCTAGTTGGAAACAAACTAGATTTAGATAATGTAGAAGTTACAGTAGAAGACATCCATGATTTTATGAAAACACATGATATACGCAAACATTTCCTCGTAAGTGGTCTTTTCTCTGCTAATGTATCAGAACCATTTGAATATATGGTCAATCAAATTGTAAACAAAGAGGATAATCTAGCTGAAGAATTACTTTCAAAGTATTCTAATATTTAATAATTAAAAAATTTAGTGATATTAAATGAAAATGGAGAATCAATTTGTTATTAAAGCATTTAATTGTGAAAAGTGCGGTAGAATGTTAGAATGCCGAATAGATAAGAAGCAAATTGAGGAACTTAGAGATAGTCAGTTGTTTAACTTTGTTCTGATGCATGCAGAAGATCACACACTAATTGTATCCATTGATGGAAGAGGACAAATAAGAAGATCCAGGGTTGCGTCACTTAGTTCAAATACGGTAATAGAAAAAGATGGTGAATCTTTAGGAAATTATGAAATTTTAGAAGAATACAATGATATTGTCGAAGCTTTCAATGATTTTCTAAAGAAGACATAGATAAAACAAATAATGATAAAAAAATTAAAAAATTACAAAATTTAAATTTTTGAAAAAATAAGAAAAGAAAGAATTATCCGAATAGAGCACTTAAGCCTAAGTCGGTATCTTCTTCAGGTTCTTCTTCAGCTGCTTCTTCTTTTGCTGGGGCTGCTGCGTCCTTTGTTGCTCCTGCAGTAGCTGCTGCGGGTGCAGCGGCTGCAGACATAACAGCTGTTTTCAATGCTTCTTCAATATCGACTTCTTTCAAAGCAGCCACTAAAGCTTTAATACGAGAATCATCTGCTGTTGCTCCAGCAGCTTCAAGAATTCCTTTTACTTTTGCTTGTGTAATTTTTTCTCCTAGTTCATGTAGTACTAATGCGGCATATACATATTCCATATTTTTCACCTAACCAAATAGTGATCCTAACCCTAAGTCTTCCTCAGGTTCTTCTTCCTTTACTTCCTCTTTTGATTCAGTTTTAACTGATTCAACAGGTTGAGCTCTTGGCACAGATTGTAATTTTGCCTGTATCTTATCTGATACTGCACTAGAATCTCTTTCTGCTACTTTTGATGCAACAGATAAAGATCCTTGAACAGCCCGAGATAAAATAAAGGGTAAAGATTTACTGTTAATTATACCAGCTTTAACTGAAAGGTTAAGGGCGTATTGATTAGCCTTAGCTATAACCAGTGCAACGCTTTGCTTAGTAAGAATGCCAGCACTAACAGCTAGATTTAATGCTGAAGTGTAAGCCCATTTAAGATTCTGCTCATAAGTGGCATAATCAATAATTAAATCTTTACCAGCAATGAGATCTCCATTCTCAAAAGCTACTACAAAACTCAATCCTGTTTGAAAAGGCTCAATGTTCAATCTCCTAAGAAGGAGTGCAACTGTTCTATTAACACGCTCACCTTCTTTGGTAACCACAGCTTCTTCAGCAATTTTAATCTGGCCACCTTCAATTCTGGTTTTCAAACCCAGAGATTGAAGTTCAGATATAACCGGTCCGGGAGGAATTCCTGTATTCATTGGTCTAATAATAACATCATTCGAAGCTACTTGTCCTGCTTTTGCAGGTGCTGGAACTTTATTATCATCCATGTAAGAGGCTAGTTTGTAGGGATTGGTATTTGTTAACAAGAACGCACAAGATCCAACAATATACTCTAATAGTTTTTCGATACCTTTGATATCTTTTTTAACTTCATCTATGGCTAGTTTCATCAAAGTGTTCTTAGCCATGACAATCTTAGCTTCTTTGCGTAGATCTTTGCGTATATTTTGTACAACTCGTGCGTTAATATTATCAATTTTAACTAAGCCTATAATAGGGTAGGATAACAATTGTTTTTTGAGATTTTCGACAATCTCTATTTTTCTTTCTGAAATTACTGTAGACATTTTGTCACCTACTTTACTTTTATGGCAGGACCCATTGTAGTCTTGATATAGATCGACTTAATGTTATTCTCGCCTTTTTCCAGTTTGCTCTCTATGTTTCTTAATACTGAAAGAACATTTTCAGCAATAGCATCACCACTCATATCAATTGTTCCAATCCTTGCATGAATCACGGGGGATTGGCGCAATCGAATTTGAATAGTAGATTGGTAATTTTTTAACAGAGGTCCAATAGGAGCGTTTGGAGGAACAGGTTTAGGCATTTTTCCTCGTGGTCCGAGAAACTTACCTAGATTTCGTCCTATTAGAGGCATTAAAGGAGCACTTGCAAGGAAAAAATCATATTGTTTGGCTATTTTCTTTGCTAACTTTGGGTCTCTACTAATGTTCTCTAATTCGTCTTTATCAATCACTCTCGCTACACCAGCTGATTCTGCCTCAACAAGTTGAGAACCCTCAGCTAATACGCACACCTTTACATCTTTAGGTAATGGGTGAGGTAACTGTACATCTAATTGAAATCTTTTAGAAGGATCTTGAAGATTAATATCTTTAAGATTTATAGCTACATCTATAGATTCCACGAATTTGCGAGATGGTGATTGCTCTTTCATCTTTTCAATAGCGGTATTAAGTTCTTTATCTACCATAATATCATCCTCTACCACTTCTGTTGTCAAACTAATCAACAGTCAACGTGATCAGAACTTGATACAAGCAAAAATTGGCTACTTTTAAATTTTGTTAATTGAGAGTTTAGAAGAAATGACTTATGCCATTGTGGTTTGAGTTTGAGGGGAAAATTTCTTGAGAAACTCATATGCTTCTTGAAAGGTTAAAATCCCACCTGAAACAAGATCTATTGTCAAACTTTTAACAGTACAAAAAGCTAAGAAAGAATCATATTCAAGATTTCTCTTTTCAGCATACTCCTTTACTATTGACATTAACTGGGGAGGATTATCTAATAAAAACGCCAATTCTTTTGGAGAGCTGTTTTTTGTGATAATTGTTTTGATGATTTTAGCCCCTATATTGTATTTGATACAATCTCTGCCTTGGTTTTTTTCAGGGCATAATTGTTCGCACAATAGGTTCTCGGGTATAAAATGTGCGGAGTTTACAAGGTCAATTGTCTCCCGTTCATCCACAGTTTCTTCAATATTACTGCGTGTTAAACTTACACTCTTGGCTTGTAACGGAAAATTATCCAAGTTAGACTGAGCACTGTCCATATTTTTATTCTGCCTGCTAATGCTTACTTTCGTTCTAGAGGGTAAATTATATTTTTGATAAAGTGAGGTTCTCATCTCAATAAAATTGTTGTAAAGTAACGGAAAAACACTTCTTCCATATCGTTTGATAATTCTTGTATGATACTCAGCAAAGCTCATAGGTTCGTTTAAAAGATCTAATGTTCTAATTTTGAGAGGCATTTCTGAACCTTCAAAGAAAATGTAACAATGTTGAGTAGGCAACCGATGAACCTGATTAATATCTTCTTCTGTTAAGTTGATTGATCTACCAATGACATCGGCTTTTTCACTAGAGCGAAAGATTATCTTAGTAGCAGAATTACCATGAACTATGTTACTAACACTCGACCATAATTGAGAAATTGTGATATGACCGATACCCAAGCTTCTACCCAATAAGAAATTATTCTCTGAAGTAATTAAAGAAGCAGAACTCTCCAAGTGATAGAAATTGGGGATTATATTGATGGCTTCCTCCAAAATAACAACGTATCTAAGTTCATTTGTCATCTCTTTAGAGGAGGCAAAACGATACAGTTTCTTAAGGATAAGATTACAAATGAGGAAGATGTCCGACGGTCTAGCTGCCCTTTTTTGAAATTGGCTCAAATCCAGAATGATGCTTTTTCCATTTTCAAGTAAGGATAAATCTAAAGTAGTTCTGATAGATCCAAGTATTTCATAATTAATAGGGTTAAAAATGAAATTTAAGCGATTTAATACCGCGTCAATTGTCTGTTGAATGTAAGTATTATTAGAACGAGATTGGATATCTTCAGCTGCTTTGAATACGTTTTCTACAAATGTTTGTAAGTTTCTCTTTGGAGAGCGATGAGTTAAGAAAAGAGCAGTTTCAAATAAGTTCTTCATCGCAGGAGTGAATTCCTGGTTTGAAGACATCATCATTTCCTCAATAATTAGGAGAGTATTATGAACATCATCTTCATCTTGAGTTTCAAAAATGTTGAGACACAAGGGGCGTGGCTTACCTATAGTGTAAATTTCAACTCGTGGGTCATCAACAAATGCTCTACTATATTCGCCTTTAATGTCAAAGACTAATGTACTAATATTATAATCTAATATCTGTTTAAGGAGAGATGAGACAAGGCGTGTTTTACCTCTACCTATCATTCCAAAGATTTCTAGATTTAGAAGTAGATCCTTAACATTAATTGTGATATCTTTTCCGATTTCATCTCCTTCAACTGTCTGTCCTACAACCATTAAATTTTGTTCTTTAAATGCGGAAGGAAGACTCGTAGATACATGAGATGACTTTATAGACACTGGCCCCCCTCCTTTATAATTCAAAGGGATATGGAACAATGTAGATAGCTCCTCAATATTAGAGAGATTGCTTTTTCGAAGAGAAGAAAATAGCATCTCAGCGAAATTTCTTGTCTTACCATGAAAACACAAGGGTTTTTTTCTTGCTAAACCACAAGAATTCAAAATATTAGACTCGATTTGTTTATTTTCGGAGATTATACTGATTTCTGTAGCATAATTATCCTTAGTCTTGGATTTCTTTTCCGCTTTCAACAATAAACATGTGTTCCCCGTATCTGTTCGTTGGAGAGTGTTGTATAGTTGATCTGTAAGATTAAGATTACTGATATTTTCTGAAGAAAGATCAACTTTAGTTCTTGATTTCATTTTTTCTAAGGATATTAAGAGATTCTTAACCTGTTCAGCAGGTAGCTCTTTTACTTTGCTACCATAATAAGTATCAAAGGAATTTGTGGCAAAATCATATTGTTTCTCTAATTTACTTTCAGTTTTTTTGATGATGAAACCTTTTGATACAATTGGAAAGAGGATATTAAAATTTTCATTGTTTTTGTAAAAGACTAAAGAAAGGAGATTAAATTTCATTAACAAACTACTTAGAAAGGCAGTATGAGTTTTATTAGCATAAGTATTGAATCTGAAACTCTTCGAAGGTTCAGAAGAAGGAGAGTAGACAACAACGAGACTTACAGACCGATAAAAGGGTAAGCCTATTTTTTTCATTGTAAAATATTTGTTACTCTCAACAACCCTATAGGGTAAAAAGAGAACAAATATTGAACAGGTTAACACACAGAAGAGAAAAATAAGGAATATATTGTTTGTTAAAACGGATGTGAAAAAAATAATAATTGCAATCCCTACATTCTTACAGAAAAGAGAGATTGATTGTATAAAAGTTGAAGGAATCAATGCAGTTATTTCAGGGAATAGAAAAAATAATGAAATAATGCCCACCAGTATGACAGAAAAATAAGAAAGGAAACTCTTGTAAATTCTTTTTGGTTGTTTCTTTGTATTTGATCGATAATTTCTATCATTGTGGAGACTATTCTTTCTATTCATGAACTCTCCTCATTAGGGTGGAAGAAGTATAAGTTAATACGAAAATTGTACGACTTCTAACTATAAAAGCACAGCAAAATTACAAAAAGCGAAACAAATAAATGGAAAGTCTAATCAAGCTTAAGAAGACAAAGAAGGGGGTTGATCCCCCATCCTTTGTCAATTTTGACATGGCTTACATCACAAAGACTTCAATAAGAAATCTTGTGGCAAACATACTTAGACAGACTTCGATATAAATAGTTTGCTCTTTTTTCCCAAACAACTAAACTTCTAGCTTTCAAGCCTTAAAAAGAGGTATTCAGGGAAGAAAGCTCTAGTCCTCTATTCTATCTGTTGGTTTCTTTCTGTTAATTACTTGAACTTTCTTTGAGGAGTAATAATAGAACAAAACTTACAAGTGATGCAAAAATGTACGACTCAGAACCGCTTGATGACGAAAGCTTACCACCCTGTTGGTTTCCTTAAAGAGATCAATAATCTTTTTTCTTTTTCTTTCATTAGTTTTTTCTACTTTATAGATATTCGCGGAGCGTTTTGCTAGCTTTCTGAGCTAGTTGTCACTTTCTTTCTGTTAACGTCTTGAACTTTCATTGAAGGGTAATAGTAGAAAATAACTTACGAGTGATGCAAAAATGTACGACCCAGAACCCTTCGATGATGAATCAATCCCCCCAGCATGGTTTCCTTAAGGAAATCAAATTCTTTTTATTTTTAGTTTTATGGATTTTTATTACTTTCTAGATATTCAATAGCCATTCTTTTTGATTCTTTATCGTACATATCCATGAAAGCAGTTTGCTTAATTTTTTTAGTAAACTGATTAATTGTTCTTGTAGATGATATTAAACGATGATATAATTCTATTTCCTCTTCCATTTTTATAAAATTGTTTTCCTTACAATATTTTGCTAAATCTACCAGTTTATCTTGAACTTCTTTATTATCAGGATTTTCGATATATTTCTCTAATAGAAGGAAGAAATCTCTCCAAATTCGTATAATTGGAGCCTTTGTTTCATTAGTTTCGGTGTTTATTCTAAGAGTAATCTCCTTAAATTTTTCATAATTTCCAATTGATATTTGAATCTTACCTAACAATATATCAGCATATAGGGGATCAAACGCGTATTTTCTTATACTAGTAATTGTATCCATGTTCTTCTTTGGGTTTTGATATGGGGTGTGCGTAAGGAGCATTTGATGCAAAATTACAGAAAGTTCATCTTTATCTCCATTTTTGCTATCAAGCAAATTATCTTTTTGCTTGTCATCGCTGAATGTACTGAGAATTAGATCTTCAGAAATCTCAGATTTTTCCAGAAGTTCATTTGTGTACTCGTAAACCCTTCTTAATTTTTCGTTTTTTATATTCTCTATGTTCAAATCAAGTTGCACAAAGATGAATAATAATGTGTAATAACTGCTCATAAAAATAGATTTTTTTCCTCTTGAGTAGTAATTTTCCTTTACACTGATTTTTTCCATGAAACTAATCAGTTCAACTAGAGTATCATACGAATCTTGAAATTTACCTAAATATGCGTAACATCTACTCAGAAATTTCAGAATATCAGCGTATTCATACATCATTTCCATTTGTAGTTTTTGATCAATAATTTTCATATAGGCATTTTGTAAATACTCGATTGCTTGTTCTAGTTTGTTTCTTACAGTAAACATGTTACCTAAGTTCCAATTGAATAAAACATAATGATTATCGAGCATATTGTCTTGAATTCTTCTATTTTCAAATACCCATAGTAATAATTGCTCAATTTTTTCTTCATTTCCGGAGAACAAATAAAATTTTAGTAGTTGATGTATAACAATGATTAGTCCTCTCATATGTTTGCTTTTTGAATAATAGGTAAGACATTCTTCCATTTTTTCTATAGTGTTTACAACATTGTGCTCTTGCAAAAACGTAAAGTATGAATGTGAGTATAAGGCGCTATAATAGATATCAGGATATAGTTGTTTCTGTGATTCTATCGTTGTCAAAGCTTTTTGCATAGATGCAATTGCAATGTTGTTCTGCCCCTTTAATTGTGAAATAAGTGATTCAGCTTCATAAACTCTTGACGTATTTTCTATGCATTTTGTCCTTGAAGCAGTTGATTTCATTTTTGAGATGATGGTTTCTGTTTTATCCAATTGCTTAACATAATAATATGTCTGAAGAAAATATTGCCAGTATAGTTCAAATAATGCTTGATTATCGTTAAATGGTTTTACTACATCT
The DNA here is from genome assembly GCA_019894795.1 of Candidatus Heimdallarchaeota archaeon. Classification (GTDB taxonomy): domain Archaea; phylum Asgardarchaeota; class Heimdallarchaeia; order Heimdallarchaeales; family Heimdallarchaeaceae; genus UBA460. The sequence goes on along the minus strand of JAGXNV010000001.1, from coordinate 7,717 downwards.
ATCAAAGTTAAAAGTAAATCTGCTATTTCTGAGGATCTCTCATTCGCACAAACCATATCTAAGTCTGAAAGATGATCCTGCAAATCTGATAAAGTATATATTTGATTTTGATTCTCAAACAGCCTTTTCCTTGCTTTGTAGAATTCTTTGATATCAAACATACTTAGTCCCCACTAAATTCTTTCCTCAGTAAATATATTTTCTCGCTTCCTACTAGTAAAACGAGAAAAGGGTATAAAATACCTTCGCTTGACAGTTCAAATAATCATCAGAAAGAAAGTAACACACTGCTGTTAAAACTTACAAATCCTCCCGTGAAGGTTTCAAATCCAAAGAAATATCAACACAACAGATGAAAGAATTGAAAATCTTACCACGTGAAGTAAATATTATGTGGTAAGAAAGAGACGGGATAATTTTTCGTTCGACGTTCCACCTTCTGATCAACAACTTATTTGTCTCATTTTTTCTTGTTAGTTTTTAGTTTATTCTTTCTTTTAAGATATGTCTGAAAAAAAGACGCATGACGAACCACATATATGACCCTGAAGAAGAAGACAAAAGCTACTACTATGTTCTTATTCATTTTAGCTTTTCTCTCTTCTTTTTCTTCAAGTGGTTAAAGTCTTGACTAATCTTGGTACTACTCTATTCTAGAAGCGCTTTTAGCATTCTTTTAATAGACAATAGAACCTATATTGAAGCATACGTAAAGACAATTGTCACATCATTTTATATATGGCTAAGAAAGAGGTTTTTCACCCTTTAAATTAAACCTAAAACAGCTATGTTTCAAGCATTTATTCGACTTTTAGAATTTGTATATTTTTATACTATTATTATATTAATAGCTAGTGAGGGTGGTGATAACTAGCGAAGAAGCGTCGCCAATTTCCAGGGAATGGAAGCTTCCTCCTTTCTTTTTTTTAATATAAATAGTAAATACATGTTAGCTAAAAAATTTTCAAGTAAACTAAAATCAGCTGACAAGAACTCTCCAAGAATCTGACGAACCGATTCCTATTTGGCCTAACTACGCTTGAACAGTTAGTGGCAGTGGGCTAAACATCTCGCCTAAGCTCGACGCGTACACCCCTGCTCTATCAAACGGATCTTCTTTCCGCGTTCTCGTCTACAACGAAAGTTACTGTCACCAGTCCCTCTATAGTGTTGCAGAATGGACGACTCGTTTCGAGAGTAGCTTCGAGCGTAGATGCATTCCGCTCTTATCTACAAGGGCTTAGCTACCCGGCAATGCTCTTTAGAACAACCGGTACACCAGCGGCCCCAGCCGCCTGTTCCTCTCGTACTGTGGAGACTTTACTCTCAATCGCCCGCCAGCACCATCAGATAGAATCCAACCTGTCTCACAACGGTCTAAACCCAGCTCACGTTCCCTTTTAATGGGCGAACAACCCCACTCTTGGCCCCTGAATCAGGACCAAGCTAGGAAGAGCCGACATCGAGGTAGCAAGCCGTGAGGTCGATGTGAACTCTTACCCACGACAACTCTGTTCAGGGCTGCGCCTATGCAAAATACATAGCACATTGGTTTGAGGATCAATTGTTAACCCCGTAAAGGGCAGTTACCAATCCTGTCACCTATCGAGTACTCACGCTTTAAAGTTGATGGCTCTTCATCTGTTGTGTTGTTAATCTTTTGGGAATTCATATATCAATTTGTTGGGATATCAGACAGATAATGGACCCATTCTGTTCAAGATTTTATTATGCCAATTTGGCGAAAACCTATTATAATTTCCTCACCGGAAATTGAAGACAGGAGCAATTATCTAATTATATATTATTAGCTCTGCCAATTGAAAAAATGTGCAACAGATAAATGTTACCCAGATGAGAGCACAACTTTATACGTAAGTATAATGAAGCGCAGTTACCCCTGGGGTAACTTTTCTGCCACCTCCGCCGCCTACTAAGGGCATTGCGAAGGATCGCTAGGCCCTGCGTTAACATCTGCGAACCGTGTTGGTGAGTTCACAGTCAACCAAGCTTTTGCCCTTGCACTCTTCACCGGATTTCTGTCCCGGTTGAGCTTGGCTTTGGGCCCTCTTGATATCTTTTCAAGAGGCTACCGCCCCAGTGAAACTGCCAGGCAGGGGGTGTCCCCCTCGCAAGAGGTAAGTCGTACCAATGCACACAGTCAGTATTTCAAGATCAACTCCCCTACATCCCGGAGAATGTAGGATATAACGTTTCCTGACTATGCTATGTATGCACACCAATACAACAGCCCCTGACAGCAGTAAAGCTCCACAGGGTCTTCTCTTCCCGATGGTGCGTTCCAGACTGTTCGCTGGACTGTGGGTTCAGTAGGCTTTAGGTGGAGACAGTGGGCACCTCGTTGGTCCCTTCATGGACGTCTGTAATTAGCAGACAAGGCATTTGCCTACCTTAAGAAGCTCATAGTTAGCTCCGGCGTTTACTGGGTCTTAGCCTGGTTGAACCCAGGTTTCAATCACCAGCACCGGCCAGGATTCACAAACTGTACTCAGGCTTTCGCCCTTGCAGTTTGCTATGTTTTTATTAAACAGTCGGGTGCCCCAAGTCACTGCGACCTGGTGAGGCTTTCACCTCGCCAGGCATCCCTTATACCCAAGGTACGGGACTAATTTGCCGATTTCCTTCACCTAAGCTCTCCTAACACGCCTTAGCCTTCTAAGCTAGCCACACCTGTTTCGGTTCTGGGTACGGACACGCTTAATCGTTCTCTTTGCCTTTTTATGAGCTGTTGGGATTGATGACAGCCAGCAACCAATGGCCAGCCTCTTCATTTATTCTTCTGGTTCTCACCTTAACGGTTCTCCCCAGATTTCGAAATTTAACTAGGATATTCTCCTAGGTCACCTACCCACCAGCGTTAGCTCAGAGCTTGCGTCGCCGCGTCTATATGCGTGGTACAGGAATATGAACCTGTTCCCCTTTCGATCGGCTCGTTTTAAGACCGACCTTAGGACCGACTAACCCTTGGCTGACGAACATTGCCAAGGAACCCTTGGGCTTCCGGCGGTGAGGATTCTCACCTCACTATGCTCCTACTACCACCGAGATCTGCAAACCAGATCGGTCCACTGGGAATCACTCCCCAGCTTCTACCCAACCCGGTCGCCCCCCTACCTAAAACTCTTATGAAGTTCAATCAGGTATCGGGACCCGGTTTAGCCCCGTCCATTTTCTGGGCCCAACAACTCGATGAGTAAGCTGTTACGCTTTTTTTAACGGATAGCTGCTTCTAAGCTTACCGCCTCATTGTTTGTGCTATTGGACGCCATTCTGTTTAACATTTAACCGGGATTTAGGGCCCTTAACCTGATGTAGGGTTGTTCCCCTTTCGGCCGCATCCCTTGCGGACACGCGCCCGTCTGTCGCCTTCTACGGCGCATGCAAGTTCGGAGTTGGAAGGAAGGGTGAAGATTTCACTCTCCAGAACCTTCCGTCCGTAGCTCTACCTCACATGCCACCTCCAGCAACGCTATCCTGTGGTGATACTTCGGGGGGAACCAGCTATCAGCAGTTTAGATTGGTCTTTTGCCACTATCCCCAACTCAGAGGAATGAATTGCATATCAATAACCCTTCAGGCCTCCACGCTCCTTTCGAAGCGCTTCACCTTGGTCAGGGATAGATCAACTGCTTTCGGGTCTCAGACTTGTGACTTCACGCCCTTATCGGACGTCGCGCCTTGCCGAAGCTGCGCGCAGGTCGCTTTCGCTACGCCACCGCATAATGCTTAGGCTCGCCACAAACCTGAACTCCTCGGCCCGTGTTTCGAGACGGAACGGATGACCCTGGTCCTCTCAGCTCGTACTACCACCTTACGATGGGTTCCTTCACCGAGAATCTACCCTTTCAGGCCATCCACGTCTGTTACCATGTAGTTTCAGGTACTTTTCACTCTCGTACTTCGAATACTTTTCAACTTTTACTCACGTTACTAGTGCGCTATCGGTCTAGGGGTGTATTTAGGCTTGGGAGTTAGTCCTCCCATATTTGCGCGACAAATCCAAGCCACGCTAGTCTTGATACTACTAAGTCGTGAGCTTACGTCTACGGGGCTATTACCCTCTATAGCTTCTCTTTCCAGAGATATTCGACTTAACTCTTACGATCTTTTGTGTAGTCAAAAACACCACATCTGCCCTAATGTTTCCAAAAGGGAATTCGGTTTGGCCTGTTCCGGGTTTACTCGCCGTTACTACCGGAATCACAATTGTTTTCTTTTCCTCCAGGTACTTGAATGTTTTGGTTCCCTGGGTACCCCGCCATTACTGGCTGTCACAACTTATTAAGCTATGACCGGAAATCCGATTCGGGAATCTGCGGATCGTAGACAGTCTGCGTCTCCCCGCAGCATTTCGCTGCTTACCGCGCCCTTCATCGGCACCCTAGCCGAGTCATCCACTACATGGCGTATGCATAGTGTAGGTTAATTTAGGAATCAGTTTTCGCCTTCTTGGAGAGTTCTTGTCAGCTGACTGAACCCTAAAGATGAACATAATAATTATTCTCTTTTTGTTCAGTGGATATAAATCCAGGAGGAGATAATTCGCACAATTATTACTGCGCGAGAAGAGGGTCTATTCCTCTCATTTATAATTGTTTCTTTTTCGAACAATTTTAAGATCAAAGTTTTGCAACTTTTTCTTACCGGTTGGAGTAAGAGATAACAGATAAGCAAATATCACTATTCGCACTAAGGACTTGAAAGGGTTTAGATAAAAAGGTATTGTTTTAAGATTCTTTTACCGCAAATAATGCCTTAAATTAGTAATAAAAATTCTAGGAAAAGTTTTTAGTAAAATCGTGTGAAGTTAAGTTGATTTGAATGAAGGTGGAAATGTATCTACCTAAGCTAATTGAACAAGCTAGGAAAATAAGTAAGAAAGCTTATGCTCCTTACAGTAATTTCCATGTTGGCGCAGCTTTCTTAACAACAAAAGAAAAGATCTATTCAGGATGTAATGTGGAGTTTTCTGATTATCTTGCTCTTCATGCAGAAGTGAACGCAATAGGAACTGCAGTAAATGAAGGGGATACAGATATACATCTAGTGGTAGTCTACTCATACAGCTCTCCTCCAGTATTGCCATGTGGGTCATGTAGACAAAAATTGTACGAGTTTGCTCAACTACATAAACATGATATAAAGGTTATAGCTGTAAACAATAAAGAAGAAAGAATAGAGATGATGCTGAGTAAGCTACTACCTGGAGGAGAAATACAAGCTAACAAGAAGAACTAAGAGTCAATTAGTTCGTAGGACATGCAACAGCTACACAACCAGAAATGTTTGACTTCAGTAAGCTCAAAGTCATCAGGAAGATAATCTCGTTTTTCAACCATAGTAGAATTACAATGAGGGCACAGCTTTGTCTCTTCATCACTCATAGAGTATCAAGAGATAGTTAGTTGAGAGCAAATTAATATTTTTCCAATGTCACAACGGAAAGGTTTAGTGGATAGTAGTAGAGTTGAGGCAAAAAACACTTACAACACAAGTAATAAAAGAGAATGGAGAATCTATAAGTTAGCAAGTCTTAACATAAAGACTTCTTGCAGGCATTCTAAAAAGCCTACGAACGATAACTTAAAAAAGCATACAAAATCATAAAAGGTTGCTGAATGAAAAGCAGACTCACCTCCAAGGAAAATAAGAACTCCGAGACGTTAAAGATACTTCTGAAAAAAGTATAAACGGACATTTTTGTGTAACAAGATAAACGTATAAGTGGATAACTTAACGTTAATTCGTTTGAATAAAAAGTCAAAATAAGATCGTACCAAGTAATCGAATAACAACTAGAAGCCGGTTGATCATGCCGGACCTAGGTGCTATCAGATTTGCAATAGACATGCAAGTATTAAGTCTCTTAGGAGGCTTTGCGAAAGGCTCAGTAACACGTCGCCAAACTGCCCTATGGACGGGGATAACCTCGGGAAACTGAGACTAATCCCCGATAGGTATGGAATCCTGGAAGGGGCCAATACCAAAATGGGCTTCGGTTTGCCATAGGATGTGGCCGCGGCCGATTAGCTAGTAAGTGATGTAAAGGATCACTTAGGCAATGATCGGTAGGGGTTATGAGAGTAAGCGCCCCGAGAAGGACACTGAGACACTGGTCCTAGCACTACGGTGTGCAGCAGTTAGGAATTGTGCCCAATGCGCGAAAGCGTGAGACCGCGAATCTGAGTGCCAAGGAGAACCTTGGCTGTGATGGAGTGTTCATAGCTCCAACAGCAAGCAGAGGGCAAGGCTGGTGCCAGCCGCCGCGGTAAAACCAGCTCTGCGAGTGCCTAGGACGATTATTGGGCTTAAAGCATCCGTAGCCGGATAAGTAGGTCTCTGGTTAAATCTGCAAGCTTAACTTGTAGGCTGTCAGAGATACCGCTAATCTAGGGAATAGGAGAGGTGAACGGTACTGCGAGAGAAGCGGTGAAATGCGTTGATTCTCGCAGGACCCACAGTGGCGAAGGCGGTTCACTGGAATATCTCCGACGGTGATGGATGAAAGCCAGGGGAGCGAAAGGGATTAGAGACCCCTGTAGTCCTGGCCGTAAACGATGAGGATTAGGTGTTGGCCATGGCTAAGGGCCTGGTCAGTGCCAAAGGGAAACTATTAAATCCTCCGCCTGGGGAGTACGGTCGCAAGGCTGAAACTTAAATGAATTGACGGGAAAGCGCCACAAGGCACGGGATGTGTGGTTTAATTCGACTCAACGCGAGGAAACTCACCTGGAGCGACTGTCGTATGTGTGTCAGGCTGAAGACCTTACACGAACAAGACAGAGAGGTAGTGCATGGCCGTCTCAAGCTCGTGCCGTGAGGTGTGCTCTTAAGTGAGTAAACGAGCGAGACCCGCGCCCCTATTTGCTAAGAGCAAGCTTAGGCTTGGCTGAGGACAATAGGGGGATCGCCATCGATGAAGATGGATGAAAGGGCGGGCCACGGCAGGTCAGTATGCTCCTAATCTCCAGGGCCACACACGCATCACAATGGACAGGACAATGAGAAGCGACTCCGAAAGGAGAAGCGGACCCCGAAACCTGTTCGCAGTAGGGATTGAGGTCTGGAACCGACCTCATGAACATGGAGCGCCTAGTATCCGCGTGTCATCAACGCGCGGAGAATACGTCCCCGCTTTTTGTACACACCGCCCGTCGTTGCAACGAAGTGAGGTTCGGTTGAGGCTGGGGTGAATCAGTTCAGTCGAAACTGGGCCTCGCGACGATGCAAAAGTCGTAAGGATAAGTGCTGCGTGCACTAATCTCGATAAACAAGGTATCCGTAAAAATTCTAGATGATTTCTGGAATTTCGGGAAGGGGAACCTGCGGATGGATCACCTCCTAAGTTTAGAAACCTTAGGGTTTCTTCCGCGCAGGGCCTGTAAAAAGGCCTTGTTGCGACTTCTATTGAAGAAGTCGCCATAAGTTACTTACGTAAGAGTATCTTTTGTCTCGGGGTTCCTATGTTCTTTGGAGGCGTTTTTATTTGTCATAAAAATAGTACTTAAGAGATCTAAACTCTTCTAGCCAGTTATTCTCTAACCATTTTTCCCAATCCTCTGTTACGCTGTCATAATCAATGTTCTTTTCTCTCACTGTAATATCGAAGATTAAACCCTTGAGAATATATTTGAAATCTTCAAAATTGTAATCTTTGGTGCTAAATAGTTTCCATAAATTTGTATGTCTGAGTCTG
>JAGXNV010000019.1 GCA_019894795.1 Candidatus Heimdallarchaeota archaeon | reverse complement strand
CTATGGTTTACTTGTTTTGATCTTATTCGGTGGATTTTTTATTTTCTGGACATTTCGTGATACAAAAAGAGAGGTTATTGTTAATCCAAATGGAATTATTGCTCCTGCAGATGGTCGTTTAACAGAATTTGAAACGACTAAAGATGGGTTCTCTTGCCAAATTAGAATGTCTCCCTTCAATGTACATATGAATAGAAGTCCAATAGCTGGACTTGTGAAGAGTATTACTTTTCAGAAAGGATCTTATTGGCCAGTATATTTTCCAAATTATGCAAAAAGGAATCAACGAAATATTATTGTCATAGAAAATGTTGAATTAGGTTTAATTGCAGAGGTTACTCAAGTTTCAGGTATATATGGAAGACGGACAGTTTCGTATCCAAAGGAAGGTGATGTAGTAGGACAAAGTGAAATCATAGGAATCATAAGATTTGGGTCACTAGTAAACTTAAAGGTCACAGGTTTAAAGAATTTTAAAACAATTGAACCTATTCCTAGATCCACTATGGCGGGGTTAACTATATTTGCTACATTGAATGAAGAAAGTGATTAAATGAACTGGCAAGAGGTTTCTTTTCTTCAAAAACCATGGATAAAAAAAACAGCATGGATAATAGCAAACGTCTTTACTATTGGAAATGGTGCAGCAGCAATTACTGGAATTGTTTTAACATTTCTCAATGTTCCAAATATGGAATACTGGTTTGCAAGACTCATTGCTATATGTTCAATTCTTGACTTTGCAGATGGTAAACTTGCAAGAATTAGTGGTAGCAAGAAGTTAGCAGTTGATATTGATACTATAATGGATGCTTTTGCTTTTGGTTTGTTTCCTGCAACCTTTATAGGTTACAGGATTGCTCAATGGAGTTTACCTGGTTGGAATATTGCAGCAGGTATTGTTGCAGGTTTAGCTTTTCTTTGTACTGCCTGGTTCAGACTTTATAGGTTCATAAGAAGGGACCCTCTATATACACCTTATTTCAGTGGACTGCCTAGTTCATTTGCAGCGATGGTAATAGCCTGCTTAGTACTCTTACCTGACACCGAAGAGTGGGTAATATTCATATCAGTACTCATAGTATCTGGATTTATGATTTCAATGATTCCATTTCCTTCATTCAAAGGTGTTCCATCAAAATTCGATATATTCTGGATAATATCTACAGCTTTAATGGTAATGGGTTTCGCGGTTCTACCAAATGACATTATGAAATATTTGTCTTATGGTATAGCAGTTTATATGGTAATATATCTAATAGCTGGACCTGGATATGCGATGAAACTAACAGATAAGATGAAAAATAAAAGTCAAGTCAAAGCAAAAGAAGAAATGTAATAAGCAAAGAGAAGGAAGAAATTCCCTCATTTTATCAATTTTGTTGCTGCAATCATTTCAAAACCAAGTGCGTTGGACATTACTGCATCTGGAGGTGTTATTACTTCTTCAATTTTTTTAACTATATTTGCTTCAAAGAAAGCTTGTTTTAGATAATCTCCAAAAACATAAGCACCACCGCCACAGACAATTACTTTTTCAATCCAAGCGTCAGGAGGAAGGTTGTTAAGGAGACGATTGCTTTCATCTACTATTACATCTGCAATAGAAGTTACAGCTTGGTCCATAGCTGTACCAATATCTATAGCTTTTCCTCCAACTAAGAGTTTTTTCTTGTTTTTTTCAATTGCCATCATTAAATCAAAGGGGCGTACTATTTTTCCAGTTTTATCTTGGATAGCACGTGCTAAAGCGCTTGTGAGGCTGTCTACTGCTTCTTCTAGCGAACCTGAAGCTGCTCTCATCATGTTTCCCTTATACATACAAAGAATGTCAGTTGTACCATGACCAATATCAACAATGATGGAATCAACGGCAGTTGTCACACCACTATTCTTGAGAGTATACCAGTAGGTCCCATATGGTTCAGGCATCACAAAACAATTTTCGACGAGGATTTTCATTTGCTTAGCTTCTCCAGTAGCGTCATTCTTTACTTTGATCTCATGAGTTCCCTTCAAACCTTTGATTAACTCTTTACTTTCTGCAACACCTGTTGCAATTGGAACTCCTGTAGAGATGATAAATTGTTCATAATTGGACTTCATAATTAGACTGAGTATTGCTTTGAGTGCTAGAACACTATTCTTAACGGATTTCATCTTACCTTCAGAAGCCAAAGGTTTTCTTATCTCGCTTTGTAATCTCGCTAATTCACCAATGTAAACATCAATTCCATCATCGTCAATTATCAAGTTGTTGAGCCAGCTTTTATCAGTAGCCATACCTGTCCAGCCAGGATTAGGAGTACCTATAACAGAAGGAATCTTATATTTCAGGTCTCCGCATGTTAATTTGATTGTACTAGTCCCTAAATCAATACCTACAGCATTAGTCATTGGAGCAATTGGCATATTTTTTTCACCACGGTAATTCACTTTAGTTTTTGTTATTTAAAGTGTTTGTCAGTACAGTAATCCAGAAAATGCTTTATAAACCAGAGCTATCTTTTCAATTCAAATGCTCATTTGGCCAAGTTTCAAATTTGGCTACTAGAAGACCTATTTTCTGATATAAACATAGATTTATAGATTAAAATGTGTATTCATATATAAAGGTCTCAAAAATTCAGAACAAAGTATATAAATGCATATGCTACTCGATAATTAATTAATTTGACCAAGGTGTTTTCTTTGGGTATATTTCAACAAGAAATGGACGAACTAGAAATAAGAGCTCAGATTGATAGAGTTCTTCGACAATCATCTAAACTATTCGTCACTGAGAATGGTAAAAGGGTTCGATTAAATGAAGCAATTCGAATCAGAGAATTCTCAGCAGTATTAGGGCTTATTATAGCTTATAGTGCTGGTTCGTTTATGAGCATTGATCGCTTTAGCATGGAGGGATTACATCCCACTCGACAAAAGAGAATAATCAATAGATTAAATTGCTATACTGGACAGGTTAGCAGTGCTCTTATGTTAGAACTGTTGCGTTTGCGCGATCAAACTAAACTGAGTAAATACGAGCTAATTAAAGATGTTCAAGAAAAATATTTCAATCATAAACCAATAGGAACAAGAGATATAACAGAATCGTTAAATCGAATGTTAAGAAAGACAATGGATGAATACTTCTATTTTGAAAACAGATTCTTTAGAAGAAACGAATTCGAACTACGATTAGTTGAAATTCCTCGTAATACTCCTTACGAAATGGCAAAAATAAGTTTAGATAATGTCATTCAATTTTGAAATTCTTTCTCTTTTTGAAAGAATCTTTAATAGCCATTTTTGCTAACTATGTCATAAATTCATTCCAATTATTATAATGAATTTTAAAAATTGTAAAGATGAAGGTTCAGATGTTCTGAACGTATTCTAGTCTTTGTTCTACAACTAGTTGTGTTAGTTTTTGTATAGGGCGAACGATTAGTCCAACTGATTCTGGTCGTTTATCTAATCTCAATCTGTTGTTTTCAAAATGATCGTTTCTTTTAGGAGAGTTGAGTATTGAAACAAGATCATTTCTAGCATTCAAACAACTACCTGTCATCACAACGTTAGCAGCTTTATCACTCTGAATAGCTCCTTCATCAATTAATTCCTTGATAATTTCTCTCTTATCAATTCGTTCATTGCTTTCTAAATCTGATTTGTTTATATATGCAACCACAGGAATCTTTTTACCGAACTTTTCACCTATTTTTTCCTTAGCTTCAACAATAGTAGCTAAATTCTGTTGTTTAGCTATATTTTCGAAATTTAAGAATAGAACTACAGCATCTACGCCTGACATAATAATATCTCTTTGTACTTTATGTCTTTCTTCTCCAGGGACTGTCCATAACTGATATCGCAGTCTATCAAATTTCTTCCCTTTAAAAGGTGGGGTTTGAAAAACTCCTTGGTCAAAGAAGACAGTTCTTCCAGAATCATCTTGTATTTTCATTAATTTAGAAACAATAGTATCAGGATTTTCCATTCTTCGCAAAGCATTAAAAACTGTCAGCATGCTGGTTTTTCCACTTGATGGAGGACCAAAAAGAACAATTTTCATTGTTGGTTTTCCTTCTCTATCTACGGAAAAGATATCACTCAGTTCTAATTGACTCATATCAGATTGTTCTTTTCTTTATTATATAAAAGATTCCTAACATGTAAAGGATTTGAGAAATAAAGAGGAAAAAAGTACTATTGCTTAGACTTTTTCTTTAGGAAAACGAATGCACTTAATGACATCATGAGAACTAATTGAAGGAATGGAAACGCAATTCCATTTGTTGGGGTAGATATTTCTCCTTCTAATTGGAAATGTTCAGATTCTGCTGATCTTACTGTCCTTCCTGCATACTTGAAGCTTATTTTTATATAATATTCTCCATTATATTCATCCATTATTAGTAAATCACTTTCCCAACTATTTGATGACTGGTCATAATAAATATCGAAGATTCCCACGGGTGTATCAGAGTCATCATATAACAAAACGTAAGTTTCAACATTATTTGTAAAACTTTCCCATCCATAAAGTTGAGTGTAAGAAGAATTTGTAAATACATAAAGTGCTGTGCTGTTAATGAGAGAAATTGTTGGTGTTTCAACCGTTAATAGGTGTGCTATATTGATCGAGGTTAAACTCTGTTCCCCATACTGTCCTAAACCTGAAGCCACTATTGATAATTCATAGTCACCTTCATAAAAATATTGCAAATTCTCTTCGACATACCATTTATCTATAGGATCATAACTCAACTCAAGATTCTCTGTTGTTAGAGTAGTACCTGTTTTATCGAATTGGAGAAAAACAGAGATCCCGCTTGCATCTGTAACTTCTGTACTATTTTCGTCCTCGATGTAGATATCGGATAAAGAGAAATCCCAACTACTGCTTTGGTAGTCTAATGTTCCCGTATTTATTGTAAGTGGCTTTCCGGGTATATATGTGTAATCTAATTCATCTGTATAACCTAAACCAAATTGACTTGTGCCAGTTAAAGGAATTGCAGGGGTAGTACTTGTAACTATGCTCGTTATGACATACACTGTATCTACTAAAGTACCATTCATCAAAATATCTAGATCTGTATCATGGATTCTTTGAGAAACAGTCCAACCATTTATATCATGAACAGCTACAGAGATGGCTAAAGAGTAAGATCCAGGTGGAGATACTTCTAGTAATAAGAAATCACTAGGAGAAACTAGTTTTGCAACGTACATACCATAAAAACGATTCAACCTGTCAGTTTTTGTTGAGGGGAAAATTGATATCAGTTCATAATCGATATTTATATCAAGATTTTCGAAACCGTATAATCCATCACCAATGGAGGGGTCATCAACATTTAATGCTGTAATCCAGTTAAGATAAAGTTCATTGAAATCTATTGGGAAACCTAAGCCTTGTAGTACAATTTCAACACTCAATGGACCATTACTTGTTTCAGAAACTAAATTGCGAACAGCTGCAATACCATACTTCTCGGATACGTAGAACATGAACATATATGCGCTACCATAGTCTGTTCTCACGTTTTCACCACCTTCATCATAATAATTCCAATAAAGCAAGGAATCTTCTGGATTATACTGGAAATAATCTCTTGCAAATTCTGTAAGATTTGTCGCTAAAGCATATCCGTTTAGATAGGTAGACAATTCCGAACATCCTTCATCTATCCACCAATATTCATCAGGGTCGTAATTGTAATGAGTTAGATGTTGTAATTCATGAGCCAGAACACTAAATCTATTGTAATCGTAATCAACGTAAACCATTTCCCTCATATTAGATTGGGGCCCAGATCGTTCATTGTTGGGGTCGAAATAACCTGCAACTTCTGCACTCAGCGTAGCTAGAAGAACAGTGACATGATGATCTTCATCAATGTCTCCAAGATATCCATCAGGGCTTCCAAAGTAAAGCAAATTGTTAGGATAAATTTTGTTTTCAAATTCATCTCTCCATTGTTCTGCTCTAGTTCTAGCATTTGTTGTTCCAACAGAGCTTACGATACTATTAGCCACATAAATATATGAATTTGCACCGATAGCCAGAAGAGTAGCACTAATCTCACTATAGGTGACAGTATAAAAATCTGTAACAATCCAGAAGGATTCTACATCATTTATCACATCTTGTTTTATGGCATCTAATTCTACAATGAGGTCTGTAGGAGGATTTCTCTCATTTTCTAGATTTTCAATCATTTTGAGTACTTGTGTGGGATTGCTTGGATCATTTCTAATCATCTCTTGTACTCGTGGATCATTGATTATCTCTGAACGTATATTCACATTAGTATCATGATCAAATGATAACGTATTGGATGATATTAGTGGAACAGATAATATTGCAAATAATATGTAAAAAGTTACATTAGGTTTTCTCGACATCAGTTAGACCTCACTTCTTAGTATAGTTTGTTCAAGTATAAATAAAAATGTTGACAAACTAGCAATTCTCAAAGAATCTATAAAGGGTTGCCAGTAATCCACATAAAAATTTGTGTAACAATTGCATTAACTGCTAGAAGTAAGAATGCTAATGCAATGAATTGTAGAGAGTTGAAAATACGTTTAGCATGACCGGCAGCTGCTTTCATCTCTTTACCCCAGTAAGTGTCATCTTCTCGTTTGAATTCCCAATATTCAATATAGTCTTCTTGATCTGATTCAGGGTCACAAATAATTCGAATTTTATCTGATACTTCCTTACCATTTTTTCTAACAGCAAACGCTTCTATTAGCATAGTAACAGCTTGTTTTGGAGGAGTTTTGAAGATTTTAGGTACTACTAATTGATTATGGTTTTCGTCAAGTTTACCCTGAACTATCTTTTCATTTATTGCGATATTAATTGAAGTGGGATTAATATCGGACGGGTCATATTTGACTCTAATTTGAAAATCAGATGGAGTAACTGCTTGGTCATCAGGCTCTATAACTCTCATCTTAGGTGGAACATTGTATCTGCTTAAACCACCCATGCATCCTCCAAGAATTAATAGTACTGCGGGAACAATTTGAAGCGAGTATTGAAAGAAGTAAGACCCGCTGAAATTTGTTAAGTAAAAAAGAAGAACCCATATTAGAAAACTTGGAATCAAAATTATAAAAACCCATTTCAAACAAAATATTGCTATAAGTTTAATTTTTTCTTTATTGGATAAACTGAAGTAATCTATTTTCGGCTTATTTTCCCTTCTAAGTTTAAGATTTTTTACAAACGATTTCAAGGTTAATCACTCACTATATACTTGAAGAGTGCAAAAGCGTAATAAAACATTAAGAGTGTCATGTGAACACCTAGAAAAGTCCAAACAGATATAATTTCTTCATCAAAACCTATAAAAGTCACAGCATTAGGGTTCAATGCATATACAAGTAATGTTCCACCACCAAAAAGTAATGCTACACTGAAAGCTAATGCTGCCATCATTTTGAATATAATAGCATTAAATAGATTGTCAGGTTTAATCTTAATTTTTGATTTTGGTGGTTTCACTATTTCTAATGGTAATTTATCTACAATTGGACCTTTCAATTCAATCTAAACTCTTTATTTTCTATCAAGTTGTTATATATTTCGATTTATTTGCTTTATCAAGGAGAGATATTATTTCTGATTTTTCATCTTCTTAGAAGGAGTAAAATCATCATTCTGTGAAAGGATAATCTTCCCATCTTCTTCTTTAATATTTATTTTTTGCTGAACTTCTAACTTTTCTATAATGTGACGAGGTAATTGAAGGCTCCCATAACGATCAAGATAAACTTGATGCATGTCACTAATAGTTTTCAGGTTCTTGGTTTGAGAAAATCCAGATATTCTTCCATCTACAATCTGTATTATCCTGTCAGTAGCTTTTGCAACATCAAAGTCGTGAGTTACCATCACAGCGGTGATTCCATAGGACTCATTGAGATGTTTAAAGTATTTTAACAACTCACCAGCAGTTTTTGAGTCCAGTTCTCCGGTTGGCTCGTCTGCAAGAAGAAGTATTGGTTTATGTGCTAAAGCACATGCTAGACCTACTCGTTGTACCTCTCCTCCAGATAATTGTCTGGGTTTATGATTCATTCTATGATCCATTCCAACTTCTCTTAGTAGATCCTTTGCTTCTCTTATTCTTCGTTCTCTAGGTATTCCCAATAAACGCAAAGGTATCTCGACATTCTCCAATGCTGAAATTTCCCAAATCAAATTTCTATTAGGTATTTGCCATAAGGTGCCCACACTATATCGTCTGTAGATACTCCTATCTGTTTCAGAGTATTGATCAAGTCTAAAATCGCCTACTCTCAGATAACCTGCGGATGGCTCAGCCATACCAGCTAACATAAGGAGAAGAGTTGTTTTTCCGCTTCCTGATGGTCCAATTATAGATAGAAACTCCCCTTGCTCTATATTCAATTCCACTCCTCTCAAAGCTGGAACACGAAGATTTGATTCTTTTGGACGGTAAATTTTTATTAGATCTCTAATTTCAATAAACGACATTTTATCACCTATGCAGATTGTCTTAACTCCGTACCAATTTCTTCTTTGGATGAACTAAACGTTGGAATAGCCGCACCTATAAATGCTGTAACTAATAATGCAGACAAAGATATGAGTAATTGAACTACTGGGAATCCCATCGTATAAGGAGGGAAAGAGCGGTTAATTGTTAATACACCCATAAGTAAAGTAGAGGTTATGTACCCAACTATCAAACCAGCTATTGTTGTAAATAGCAGAAGAACAATATAGACCGCCAAGTAATACTTCAACAATTGATTTGTTGAAATTCCAATTGCCTTCATCGTTGCTAATTCCCTCGCCTTATCAATTAGCTGTATAGATGCAAATAAAGCAAGTATTATGGCATTTATTGCGAATGACATTATCAGTGTAGAATTTATTGCTGAAAATAATATAGAAGATCGCGGACTATCCGGTTTAACAAAAATCTCATCTTCAACATTAGTTACCATTCCTCCTGTTAGTGCAAGCACTTTCTCTGTAACATCAGCAAGAGCATAACTCGAGTTACCTTTAATGAAGAGATAATCGATTACATCAAAGGGAGCAAGTTGTACATTGTCCATAAATTCAATACTAGCCACAAAGTGATAAAAAATGGAGCGAGCATTTCCTAAACTTAGTTCTTTTACTAGAACAGGCCAATATTCATATTTATCTGCAACTGAAACTGAAATGTTTTCATAGAAAAAGGGAGTTCCAATGATAGCTCTCATACTTTCATTATATGCTCGGTAAGTTACAGATATGCTCTCGCCTATATCTTGATTTAAAACAGCTAACTCATCTTTTTGACCAAGCACTTTCATAGGATGGTCCAGCTGATTGAGAAGATCTCCTAAAGGTTTATTTGCAAAGTCCTTGCGGTAATAAGCCGTTCTTTCATACTCTGATACATTAACCGTAAGCACTGAATACGTTATCGCGAGATCACCTTGAACATCTCGAAGATTTACAAACCTGACAATTGTAGATGAATCAACTTCTGGTAACTCATCTACTGCTCCTTTTAAGTAAGTATTGTCAATTGGAAAACCTCTAATGACAATATCTGCTCCTAAATCATAATAGGCTCCTTCTGTATTGTATGATTGATAGGTTGAAGGAATAACAATTGAACTTACAACTAGGGAAAATGAAAGTGTTAAGATAATGGATGATCTTGCAAAACTTTTCTGATATCTATATATTTCTCTTACACTTAATGAGACAATATCCGCCTTTAGTAAAGAGCTGATTCTCACGATTATCTTGGAGAACATAGGTAACAATCTTTGCATGAAGAGGATTGAACCAAATAATATCAGAATGGTAGCAGGTATTCCTACGGACCGTGCTGTAAGATCTTGATAATCTACTAAACCTGGCATTCTGTAAATTATCCATATTACAATCCCAAATACTATCAATATTATATCAACATAGTACTTGTAGTATGATGGGAGAGATTTCTCGACTTTCCCATAATCGTCAATGCTTCTTTTCTTTAAAAGCGTAAGTGTGTTAAATATTTGTATCAGTAAAATTGCACCAATACTACCCATAAGCGCGACATAAACCGATGATAAATCAATTTGAAGAGGAATTGTTGAATTTGAAAATGAGAGAAATCCTGAGCTTCTAGTTAGTAACGCAGAAATAGGGATTCCTAAGATTACACCAAAGAATAATGATACACCACCAATTATTAATGACTCAAGTGATAAATATGAACCTATTTCGAGTCGGTTAGTTCCTCTTTCTGTCAGAATGGTTAGTTGTTGATCACGTTTTTTCCGAACTAAGTTTGCAGCATAAATTGTGAGAATAATAGTTAAAGCAATTATTGGGGACAAAAACGCATACATAAATGTTTGATAGAGATTATATTCATTTTGGAAACTTTCCAATAAATCTACTAAATATGAATTAATCCTTACCTGTGTATATGATTCCATTAACAAATACCAATCTTTCAATTCTATGCCTATTAATTTGATAGTGTTAATCTCATCTTCGAGTTGAAATGCATCAATTGAAGTAACATCATAGAATAGGTCTTCATTCATAGTGGCTAACCCGTAGGTCATGGCAATCGACTGAAGTATCTGAGCCCCTTGAATCCACCAAGTAACTGCTGCAGCTCTCTCATCTAGCTCTAATATATATTCTAAAGGTATTCCAACGTCAGAACCTAGAACATTGTAATCAGATATCTCGTCAAAGAATACAATCCCAGTCACATTTACCGTTGTATAAGCATCAGGAACATGAAGAGATGCATCTTTTACAATAGCAATTGGGATATAAAGGTTCATACTAGTATTTACACGTATTGAGGAATGGTTATAATAATCGGAAGAAACAACAGCTAATATTTCAAATGGATTCTCTGGTGCTCTTCCAATCGCTATGTTATTAACAAGATATGTACGTAATTTCCCCTCTGTGCCAATCAGAGGTATGGTAGGTAATATTGTTTCATTCGTTATAGGATCAAAAGTTTGCGTAAACGTTCCTCTTTTAAAGAAAAGATCTCTTTGCAGCACACGATCTGACATATTGATATAATTCAAAGCAATATCAGCAATTCTATCAAAACTATTATACTGATTGAAACTCGCCTGAATAAAAGTTGATTCTACTTGAACTTGAATGTAAGTCCTTGGTTCATCTGCAAGGAACAAATTGAAAGCTTGAAATTGATACGAATAAATGAAAAACACATATTGTGTGATAACAGAAACAGCTAATGTTACACCTATTGCAGATATTAACCCATACTTCCAACCAGCTTTGAATAAAGGTTTGAAAAGATGTAATCCTGGTAGAAAAATCAAGAGAAGAATATCTAATATGGGGAGAAGAAGAATAGCTATTGGGAGAACAATTAAACTTAGCTTTTTCCAACGCTTACTTTCTTTATCATCTAAATCATCCTTTGAAAATGCTGTTTTAATAATATAGAAATATGTTCTTGTAACCATGAAAAGATTTTGAAATATAAGATTACGAGATATGCGCTTCTGAGAACTACTTTTCATTACTCGATTGAACTTACAGACATCTATAAGCCTTTTTCTTTGTCCAGTAAGGATTTACAAAATAATATCAGAAATACTAGTAACCCGATTGTAGAAAATATTATTGTCGGAACACACTTGATAATTCGAATAATTCGAATGTTACGAAAAGTTCAAATATTCGAATAGTTCAGATGTTGTCTGGATAATATTTGCAGTGGTATCTATGGATAAATTCGAAAAGCTGGCACGAGAGGCAATCAAAGAAAGTGACAGTATTTCATATACTCCTCAAGATCCATTCGTATCTTTTGGGTTTAAAGAAAATCCTTTTCTTGAAGTTACGTTAATGGATTTAGAAGAGGAAAAATTCATAGAACCACGTTTTAAGCAAGTAATTAGATACATCAATAAAGTTCACAATAGTTTTACTAACAGCCTGCAAAAATCTCGGAAAGGTAACGAATCAGTAATTATGGATGGAGTGCTATTCGGGTCTATTCAATCTGGAATTAGCACACTTGTGTCATTGTCCTATAAATATATCAAAAAGACTTCAAAAAAACTTGGGAATACAGTTTACGCCGATGCCCAAGAGCTTGTAGAATTTGTTGATCAACAATATGCTATAGCAAAATCAATTCAGAACTTCAGAAATTTCGTTGGTGAATCTGATTCTAGAGAAGAACCTCTTTCACTTATACTTATAGACCATGCCGACTATTTGGTTGAGTTTTTTGAAGACTTTAGATATGCGATGGATAGAGATTTTCAAAATACGCCCATAGTTTTCATTTTTTCCCATTCTGGTTGGATACGATTGAAGAATAGTCTTGCTTATTCTAACTATGATCTTTACAATCATATTGTTCCAAGCGAAAGGATCAATTCGCTAACAAAAGAAGAGATTTTGGAGGTTCTTGTTCTGAAACTATCAATTAACAAACAAATTCAGCAACCTTTTTCTGCAGAGATTCTTTCATTAATAGCAGAAATATCCAGTGGAAGCATATTAAATGCAATTAAAATCTGTTCTAGAGTTTGTGAGGATTGTCACTATAATGGTATAGATATTGCTTCAAAATCCTTAGTTGATGACGTTAATTCTTTTCTAGATATTGATTTGAACAAAGGGTTTTACGATTTAGTTACATTGAATGATAATACCCAAACATTCATCTTAGCACTCACAGCAATGAAATCCATAGCTTATAACCATGGCATCACTTATGATGATATAATCAACAATCTTGGAATACAAAAAACATCCACATCTCATCACCTAAAACAACTTCAAGAAAAGCGATATCTACAAAAGAAAACTATCAACAGGAAGGCTCATTATCGATTGCGAGAAGAATTGCGAACTGCTGCAGATACCCACTTGATTACACGATTTGAGCAGAAAGAGACACATGTAAAACTTGAGAATATTATTGATTTGATTTAAACTTCGATCAAGAAAGAAACATCAGCTATTTTTTTCACAGCTGTACTCATTCCAGGCTCAAAACCTACTGTTACAGATTCCTTACCTTTCTCTTTTATTTTAAGCAAAATTGGAACAGTTCTAGCATGTCTAGAAGCTATAACTATAGAATCTATTTTCCTATTCTCTGTTAGAATATTCATCACTTCAATTGACATGGTTAGATAAATATCGTGAGGAGAGACTATCGGTTCATAACCACTGTTGGCTATAGCTTGAATCAAATTTTCTCCTGCATATTCGTTTAAAATTACTTTTTTTATAATAGGTTTGCCTAACCCCTTAACTGCATTATCAATTTCTTCTAACTTAATCTGTTTATCCTTGATCTTTCTAAGAAAATTTGGACCATCAACAATGATTGCTATATTTTTTTCACCAGAAATTCTCTCTCTTAAAGCTTGAATATGAGGACTACTTTGGATTCTGTCAATTATTTTTTCGATTAACTTTCTTTCTTCTGGAGTTTCAATTTCTGAATCATTCATTAGAATCCCAAGTAAATAAAGGAAAAAAAGAAAGTATATAATTCTATTCTTGTTGAATTGCTACTTTTTCTGTTGGTTCCTCAAGAGTCAAAGGAGGAGTAAGCAGAGCGGTTGACTCAATGAATGTTTTACCTTCTACCAAGTTTTGCTTTATATAACCAAAATAATCAAGTTCGTATATGTACTTCGATGTGACCTCAGAACTTATATTCAGAATTTTTGATAGTTCTTCTTGAATCAAGGGTCTTTGAAAATCATTCAAAATATAAAGCACACGGTATTTTGGATCAGTGTTTAGAAATGCTTCTACCGATTTTAGAGTCTTTTTAGTTTGATCTATCTTCTTCTGTAATTTTTGAACACTAAGTTCATATTGATATTTCTCTTCTGAAGACATAGTTCCCTGCTTTTCCATAATTTCAAGTGTATTCTTTGCAGAATTGAGCTCCTTGTTTGATTCATCAAATTTTGCTCTCAAGTCTTCGAGCGATTCATCCTTATCTAGCAATGATTGTTCAAGTTTTTCTTTCTCAATTGTTGCTTTTTCTGCTAATTCGCGGATGTCATTCATTTCTGATTCTTTCTCAGCAAACTGTAGCATCAACTCATCGGATTGAGTTTTAAGAGTGTGTGCCTCTTGTTCTTTAGAACTTATTTCTTGTTGCAGTTCAACCATTGTTTCTGCAAATCTTTCCATATCAACATCTCTGTCATTAATCTGTTTTCTTAAGGCATCGATTTGCTCATTTTCTTCTTGTCTACCATCAGCTTGCTCTTGAATGGAGGTTATTTGTTGCTTCAGAGAATCTATTTGTGTGGCTTTCTGTTGAATATCAATTTTCTGATTCCTCACTGTATCTTCGTGCTCTGCAATCTGATTCCTAAGATTGAAATTTGTTTGACGGGATTTCTCTAACTGTTTCTGTATGTCATCAAATAATTTATCCTCTTTAGAAACTGCTTCTGAAGACATAGAACGCAATTTAGTTTCCATTTCTTCAACATGTTTCGACATCGCATCTCGTTCTATCTTTAATCTATTAAATTCTGCTTGAAGATTATTTTTCTCTAAAGTTAATTGATGAACCGAGCGATCCTTTTCCATGATAATTTGATCTCGATCTTCAATGATTGTTTTATCAACACCCACAGTTGTAGCTCGTTTTGACAATTCGTCGATTTGTTGATCTTTACTAATCAAAATAGTTTGAATATCAGTTAATTCATTTTGCATTGAGATTGTTTCAGCTTTATAATTGCCTAAAGCGTCGTTCATTTCATCAATTCTAATTGAATCATCCTTAATTCTAGTTTCAAAACCAGGTATTTTACCCGCTTCGTTTTTGAATTTTTCAAGCTCGTCTAGCATCTCTTTTGTAATCATTCCTGCATCTACAAAACCTTGTTCGATACCTTGTCTAATCTTTGTTGTACTTTCAGTTACAACTGTTAAGTGTATATCTCGAAAGAGATTTACGTAACTATGCTTGAAATTACGTATTATGTTATCCACTTCGGAAACAGAATACTGTGCTTTACCGGGAGCAAGGGAATTACTCTTGATCTCTTCTGCTCTAGCTTTGGTTTGTTCCTCTGAAGAGGTCCTTACAATCCTCATATCGCCGAGAAATTTTTTTACTAGAGAGCGTACAATACCGAATGGACTATCAGATTCTACTGCCATTTATTTCAGCTCTAATCCTTTATGTTATATAAGATATAAAGATATTTGAATATAAATGAATTTCGTCAGTCCGAATAAAAAAGAAACTAATTTTAAGTGAAAATTGTTTAATCTACCATTAAAGACAGATTGAACATTGAGTCCCTATGTTCATCTATTTCATGCAAAAAACCTGAAAGATGACTATAAGAGACAATTGGAATTTCAGAATAAAATTGAAGATCATATGTTCTCCATGACACAATCATAGGATAAATAAGTAATTTTCTCTTGATTGGTAAGGTTAACTTTGAAATTAGCTCTTCAGAAATAATAGGAAACTGTTCTACAAGGATTTCGACTCTCTCTTTTTGCTTTTCAGCAGATTTTCTCAGAAAACTAGAAATGCCTGTGCTATGTCGTTTACAATCTATTGCAAAAAGGTAGGGAAATTTGAATGCAAGTAAATCTATTTCGTATTTAGTAAACTCATTTTTAAACCTAAAATTTGTAAGAACTGAATATTGGTTCTCGCCAAATATTGTACTGATAATGTGTTCGAAACCTCTCCAATCAAGCCTATCTAATAAAGAAGATGAATTCACACCTAGCTTTAGAAGAGAATAAACAATTTTTCCTTGTTCTGCATCAGTAAAAACTGTCTTCTCAAAGAATTGAGTAATTGTATAATCCATTGCATGAAGAATATTTTCACATTTGCGCAGTTCAGCTGGTGAAAATTTGAAATCATTCGAATCTTCTTTATCTAATAAATGATTCAAAATTGCTAGAGTGACTGTATCAAGCCTCAAATATATCCCTCTGGGAAACAGAAGAAGAATTACTCCGGTTTAGAAGATTTCACTCTGTGAATAATAATTTCTCTTGTTAATTGCTCAATCGGTTGAGCTACCTTTTGAACACTTAAAGGCCTAGCTCCTCTCTGTAATCGTCCATACTCATCTAACTTAGATTTGATATCTGGGCTTCTGAGTAATGTCATCAGCTCATTTCTTGCTTGAAGGCATGATGTTTCAATTACCCTCATATACGCGTCTCCCTTATTGGAGGATAACTGCTTCTCTACTAAGAGGTCTAGGAATTTATCTGTTGGCGTTCTATCTTCTGCGGGCATATCGATTTTATTCAAAACAATAATAAATGGTAATGATTTTCCCAAAGAATCTTTTTTCAATGAAAGAAGCTCAGTCAAGCTTTCAACATTATCGTCCCACATGTTTTTGCTTGGGTCAAACATGAAAATTAAACCATCAGCTCCTTCTAGTACAACTTTTCTTTGTATATAGTGTCTCTTCTGTCCAGCTACTGTCCAGACTTGGTAACGTAGTTTTGGAACACTTACTCCTTGTCCCTTTGGTAGTTCGAAAGTACTCTGATCATAGAAAATAGTTCTCCCACTGGGATCATCAATTTTCTTTAATGATGAGTAAATAGTTTCAGGATCTTCTACTTTTCTGAGTACGTTGTACACTGTAAGCATACTTGTTTTTCCAGCTAAAGAAGGACCATATATTACCAATTTAAGATAAGGAACTCCAGAACCATCAACCTTGAAGATATCTCTGATAGTTAATTTTCCTGACATCGTTTTTCTTTCCGCCAATAATTGTTTTTTCGATGTAAGATTTTGATTTATAAAATCTTTTCTAGTATGAAGTCTATGTCTTTTATGTTTTGGAATTCTATTAAATCTTACTATGGTTTCAACAAGAATTTTCCAAAATAATAAAAGAGAAATACGATTTTTATGAGTTTCTGTTAAACTCCTTGGTTATGAAGCGCAGAGAGACTCTTTTCATCTCTATGAAGAGAAACTGCTAATTCTGCAATTATCCCATCGAGGAATGCTAATGCTACTTGTTCAAAAGCTGTTCCTTCTGGAGCTAGAGTACTATCTAACCCCCTACTTCTTCTATTCAAATCGGATTTTGTTCGACCTTTTAATTTGACAGTTACATCTCCAAGTCTCCCGATTAAACTTTGGGGATAGCTTGTGAGAACAATTACAAATGGGTTGTATATTAAATAGGTTTCCAACATCGCTTTAACAATTGGAGTTGTTCCTGAACCGCTTACTACTATAATACTATCCTCTTCTTTTAATCTTGGAACTGACATGGTATTGGATATAAATCGACATTCCACCCCAAAATGCTCTAGACGAGTTTGGAACATCTGTCCAACCATAGCACTTCGACCACTGGCAAGAATATAGATCCTTTTGTTATTTTGGATATCGGATAATAATCTGTCTCTAACTTGTTGAACATACTCATAATGTTCAGTCAGATGTTGAATATTTGTTTGTAAATTTTCAACCATCAGTTCCATGGCCAGTATGATAGCTGAGTGCTCCGATGGTTGATTTGCTAATTTCTTTATACGTTCGTCATACGCGAAAGAATTAACCTGTTTTTCTTCTTCAGATTCTTTCTCTTTGCTATCTCTTTTCATATTTACCCCTTAATGATAAGTATTTTTATGGAAAACTTTCCCAAGAAATAATCCCAATCTATCTGTTAATCTTTCTTTGAAATTAAATTTTTTAGTCACTTAAAAACTACTCGGTAAGTTTTGAATCTTCACAAATAATATTATAAACTATGAAGCAAAAATAAGAGTAGATTAATTTGAAACTTTTAGATAAAATAAAAAAGAACTATAGAATGGTTTCACTTTGCATACTTATCTTCTGGGTTCTAATTGTTTCAATTAATCTGAACAAAGTTTTAAATATAAACGAGTTTGTTGCTGATGAGAGTAATAGTCTTATTTCCAGTGGAGATATTAAGGAAGCCGATCAAGGAGCAGATATCATTGGTCAATTTAGCGAAGATAATAGTAGTTTTCAGATAATAATCCATAATCCCAATGGAACGATATTGTCAGATGAAATGAGAGGAACTATCACGCAGATAATAAATGATATAACTAGTAATCCAAAAATCGGACCATATCTATCATCAAAATTACCTTACTCATCTCTATTTGATGATGCAGATAATATGTTAAGAACAATCTTCAGTTTACAATGGTTTGCGACACAACTTTCTTTTGCCTCTGTTCATTATGTTTGGGGTGGAATTGATCATTTCTCTTCCATTTGGCTTGATAGATATAACTTATCAACTGATGTTAATATTGCAACAGATACTACTGTAACATTAACGAAGAATTATTTAGAATCTCTGCTAGATACATATAATGAATCAAGATATTTGTTGAATTCATATGCTTTCTTCGATCTACTTGCTGAAAGCTTTAAGGTATCAGCAAATGTATCTCTTCCTGTATCGTCTGCAGATGTATTAAATCTGTGTAAGGAAATTGTTATTGCCAATTCAACTCTATTTGAATCCTATATTGATGATGAAAGATATTTTCAGCTTCTGAAAGCTATTTCTGAAGATTTCAATGAAACAATGTGGGAGGATAATGATTACATTTTCCAACAGATAACTAAGTTTCTGTTTAACACATCGGATACGTTTAGTGTTGAATTCGTTCGAGAAGTATACGATAATGGAGATATTGAAGGATTTGTTGAAGCTAAGAATAAATATCTAATGGATGTTCTAAAAAGAGAGGTGGTCATACCTCCAATTTCCTTAGGAATAGTTGAAACGTATTTGAAACAATATACAAATTACAAAAATGATTCTACGGTTATCGATACAACATTTATCACGTTCAGAATGTCTCTAAGCCATAGAAATGAGATAGGGAAAGAAGCATATTATGAACTATTAGAGTTCATGGAGGTTTTACAAGAAAATTATAGTGACCTAAAGCTATTTGTTACAGGCATAAATCTTTTCATAATTGAATTATCCTTGGATTATTTATTACAACTTCAAAAAACAGATATTATTATCATTATTACTATAATAGTTATTTTGATTCTCGTGTATAGATCCCCAATTTTACCACTTATTCAGATTTTTGTGTTAGCAATAGCATTCAGTATCTCCAGATTATTATTTATTCTAGTTGGAAATATGGTAGGGGGGCTTTCAAGTACGAGTTTACTTCTGCTTAGTGTCAGTGTATTGGGAGCTTCTACAGATTATTGTGTTTTTCTTATGGGAGACTATTTGATTCATATTAAACAAGGGAAAAATCGCTTGGAAGCATTGAAAAAAACTCTAAAGAGAACCTCAAAGAGCATAGTAATTTCCTCTATCTCACTAACTGTAGGGTTTGGTTCTTTTATTTTGAGTAGGTACTCTATAATGACAGGGATGGGTTTTGGTGGAGCAATTGGTTTCTTCGTAAGTATGGTTGTTTCTCTTACAGTAATACCCGCTATCTTGCTTCTAATTAATCCAAAAATATTGACTAAATGGAAGATTCCTATAAGGAAAATCAAAAAACCGAAGTTTTCAGTTATTAGTGGCGTAAAAAAAGCAGTTAGGAATCCAGGGAAGGTTTTTGCTATTGCACTTGTTCTAGCTATAGTAGGTACAGGGGTTTTTCTATTGATTCCAACCGATTACGCTCAGATTTCCACAGCTCCTCAATCATATCAAAGTAGGCAAGGCTTAGATGCCTTGAATTATTATATGGGAGCGGAATTTACTAGTCAGATAATAATTTTATTCCAAACTCCTGAGAATGAAAGCTTCATCCAAGAAGATCTAACTCTCAATTATGAATCCATCAATCTTGTTCTTGAGTTGGTGGAAACGGTACTTTCGGAAATCGATTTTTCTCGTGTTATGGGGTTGAGTCACCCGTTAGGTGAACCTTATACAACAAGTATTGAAAATAGTTCTTATTTTTTGACTGAGGAAATCCAAATTCTAATGAAAAATTTTGTTCTTCCTGAAGCAATACTAGGAACAGTAATTCTTGGTTCTAAATTCGAAGAAGGGGATAAAAGGCTTGATGTTCAAATTGAATATGCAAGGGAGCTTATTAAGGAACAAAAAATAGAAAATGGAATTGAAGATTGGAATATTTATCTAACGGGCTTTGCACCAATTCTTTATGACTCCAAAGTCGGAATAACAGAAGACTTTGTTCTTATTCTTGGTATTGCATCAACAGCAATATTTGTGCTTCTATTCATCTTCATGAAGAATTTCTTCATGGCACTTAGAGTTTTGATAACAATATTAATTTCTTTAGGAATAAGTTTAGGAATTTTAGGAGTCATCAGTTACTTCTTCTTGGGAGGAGCGATATATTGGATAGTTCCATTACTCCTTTATACAATTTTAACTGCACTTGGATTGGATTTTGATGTTCTCTTCCTTGGTATTTTTAATGACTTAAATGAAAAGGATAAAGATACCAAGAAGAATATAGTTGATGCTGTTGATCAGACAATGAATAATATTTCAGTAGCTGGAATTGTTATGGCAGCCACCTATTTGACATTAGTATTTACTTCATCCATAAATATGCAGCAAATTGGATTAGGTTTAGGTATAGGTATTCTCATTGATGTCTTTGTATCTAGACTCTTCATTGTTCCTCCTGCAATTGCAATAACTGTTAGCATTAACATTTTCAAGAGAAAGAAGAAAAAGAATGACAAAGGAAAAGATGAAAAGAATGATGAAAAATAAACTAATTTCAATTATTATACTCATTTCCCTTTTAACACCAATCATATCTATTGTTAACGCTGAATTCAATGTTGACTTCCGAAGTGCAAGTTTTGATGAAAAAGGCTACTTGCTGAAATATGATATTGTTCAAGGAGAGAACGTACAAAGCCTGTTTACAAATTTGGGATTCAATATCAAAGGTTCGCTCTCTAATGCAGAACTACATGTTATTTTGAAAGATAGAAAAACGCAACTACAAGATATATATCTCATCGAAAGAGACAAATTTGTTTCTATGGATGTAACAGTCTTTACAATTGAAACTTATATCATACTCAATGAAGCTTTAGAGGTAGAACTTGACACAACTAGTGAAGTACTATTGGATATGATACCTTTTAATTTCCAATCTATGGGAGAACAAATAATAAATGCAATATTGCCAGCTGGTACTAGTATAATTGTTCCTAAAATATTCACAAATATAACTAGACCCAATTTTGGCAATATGCTTACGGATATAGATATCTTTGATTTTTTGCCGATCATCTTAGATTACGATTACAATAGATTTGAGGCTGAATTCGCCACATTAATCTTAGATCCTTCTTTCTCTGTTAATGTTTTTAATCAAGGATATGATGATTTTACTCTCTCGCTTGAAGCAAATCTCGATCCCGCAGTTTCTATCAAAGCTTCATGGAATAAAGAAAGTGGGGTTCTCAAGTCGTTTTCAACTCATCTATCTTCAGGAAATGAATCTACAACTTTAATTTTTTCATTAAAAAATTATGAAGAAATATATTCTCCAATCAAGGAGAATATTGTAGAATATTTCATAAATAACAGTAGAGCAGAATATGAGTTATACACTTATCAGAGTTCTACGCAAGATCAACTAAGTAATTGGGCATATTGGGTGAATCATTTGAATCAAACAATTGGACTTCAATACATGCTTACCGAATCAGGGTTGGATTTTGATTGGAGTTTGCGTGTTTATGACAGCATTAATAGAATTTATACAACAAATTCACCAATTCACAATTCATGGATCTCTTTAATGCCACCAGTTTTTCTACCCATTTGGGAAAGATTTGAGGGATCAGTAGTTTTAATTCAAGGACTCTGGAATCAACTAGAAGAGACTTTAAACGGATATCAATTCAAATTACTAGGAGTTACTGATACGCTTTACACAATCGAGAGAGCTAAACTTGATATCGAATATATGGAAATAGAAGAGCATCACCACCTCATTTGGAATCTATCATTCAGCTATCAGAGCAATAACACCCAGAATGTAATCCCTAGAGTTTTTGTCAATGAGATAAATCTTAACACTAGTGGCTGGCTCGCATATAGTAATGAAGGAATATTGGAAAGCTTTTCTACGTTCTATCAAGAACATTTTCATTCCTATTATGATCCTGAAGAAACTTCTAAGGGAAAAAATTATTACTTTGAGTATTTCATAGAATCTAATATTCATAACCTTACTAGACCTTCATTCTATCAAGAAACTGAACCAACAAGCTACTCAAATGTTGTGCAGATAGTTTTTTATGTTCTTTTAGTCTATTTTATTTGGAGAAAAAGAAGTAATAAGAGAGTATCCATGTGACTTTCTCACTCAATTCTGATAAAAAATATATTTTAGATACTAACTTCTTTATTAGTGGATTCGAGAAAAATCCATCAGATTTCAATATCTTTCTTAAAATTGTTGCAGATATGGGAGTAAAACTACATGTAACAAACTTCATTCTACAAGAAATAAGATGGTATTTACGAAGAAGAATCAAACCTCCAGTGAAAATTGAGAAAGTGTTCATAAAAGATATTCGTAAATACAAAGAAAATATTGGAAAAAATTCATCGCAATCACCACAAATGAACGATCTTTCTAACATCCTTGCAGCAAAAAATGTAAATGGCGTAGTTGTTTCAAGCGATTTACAACTAGTAAAATTCTGCGAACTGGAGAATGTTCCTGTATTAATTAGTTCGTCTTTCGTATTTCTTCTAAAAACCACATGCGAAAATCCAAATCATGAAAAATTGTTAGAGAAGATACATGATACTATACTTTCAGATGAAATTCGTCATTCAGTTGAAAAAAGACAAACATATGATCCAGTTACAAGGATAAAGAAAATTCAAGAACACGCAATCAATGTTCTACAAAACATTAGTGAAACAAAGAATGTAATTTCAAAAAAGCCATCCTCAGACTACCATCTTCTTTCAGAAGAAAATAACCTCATTGACTTGATGAATGAGATAGAATTTGAGTTTCCTAATTATCTCGAACAATTAAAAGATGGCAACCTGGAAGGCTTATATTATGAATTGGAAGAAGCTTATACAGCTCTATCCGATTTATCTTTAGAGTTAAGAATAGCTCTTGTAAAGCAGTGATTGTCTGCGCCTCGTATGTCTCGGCTGATTCCACATAATC
>JAGXNV010000197.1 GCA_019894795.1 Candidatus Heimdallarchaeota archaeon | reverse complement strand
CGTCAGATGTGTATAAGAGACAGGGATGAAAGAACTCAAATGATCAAAAATGCTTTTGTTGAAAAACTTTCACCATCTGAGTATTTCGTCTGAGATATATCAGGATAACAATAGAAAGAACCTACAGGCTTCTGACACTTAATACCGCCTATAGAATTTAACCCATCTACTATTACATCTCTTCTCTTCTGAAAGATTCCTTTAACATCTTTCTTGAATTTAACCGCTTCAGGGGTATGCATGAAATTTGCCAAAGCAACTTGAGTTGGTGTTGTCGCATTTGCTACCACAAATGAATGATAATCTAGTATAGGCTTCATCAGTTCAGGTGTTGTTACTCCATATCCCATCCTCCAACCGGGTACTGCATATGTTTTGGAAAAAGAGTTAACTGTGATTGTTCTGTCGTAAGCTCC
Source organism: Candidatus Heimdallarchaeota archaeon (assembly GCA_019894795.1). Taxonomy (GTDB): domain Archaea; phylum Asgardarchaeota; class Heimdallarchaeia; order Heimdallarchaeales; family Heimdallarchaeaceae; genus UBA460. The sequence continues at coordinate 4,807 of JAGXNV010000197.1, read as the reverse complement.
ATCGATGGAACCTACATGAACGTGTTTGGCATTATCATATGTATAATATTCATACACTTCATCACTAAGAATTAGTAGATTATTATCCACTGCAATATCAACCATTGCTTTTAATTCTTCTCTACTCATGACAGCTCCTGTTGGATTGGAAGGAAAGTTTAGTATGAGGACCTTTGTTTTATCTGTAACTAATTCTTTTGTCTTTTCAATGTCTATTTCAAAATTATCAGTGGAAGGCATCCAGATAGTTTTACCTCCAGCTAGAGTGACTTGTTGGGGATAAGTCAGAAAACATGGATCTTGAACTAAAACTTCATCACCATTTGAAAGATAAGTTTGAAGGGCTATGTAGATCAATTGAACCCCACCACAAACCACAATAGTACCATTAGTAGAACAATAGTCAACACCATAATCGACTCTATACTTCTTGGTTATTGCTTCCCTTAAGCCTAGATATCCGGGGGTTTGGTCATAGTTATTGAAATTATCATCCACAGCTTGTTTCAGAGCTTCCTTTAATTTATCAGGTGCATGGATATCAGGAGCACCTATTCCAAGAGAGATAACATTTTCTATTCCTTGAGACTTGGAAAAAAGTTCCCTTATTCCACTTGGTTTGATTTTCTTAAGTTTCTCAGAGGTAAAATTCATCTATATTCAGTAATCAATTAATTGTTTCAAAGTTAAACCTTTGCGTAAAAACATGCGAAATCTTGATAGAGAAATCATAACAAATTCATTATTTTTTCTACTGGGGATTCTAGTTCTTGTAGAATTTGTTTTGTTTTTTGCCGAATAGAACTCTTCTCAGCTGAATTTCTGATTAGTATTTTAGCTCTTTCAATTGCATGATCTATTGTGTATTCATTGTATAAGGGTATACCAATAGAAGCGATATATTCCAACACGTCTAGAGGTTGAGGGTAGAATGAGATAGAAGGTGTTCCTATTGCTGCAGCTTCTCTAGACATTGTAGCTCCTCCAGTAATGCAGAGATCAGAATAATAATAGAGAGATAATGTATCAACAGCTTTAGGTGGAATGATTAGTTTATCACCAAATTTCTTTTCCAAAGCTTCTCTTTGTGTTTCATATCTAGGAAACATCACAACTTTTCCTTCATATTCTTTGAAGATCTCTTCTAAGATTGAATCAAGATAGGTGAGTCCTTCAATTCCTAGTTCCAGCATGTAAGCTGCGCTACTTTCTTCAGGTCTGGCTACTATGAAATGGTCACCCTCTGTAAGGGAGAGCTGATCTAAAACATCCGGATTAGGTTTGAAATTTGTAAGCCAAGCTACTTCATCAATTCCATCATAAGGTTGTAATTGTTCCTCCAGCGCCCCTAAAGATAACCATTTTTCTTTAGGTATACTCGAACTATAGACTAAATATTTTGAAAGAGGAACGGTAAGTTTTCCTACAGCTTTAGCGTGAGGTGAATCGTTAATCGTAATTGTAGGTATTCCAAGTCCGAAGGCTACTCGTGTTGATTCAGGACTTGAAAATGAAATATGGTAATCGGGTTTTGCATCTAGATTGTGAATATACTTCGCAAGTAATTCTATTCTCTTGTTACCAGCCATTAGCTTTCCAAAGAGTGAACCTCCTCCATGCTCCCCAAACATTTCTACATCTCTCTGAAGTAGGTCGAATAAACTTACAACATAATCATAATCTCTACAAGTGAATAATACCTCATGACCTTCTTTTTCAAGTTCAAGAGCTATTGCGTTAAATAACAAAGGTTCTTTAGCAGTAACAGTGTCAAACCAAATTATCATTAAGGAGAATGTAACTTTGATACAAAAAAATCTTGTGTTTAACATACTTCTTGCTTATCTTCCAAAATAAGGAAGGTAAAATCTGACTTTAATCACATTTACTATAGCCACACTGCCTGCAAGTAGAGCATCCTTCAGCAAGTTCTAACATACCACCACAGTCGGGACAGGCAATTACACCATTTTGTCTATTAACGTTTTTTCCATTCGTATAACTTTCTAAAACTTGAGATATTCCATCAGCACATGAAAGAACAGTTCTTCCTTGATAGAAATTAGGGCTTGGACATCTAATACCAGCTAAGTGATCAACAACTGATTCAAGCTTTACACCAGATCTGAGAGAAAGAGAGATTAAACGACCGACCGCTTCACTTTGACTTGCGATACATCCACCACTTTTTCCTACTTGAACAAAAACCTCGCATACACCCTCATCATCTCTATTTATTGTAACATAAAGATTACCACAGCCTGCCCTAATCTTATGGGTCTGTCCAACTGTTACTTCCGGTCTTTCTCGAGGTTCAACTTTTTCTATGAATCTAATCTGCTCCTCGATTTTGTCTTTTGTTTCAGTTTTCTTTGTTGATAAAACTTGATATTTTCTAGAACCATCTCGATAGACAGTTATTCCTTTACAACCCTTCTTATATGCAAACAAATAGGATTCAGCTATATCTTCTTTAGTTGCCGAGGAAGAGAAATTAATAGTTTTCGAAGTAGCATTGTCTACATATTTCTGAAATGAAGCTTGCATTTCGATGTGATCAGTGTAAGTAATGTCGTGTGTTGTGACAAACAATTGTCTTATCTTCTTAGGTATTTCTTCTAGTTCTTGGATAGTGTTTGTATTAGCTACTAATTCTAGAAGCTCTTCAGAATGGATCTCCTTTTCCTTCAACTTTTCTTCAAAGAGAGGGTTAACATCAAACAACTTCTTTCCATTTAGAACATTGCGAGTAAAAGCGATAGCATAATAAGGTTCGATACCGCTTGAACAACCAGCAATTAAAGAAATAGTCCCAGTTGGAGCAATAGTTGTCGTTGTAGCATTTCGCATGTATTTATATTTTTCTTTGAAAATACTTTTCTCAAAATTGGGAAAGTTTCCTCTTTCTTTACCAAGCTTAGATGATTCATCTCGAGCTTTCTCTTGGATAAAGGACATAACCTTCTCAGCTGTCTCAAAAGCTTTCTTGGAATTGTAAGGAACACCAATAGAAACAAGGAGATCAGCAAAACCCATGATACCTAAACCGATCTTACGATTGGATTTGGTCATTTTTTCAATTTCAGGAAGAATGTATTGGTTTTTATCAATAACATTATCAAGAAAACGAACAGAAGAACGGATAGTATCCTCTAATAAAGACCAGTCAATTTCAGAATCAGCAACATGGTTAAGGAGATTAATAGAACCAAGATTGCAGCTCTCATAGGACAAAAGAGGCTGTTCACCACAGTCAACGCTGACTAGAGCGCCTGTAATGAAGGTTAAGGTTTTTGGTTCCGTTAAATCATACACTCTTTCCTTACCTATTTTTCTAATGCTTTTTATTTCTTCATAAAAATTAGAATCAAGGAATCTTTGCTTTCTCAAAATATTTGTTTTTTCACTATGAATTTTGCAAAGAAAGTCTATTTCTTTGAGGAATTTTGAGATTGAAATACGACATAAGTGTAGTTCATAGAGAATACCATCAGTATCATAATAGCGAGTTGTTCCATTTTTAGCTTCATATTTGAAAATCTTCTTTCGTGGAGATCTACTTCTGTTATAAATGATGGATTTTAGGTTCAAATTTGCAAGGATTATCTGAATTTCTTTTAGCAATTGTTCTGATTTAGAACTCAATCGTATGTAATTAGTATTGTTCTTTTCATTTATACCTACTGTACCATCTGCACTGAACAGTCCTTGAAGAAAACCTATTACAGCTTCTTTGGGTGCGGTAAATAGTGATTCAGGAACAATTTTCTTATCAGCTTTAACTGGTTTCACGCCAAGTTTTCTGAAGAAGTCTACAAAGTATTTGGAATGATAAGAGAGATGGTAAATATTATTCTTCCTCATAATCTCTTGGATTTCAGTACCATACCAATTGTTTATGGTCGGTTTGAGATATTCCATAATGTTTTTGTCTCTTTCTCCAAAAGTAAAACCAACACGACAGTTTTTATCTCCTGCACGTAACCATCCATCCCCAATTAACCAACCTAAAACCTGTCCTAGTTCTTTAGACCATTTTGCTGGTAAGTTGAAAGAGTATTTCCTACCATTCTTCCCAGTGAAATTATTTTTTACTTCAAAGGGCAAATCATAAGAAGAATTGAATTTTCCTTCACCTGATTGAAGAAGGATTTTGTGTTTGGAGGGATCAAGATTTTTTAACTCTATCCAACCGTCATTTGTAATCATTCTATGATCTGAAGTTGCTTTCAGCTCATAACCAGATTTGGTAGTAAGTTTGTAAACATCCTTTATACCTGTTGTAAATGCACGTGTGATAGGTCTTAAGGAAACACCTTGCTGCTTTGTTTCCATCAAAGAGACTGTCCCATCACCATTAGGCACTTGAACTGGAACACGATTATCCGTAGCAATGGCAATACCACCTTCAGAATATTGTTCAACAAGTTTTTCCATCCTGAGTAAACCTTTCTCTGTAGAAACTAATGTGTCCCCTGTTACACATGGATTAGTGCTTTCTATTTTCCCTACTGCTGGTGTTGGGTTATCTTCATTTATTCTATCAATGAAAACCATTCCTGGTTCGCCATTTTTCCAAGCTAGCTCAACTATCTTATCAAATACGCTTCTTGCGTTCAACATCCCTACTACTTTATTATTTCTAGGATTAACTAGTTCATAATCAGTATTTTCTTCAACTGCTTTCATGAAAACATCTGTAATTGCAACAGATATGTTGAAATTGGTCAGTTTGGTTTGATCTTCTTTGCAAGAGATAAATTCGAGAATGTCGGGGTGATCAACCCTTAGAATGCCCATGTTCGCT
>JAGXNV010000196.1 GCA_019894795.1 Candidatus Heimdallarchaeota archaeon | reverse complement strand
CTCCCAAGATGAAGGGAGTATTTTCAGCAAAATCCTTTTTGTGTTCAACAGGAGGGATTATTGTCACCTGGTCTCTGAATTGTTCCAATGATGGTAATGTGGAAAAACTTTTGCTCGTGTTTAATATTAGCTCTGTTTGTTTAGGTGAATCTTTTTCCAAAAGTGCAGACCCATAAGCCTCAAAAACTGAGCTAACATCTTTAACAACTACTTCGACATCTTCCAGTTGTTCTCTAAGAATTTTCACAAAAGCATCATTAAGTGCTACTCCACCTATGAGTAAAAGACGTTTTACATCAACTCTAGATTGAAACAACAATCCCTTGATTTTGCTAGCCATGCTTGAAAGAACAGATGCAAGAACATCTTCAACTGAGGTTTCACCTCGGTTCAATTTATGAGTAATATCTGATTTACAATGAACAGAACATCGAGAAGCTATTTCTATTTTCTTCCCTTTACCCGCAAGGATGATAGCTTCAGGAAGAGTAATATTCAATCTATCAATTTGCTGGATAAAAAATTCTCCACTACCAGCTGCGCATTTATCGTGGGAGAGAACATTAACTATATGTCCGTCTACATCCAAGATATATAGAACAAAAGCTTCGCCTCCTAAAGAAAGAACAACACTGAATTTTTCATCAAATGAACTGATACCTCGTTCAACTGCAACAACCTCTGAAACGTCTCCAAAAGAGCCACTAACTTTATAAAAGCACTCTTTAAGGGATTTGTTTTCTGCTAAAATTTCATCAAGTACTTCACTAGGGTTACCGAGATGAGGTCTCTTAATTATGTTGATATTGTTTTCATCATCAATATTCACAAAATTAACAGAAACTGATCCGATATTGACTCCATTGTAACACTGAGTTATATTAAACACCTTATAGATTTAATAGATAGAATGTTAAGCAATCAGAAAGGGAGTTATATAAAAAACTTGCCTAAAACGCATTCTAAAAGTTTGAAATTAGTATTTTTATAAGTATATAAATAGAAGAAATGAAAAAGCATTTTTACCCTATGAGAGAGGATTACTTAGGAGAGGATATACGTCATGTGAACCACTTAGACCATCGATAGAGTAATTACCTACAAGATAATTAGACCAGTAATTTCCTTCCATTGCAAGAATATCATACCACAATGAATAGAATGTAGAATCATATCCTTGAGACGTTCCTGTTAGAAAATTATCAAAAAATGCATTATGATGGATCAGAGTCTGGTTTCCATCCCTTAGATATAAACCATAAGAATTACTTCCTGCAATTAGATTAAAGGTTATTGTGCAATTATTTGAATTATATTCTGATTCGGTAGCATAATTATTCCATAAGTCTTCTGCATAAAGCGTCCCATTTTCATTTAGCATTTCATTTAGGTATTCTGGATATGATATATTGTTATTCTGAAGATTATCTAAATAAGCCGAATTATTTCCATAATCATTAATACTAGACCGATGGGATAGTAGATACTTTATCTTTATCGGAACAGTAGGGTACTTAGGATTTCGTAAATCTTAAGACAAGTAAGAATTAACATCTTCTTCTAAATCAATTAAATTTTCTTCTTGTAGTTTAAGTATAGCTAAAGCTAACAATGGTTTATTTAGGGAATACAATGGAAATATTGTATCTAGGCTAGATTGTTCGCCATATCCTTTTTCAAAAACTGTACCTTCTTCAGTAAAGACACTAACAGTAATTGTAGGAAGATGAGCACTTATCATCCTTCCTATTATCTCTGCATCAAAATCCTCATTAAATACATCTTCTGCTCCATATGCATATACTTGGAATTGAGTAAAAAAAATGAAAAAGATTAATGCAGCAGAAACAGTTTGAAGTAACATTTTACTATTTTTCATATTAATCACTTTTTGTTCTGCTAAGTTTATCTTAACAAAAAAACAATTCAAGGAAATGTGTTAAGATGTCACGCCTTTTTTCTGAGAAACACTACTGCAACTATTAGAAAGATAAGAGAAAGAAGATTGTTATTGTTTGAGTTTGCGTCTAACAACAACAAGAATTGTAAATACTGATAAAACATATAACAGAGAAAAAGAGGTTTTGGTTGGTTCTTCCTCAGGAAGTAATGAGATTGTGAAAGTATCTTCCATAGTAACTGTTTGGAAGTCCTCAGAAAATACTAATGTTTTAAACACAATTTCTTCATTTGTTACTGTGACATTAATGTAATTAAACTCTGCGAAATATGCATCTCCTTCTATTGCATAACTGGTAGCCGCAGGTGTGTAAAGAGGAGCTCCTGCACCACCTGTTGTAAAGTGAGTTATTCCTTGTCTTGTTGTTCTAAGATAATAGTGATCATGACCTGAAAATACTATATCTACACCATACTCAATGAAAATTGGTTCTAAAATCGTTCGTATTGCTAAGGCATCATCTGCTCGTGATTCACTGCGTATTGAGTAGAAAGGTCTATGACACATAACGATTGTCAAATTTGCATCTTGATTAGAAGAAAGATCATTTATTATCCAATTTTCTTGTTCTGTGGTTAGTTCTAAAGATCCAGAAGTCCAGAATTCTTCTGTATTTATCACTATAAAGTGAACTTGGTTATGGTCAAAACTATAGTATCTTTCATTTCCAGGCATTTCAACATTTGCCATATAGGTGGAAAAGTTCCATTCTTGGGGACCATAAGACCCGTCTTCCAAACTGTATGTATATGTTTCATGGTTCCCTATAGCATAATAGAAGGTAACATTGTTCTGAGTAGCTAATTCAATATCTTCATAATATTTATCCCAATCATCTTGCTCGCCTCCACTTTGCACCATATCACCTGTATGTAGAATAAACTCCATATTTGGATTATTTGTAACCACATTTTCTATGATGCTTTTCCTGACAGGGTTAGTTATATTTTCTTCCCAATTCCTTCCATCGCCCATAGCAATAAAATTCCAAGGATCATAAGATATACTATCAGCTGATACTTCTGAGTTTAATATTGTACCAAGTGAAGAAAGAAGAAGAAGAAGAAGTATCAAATTAGAGATGAAAATTCTTTTCCTAAATATGCTCATGTATTAGCATTTCCTAATACATTATATATAATTTTGTTATTATTTCGAAAGTAAAAAATGAATTAAAAAAAAAGAAAAAGAGAATAAGAAGGGGGTTCTATTTTCTCTTTCTGTTTATTGCTAAAGCTGCAATCGCTAAAACAGGTAGGGCTAAGAGTGCATATAACGAAACACTGACTGCATTACTATCATCAATACCTAAAACTGGATCATGAACTAATTTTAGCCCATCACCGTAGTTTGGATAGACAAGAAATAGATTGATGAACTCTCTTCCAAAAGCTCGACCTGTCCCAAATGTTGGATCTTGACCAAAGCTTGTTGAAGTAGCAGTAACACCTACTGTATCTACGTAAGTACCATTCTCATCAAAGACATCAGCTTCAGGAGACCATGCGAAATAAGCTTTAAGATCATCATCATCATAAAAACCTATTCCATCTCTATTAGGATCAGCTGTTCTGTCAGTAGCATTTGCTGAATCAGTCATGTTTGCATATTGATATTCTTCTGGTACATTAACTCTGTCACCATTTTGTACTCTATGTCTATATCGATTTTCGTGAATCTTAGCATGAAGAGCTAAACCTACTACGCCTTCACTAAAAGTCCAACCTTCGATAATAATATCAAATTTAACTTCTTTTAGAGCTTTAACTTCATAAGTATAGGTTGTATCGTTTAGAGTTTGTGTAACAGTTTTGTCCTCTAAGTACACATTATACACAAAAGTAAGTGTTGCTCCATTGTCAAGTTCTGAAGAAGTTTGTGTGACAGTTATTTCATTTGTAGTATTGACAATGTTCAATTCCCAGGTTATTTGATCAGAAGCTAAATTGTAGATTTTTCCGCCAAATTCATCTCTTGAATCTATTGCAAGGTCATCACCAAATAGTTCAGTAATATAGTGAAAACTTACATGGAAAATCATTGTATTTCTTCCATTTTCATCTGCACTGCCTATCCAGAAAAAGATATCAGGTTTTCCAGAAAGCATTTTCACTCGTATATCTGGAGTTTCTATGAATACTGATCCTTCTCTGTTTTCAGCTCCTACATCAGGTGTAGGAACAGCAACAGCTGTGGATATAGTAGCAACAAAGAAAACTCCAATCAAAGCTATCATAGCTATTTTTGTTTTTGAAATCATTTTATCATTTTAACATAAGTAGCAAACATATATGAGATATTGCAAATTACTTGGTTGCATGACCAAAAACGATTGATTTGCAACGTTGTGCAACGTTTCACTCAATTACTGTACGACCATCATCAGTCAGATAAACAACGTAGGTTCTTCCCCATCGCTCTCTTTTTATTAAGCCTCTTTCTTCTAAAGGAACTAGGTTTCGAGAGATTTTAGATTTTGAGTAACCAGTGATTTCACATAAATCTCTCTGCGATATTTTACCTTTCTTATCATAAATTATCTTAATTAGAGCTTTTTGATTTTCATTCAGAAGAACTCTACCCAGTTTTTGAATTGCTTGCTTTTCTCTATAGCGAATTAACCAAGTTGTACTTGCTATACCAAGAAAAATACCTGCTATTATACCAAAAATAAATAAACTATAGTTTGAGGTAAGAAAACTTGATTCTGGTTCTGCAATTATTGGTTCATCGAAACGAACTATGAAGAAAGGATTAGAAGAACTGGATAAATTGGTAATCATCCAAGATACAATTATTCTATTCTTAATCAAAATTTGAGTTGCGTTGATAGGATAGAAAGGGGATAATCCTTCATTTGACTCATGGATAAAACTCTTTTCAGGAAGGATTATTGAGAAAGTGTGAGACAGTGTAAAATGAGTAATTGTTGAGAAGAACTCAAAATAGTAAAATGACGGATCTGATTCAGTTAAGGTCAAGGGAGTGATAATTTCGTACTTTACAATAAAACTTGAAGTTTCATTCTGCTCGATTTCGTAACGAAAATTGACTGTAACCAAGTTTGTAGTATTGGTAATAGGTTGCCAATTATATATTAAACTTCCCTCGGCATCTTCGATAACTAAAGTACTAAGAGAGTGATTCAACCAGAGGCCAACTGAACTAATCGGAGTTATGTCAAGGTTCTCTACAACAAAAGATTCGCTCATAGAAACCGAGGATGGTGAAGAAATGTCAACAGTTGCAACATGAGAACGAATAATAGGTGTTGAAGCAGCATTATATGAGATTGTTTTTACTTGTTCAATATATCCAACACTATT
>JAGXNV010000195.1 GCA_019894795.1 Candidatus Heimdallarchaeota archaeon | reverse complement strand
ATTTGTTTAGGTAATATATATAGAGCTGATGATTCTTTTGGTTTATTGGTAGGTGAAAAACTTAAAGAAAAATACCCAGAAAAGGTTTTTTCTGAGTTAGATAACGATCTGTCTGTTTTTCTATTCGATTTGGTTGAAAATAAGCAAGTACAACATGTTTTTCTCATTGATGCTGTTGATTTCCATGGCAAACCAGGTGAAATCATCGTAAAAGATGATTTTGATACAAAAATAACACAAATATCAACTCATACTATCCCTTATGAACAAATAAAAAACATTATTGAAATGAAAGATAAGAAATTTCAGCTTATCGGAGCCCAAGTAAAGGATTTAACTTTCTTGGGTGAAGTTTCTGAAGAGATTCTAAAAGCTGTTAAGGAAGTAGCAGCTTTCTTCATTAATGATTAAACCTTTTTATAATACTGAAGATTTTTTGTATTGGTTTGCAATCAGATAAAAAAAAACGAACTTTCAACATTCTATCATATGCTTCATTAGCAATTTCAGCTGCTATACTCATTAATTTCTTTAATACGAGAATTTACAATTTTTATACTGATGAAGTGAAACTAAACATTATTTATATTCCGATTGTTATGACCATCTATGCGATATGGAATGCAGTTAATGATCCATTATTTGGCTGGTTATCAGATAAAACGCGTACTAGATTTGGAAGGAGATTTCCCTATATATTATTTGGATTCATACCTCTAACAATAGCTTTTGTAGCTATTTGGCTTATACCAATATCCTTAGTTGAAAGTCAAAATCAGGTAAAGATTTTTCTATATTTGATTACAACTCTACTTATCTTTGATACTTTATACACAATTGTTATTCTTAACTGGCAGACATTGTATGCGGAGAAATTTAAAACAACAAAAGAGAGAAACCTTGTTGCTACATTGAGACAACTGATAGCTGTCATAGGTGTAATAATATCAGTTGTAATTAGCCCGTTGATTTTTGAATACAACAATCTTGAATCCTATCGTAAAGCCATTTTATTAATAGCAGGTTTTGTTCTATTAGGTTTTATTTTATCTATATATGGATGTAGAGATAAAGAAATAATGAAAAACATTAAACCTCAAAGTGGCTCATACTTATCTGAATTGAAAGAAGTTCTTAAAAATAAGAATTATATTGCCGTATTGTTTGCTTTTTGTTTTGCAAATATAGCTTATTTGACTCTTCTAGCCATGGTTCCTTATTATAATAAATGGATACTAAATCAACCTGCAAAATTCGAAAGCTACATCTATGGGGCTGGAGTAGTAACCACTGCAATTTTCTTCATTGTTTGGGCAAGAGTGTCATTTAAAAGGGGACCAAAAGTTGTGTTTATTACTAGTGCTGTACTTTTTTCATTTTTGCTAATACCCTTGTTCTTCTTTAATAGTGATTTAAGCACTATAGTCATTATGGGAATAATTGGTGCTCCTTTAGCTGGATTGATGCTCATTCCAGAGGTTCTGATTGGAGAAATCATCGATGATGACTATCACAAATTTGGTAAGAACAGGGAAGGTATTTTCTTTGGTTTTTATGGGTTCGCTGTACGAATTGCAATGATTTTGGAAGCATCATTGATTTCTTTGATTCTTGGTTTGACAGGTTACAATGCAAATGCATACAAACAAACTGAAGCTGCAATTATTGGAATTAAGCTACTTATCGTGGTTGTACCAATAATTTGTTTTGTTATTGGTATCATTTTAATGGCAAGTTTCTATGATCTCTCAAAAAAGAAAATCATGAGGGAAAGAGCTAAACAATTAGAAATGGCACTAGAAATAGAATAATTTACCCAAAGTAAGCTAATAACCCAAATTCATTTAAAACTATGATGAAGACAAAGAAACAAAGCCAAAACAGTATTCTTAAGATATCAGTTTTATTAAAATTAACAGTTCTATAGTGAGTTCTTTTTATAATCCCAAATCCTTTAAAGTAAAGTGATTGAGCAAGAAACTCTGATCGATAGATTACAGATGCTACATATATTGCCAAGGTCTTGGGAAGCCAATTAAAAATGAACCCCTTTATCTCTCCACGTAATCTCAAGGTATTGAATGTATCCTCAGCATCTTTAGCTATTCTTGGGATCATCATTAAGGTTAAAGCTGGAATCAAAGAGATTTTAGAATTGATTTTTATTCCCTCTAAAACTCTTGTAAAATCTGATGGGTTAGTAGAAGTAAAGAAAAAGGAAAATCCTACTGCTCCGATTAGAAAACGAGATAATATTCGGAATAATACTTCCCAACCCCCAAAAAGGAAAGTAAAACCACCCAATACTAAAATGACCGGGAATAGTGCCCAGAGGATACTTAAAGCACCTCTAATATTATTAAATAGCAAACTTTCAAGAATTACAAAAATAAGCAACAACCCCAATATAGAGTTGATGTTAGGGATGAAGTAAATGAACTGAAGTATGAGAACTGTTAAACCTACTACGGGATGAATATGTTGTGCATCAGGTTTGAATAGAAGACCATCATATATTCTTCTTAGCATGTAAGACATTATTCAACCTCCTTCAGATACTCATTTAATTCATCTGTATCAATAAAATGTGGAAGAGAAATACCCAATTTCTTTTCTAGAGCTTGTATAAATCTAACAACCTGATTAGGTAAAAGTTCAGTTTGCTCCTCAAGGTCATAGAGTACTTCTCTAGGGGAACCATCCAAACATATCTTGTGATCTTCAATGATTATTAACCGATCTAGTTTAGGTATAATTCTTGGATCATTTGAAGCGATAATAACGATTTTGTTTTTCTCTTTAGCTTTCTCTAGTAAATGAGCTAAGATTTCTCTCCCTTTTTTGTCTAGACCAATTGTAGGTTCATCTATCATTATAACTTGATCATTAAGATAAAAGGAGTTGATGATAGCAATTAACCTTCTTTCTCCCTCACTCAGATGATACAATTTTTTGTTCATCAGTTCAACCAAACCCAGATCCATGTAAATTTGTTCAGCCTTAATTTGAACTCCAATTATTTTTGTTAAATCTTTTAGAGGTGTAGGTCCAATTAAAAATAATTTTGCATTTTCAGGCACTAAAGCGATATCATTTTTTGCTTTACGTATAGATTTAATTCTTTTATCCCTTAGATATACTCCTCCTTCTTGAGGTCGATTTATTCTTGAGATTAGCTTAATCAATGTGGACTTCCCACTCCCATTTATGCCCATTAATCCAATGGTCTTATTTCCTGATGTTGAGATATTGATGTTCTGTAGGATAGACTCAGCACTTCTAGTATACTTGAAACTTAAATCTCTTATCTTCAGTAAATCCTCTTCAGAAGATGATTGATTTTTTGGTAAAAACTCTTTTCTGTTGGTTTTTGGAAAAACTTTATTGTAAATATCTACAGCTTTTTCGATTGATATAATAGTTTTGTTTTTCTTATAAGCAATCTCTGATATTTCAGGAGGATCTATGTTTATTAATAAATCAATGAAAGTACTAGGTTTTCCATCTGCAATTATCTTCCCTTTTTCAAGAAGAATGATTCTATCTGCCTCTGCAAGGATATAGTCTAGTCTGTGTTCAAATGCTAATACAATGTGTCCTTGATTAGCAATTTTACGAAGTATGTTTACTAGTTTAATTTCAGTTTTAGGATCAATTCGTGCGATAGGTTCATCTAGAACTAGTAAAGCTGGTTTAAATGCTAATGCTGAGGCAAGGGCTACTCTTTGCAATTCACCTGAACTAAGTTCTGTTACTAATCTATGCCTTAAATGCTCAATCTCCATTAATGATAGACTATTTTCTAGCTTTTCTATAATTTTCTCTCTTTTGATTGCTAAATTCTCCAAAGTGAAAGCAATCTCTTCTTCAACTAACAAGGATGTTGTGAAATCACTAGGGTACTGAGGTACATATCCAAAAATTTCTAGCAGTTCTGTTCTTGGAAGATTAATTATTTCCTTATTCTTGTAAGTGATAGACCCATCAATTTTGGCTGATACAAAATTTGGAATAAGTTGAATCAATGCCTGAGCTAAAGTACTTTTACCACTACCACTAGCTCCTGCGATTATAACAAACTCTCCAGGAGAAACATCAAAATTAATTGAATCAAGAGCTTTTCTAGTAGATTCTTCATATCTAACTGATAAGTTCTTAACTCTAAGCATTAGCCTCACAAAGATCGATTATTTTAATTTTTCTTCAGAATCTTCAATTAATTTATCTTTTTTCTCTGTTTCTGGTTTAGATGTTGATTTTAAAACACCCAATTCGATAAGATACGAGACAATGGGTATAGCAATTGCTGCACCAAAAATAACTTGTGCAATATTAAAGGGGATTTCCACCACTGCTTTTGAGAATGTTTGTGAGAGAATGACAGTTTCATAAAAGAAATAACCAACTACGATAAATGCTCCACCTGTAACACAAGAAATAGCCATCTCACCCTTTTCCTTTAAGAAGACTATTACGGAAATTAAAATAGCACTTAGAACCAATGAAATGATTAAGAATGAGTACCCAGGAATAATCGATGAAAAGACTGTTCCATTGTAAAGAGCTAAACCGATTTCATAATCACTATTGAAAAGAAATGATGAAAAACCAATTAGAAAAGCACACATTATTCCGATGAATAAGATTTTGATCCACTTTTTAATACGTAAACTATAATGGTAAAGTAACCCAACAACAAATCCTTCGATTGCTTTGATAATAAATGTTCCTGGAGCAAAGTAACCATATCCTAAGGCTAAATCAGCCATTGATGCTCCTAACCCTCCAGCAATACTACCAGTAACAGGTCCACCAATCAGTGCAGCTAAATAGACAAAAACTTCACCGATGTTGAAAAACCCTTCAGAAGTTGGAATAGCTATGAAAAATATTGAAGTAGCTAGAAAAACCAAGCCTGTAAATGAGATTATTAGTGTTAAACCCCGTATAGTTGTAATTTCTTTTTTCATTTTATCCTTTAATGATATCTCTCTATCTTCTAATACTAATTCTTCACTCACTTTTTCCACCAACTAAGATAAATTAGCAATATATTCAAGTTGATACTTGTATATTTTCAAATCATGTTTTGTATCAGTGATTTATAACTTTTTCCCTTTAAAGGTAAAAATGATGATACCTTTAAAATATTAAAGCATAACCTATTCATATAACTGTAAAAAGATTATATTGGCTCTTATGAAAAATAAGAAAATACTAACTGGAATAGGTTTGCTAGTAATAATAGCTTTAACCTTGCAATTTGCACCTGTCTCTTATACACATCTGACGC
>JAGXNV010000194.1 GCA_019894795.1 Candidatus Heimdallarchaeota archaeon | reverse complement strand
CCGCTAGTATTACGACAGCGAGAATTACGAAATCCACCAAGAAGGCGAAGATACCAAAGAATATAATAGGCGAGCCAATCGCCAATGCGACAAGCGGCGTTCCACCTTTTGAACCCACCATCAGAGATGGTAAAATCTTTGCAAGAGGGGTGTGTGACAATAAGGGAGAAATAATTTGCAGACTACAAGCCATAAAAGCATATAACAAAATATTAGGAATAACTCCTATTAACATCAAGTTTCTTATAGAAGGCGAAGAGGAAGTAGGATCACCCAATCTAGAAGAATTCGTGAAAAAGAATAAGAAGTTCATGAGTAATGTTGATGGTATCATCTGGGAGTTTGGCAATCGAACCAAAGAAGGAATCCAGCAAATTTATCTAGGTGTCAAAGGTATACTCTATCTTCATATGCAAACAAAAACTATTGGAAGAGATATCCACAGTGGTTACACTCAGTTCGTTGATAACGCTGCATATGAACTTGTCTGGTCACTATCTCAACTGAAAAATCGAGATGATAAGGTACTTGTAAAAGGATTTTATGATAATATTCCAGAACCAACAGCAGAAGAAATTAAAGAAGTAGAAGATTTTGACCTAAAAGAGGAAGAGATGAAAGAAACTTTTGGCGTAGAACAGTTCCGTGGAGGATTAACAGGTTTAGATATTAAGAGGAAATATTTCCTTGAGCCAACTCTCAACATCTGTGGTGTATGGTCAGGTTATCAAGGGGAAGGTAGTAAGACAGTTACACCAAATGAAGCCTTTGCAAAGGTGGATTGTCGTCTTGTTCCTGGTCAAGATCCAACAGATTTAGTTGAGAAAATCAGAGCATACTTAGATGTACTTAATTTCCAACATATTGAAATTACTAGTTGGGACGGTTATCCTGCAGCGAAAACCAAAAGTACCACTCCATTCGCACAAGCGATAATCAAAACCTTTAGGGAAGTTTACAACCATGAACCTATCGTTTGGCCTCTTGTTGGTGGTTCAGGTCCCATGTATCTTTTTGAGAATGTTCCGTGTGTTTCTATAGGTACTGGTCACCCTGATGGAAATGCTCATGCCCCAAATGAGAATCTTGTGATAGAAGATTGGATTCAAGGAATGAAAACCATAGCTACATTAATTCACAAATTCTAACTCAAATATTTTTGGGAGAGCAAATTCTTTTTTAGTAAGTTAGATGTTATATTATTTGTATGTGCGATACAGTTGTAGCAGTTAGTAATTCTACTAAAGATGGCAGTATGATTTTTGGTAAAAATTCGAATAGAACTCCCAATGAAGTGCATAATCTAGAATATATTGCTGGAAATAAACATGGAGCTAATGCGAAGGTTAAATGTACTTATATTACTATTCCCCAAGTAAAGGAAACCTATGATGTTCTTCTTTTGAAACCATTCTGGATGTTTGGTTGCGAAATGGGAAGTAATGAGTTTGGTGTAACTATTGGAAATGAAGCTGTTTGGAGTAAAGAGCCCATTCGAGATACAGGTTTACTTGGTATGGACTTGATGCGGTTAGCATTAGAGAGATCAAAAACTGCAAAAGAAGCACTTGAAACAATAACGGAGTTATTGGAGAAATATGGTCAGGGAGGCCAATGTACTTATGGTTTTAAGGGGCGCGATTATCATAATTCCTTCATAATTGCTGATGTAAGTGAAGCTTGGGTTTTGGAAACAGCAGATAGATTTTGGATTGCAGAGAAAGTTAAAGGTATAAGAACAATATCAAATACACTTTCAATAGGAAGTGATTATGATTTAATTCATCCAGAGTTAATAGATCACGCAATCAAAAAAGGTTATTGTAAAAGCAAAGATGATTTCCATTTTGCTAACAATTTTATTCCAAAATTCAGAATATATCATGCTATTAAAGAATCACCACCTAGAACACAGTATTTTGCAAAAGGTTTTGATAGACAGCAGTGTACTACTGCACTCCTATTAAGAAATAAAGGTAAAATAACTCCAGAAGATGTAATGGAAGTTCTTAGAAATCACAATATCAAACCAGAGGAAGAAGCTACATGGTCTCCTTCAAAGGCTTCAGCTAAGAGTCCTTGTCACCATGCTACAGGTATGACAGTACCAGATCAATCTACTGGTTCTCTCGTCTCTCATTTGAAAAAAGATATTCAAGTTCACTGGGTTACAGGTTCATCTGGTCCTTGTACAAGCTCATTCAAACCCGTTTTCTTACCTAAAGTAGGGTTCAGTGATAAACCAATCTTGGGTGATGAAAAATATAATGATAAAGCTCTCTGGTGGCAACATGAGAAACTACATAGATTAGTTCTTCTAGATTATCAAAAAAGGATTGGAACTTATAGAGAAGATAGGGATAAGTTTGAGAAAAAATATTTTAAGAAGGTTAATGACATTTTCAAAGACGTTTCTGGAAAACCTAAAAGCGCTGACATAACTAAAATGAAGAAAATCACCACCGATGCATTCAAAGAGAGCCAAAAGTTAACAAATGAGTGGATTGATAAAATAATTGACCTCCCAATAGAAGCTAAAACAAACATACTCTATAGAAGATTCTGGAGTAAATTGAACAACGCAGATGGTTTAAAATTGGGTGAATAATAGCGCAAACTCAGAGGTGCCGTTATTCTCATAGTAAAAACTCAAACGGTAAAACCTTCATCATAATTCACGCTGTTCGACATATTTGTTCATACAAAATAAGGTTATGTTTGCGATAAGTTTAATTTTAGTTGATTATTTATCATAGATATGAAAGAGAATATTACGCAGTTTTTGGATAAGGAATATCTTGAAACAATCAGAATTCATCAACTTCGTCCATTGTTTGAAAGATATATTAACTTAAACTCTGATCTCGTACATCAGTTTGAACAAGAGTATTCTCGTCCTAGAAATTTAATAGTTTCTGCTTTATATGCAGCTGATTATATTGTTACTTCATCTGAAGTTAAATTTGAACTTGAAGATGATGCGAGAAGGAAAGAAATCATAGAATTTTATATAAACTTGAACATAACAAATGATGAAATGTGGTATGAATTAACCTACATTGTTGCATTTTCTTACAGAATCGCTTCTATGCTTAGAAAAAGATATTACTATCTAATGGATAGGGGAGTAGCTAAACAGATTGCAGCAGCATTGGTAGCCGATTATTTTGTACGACATTACATAGAGTATTCTTCTGATAAAATGAACATTATTCCGAGTTGGTGGATAGTTTTTTTGATTGAAACAGCTATGTGTCAAAACATTTTCTCTACTACACAGAAGAAATGGATCAACAGTCAAGAAATTCTCCATTCAAAAGAGGAAGGGTTGCTAGCCCAAATAATCGCTAACAATTTCATTTCAGAAACAGAAGGTGAACCAAACCCAGCTGTTCCTATACCATACTTCAAGGAATCTTCAATATTTTACTATGCTAATTGGTCACAAGATACTGCTAAAAAGGATAGATTTGAATCCTTACTTCCTGCAAGAGCAACTGCACAGATTCTTAAAGAATTTAAAAAATGTGTCCCTCTTATGGATTCTAACAATCCTCATATTTTGAAATATATGAGACTTGCTGGGAGATATACAACTACACTTCCTGAAATCAACTTTATCATTACAAATTCTCAAACTACTGATGCTGAAGGATGGATTGGTCTCCTCACACCTTTAGACGATATCAATATGAAAGAGATTGAATCATTGCTAGAGTTAAAACTAAAAGACTTGAAGTCATTTGAAAAGTTCTCTAAGTATCTTCCAACAGTCCAAGTTCTCGAGAGAGAAAAAGAAGAACGTGTAGTTGTTGAAGAAAAGATAGAAAAAGAAGAAAAAGGATTCTTCAAAAGGTTATTTTCAGGATTCAAGAAGAAGAAACAACCAGAGATGGTTAAAGCTGTTAAAACACCTCAAGCCATTGACAAATGGTACAGATTGATTTTAGATGAACTTCTTATAGCAAGTGTTTCCGGAATAGGGTTAGGATTAGAAATTTATGATACTTACCGTGAGGATAATTTCACTATTAGTGGATTGATCGAGTCAGAACAAAAAGATACTAAACCAACTATTTTCTATTCAGAAGAGACTGTTGCATTTCCTTCTGAATTCTTAGATCCGATTATTGGCCTTGTAGAAGTTGGGAAAGCATTCATTACAGCATTTAAGAAAGTAGAAACACTTTCTGTAGTTCCTGAAGAAGCCTTTTATCTTGATAAACATGATGCAGGGCTGTATAGACTTGTTGAGTTTGTCTTTGGAGAAAATCTTCTAGTTGGCATTTTAGCTGAAAAACAAGCTCAGACAGCAATGACATTAGCAAGATCTGAGCCTAAGTATCAGAGACGATCGCTTCAAAGAAAAGCTAATGAATTTCTACACGCTAGAAGAGTCAATAAAACAGATGATGTGGGTAAAAGAACTCTATCAAGAGAGATTAACTGGGATACAGTAAAACTAAGTTACGAAGAAAAACCACTATTTTTTAAGAAAACTTAGTCCCTTTCTCTTTATTTCCTTTTGCGGAGAGAACTACTAGAAAATATATATTAATTAAGGTGATTCTTAGTCTAGAAAGGTACGTGGGCTAGGGGCAAAAAGACATGAATGATCACAATACCAATGCAAATTTCTTCTTCTTGCGTGGAAAAGACGGGTTTCTCAAGGGTAATTATCAGAATTGCATCAAGGATTTAATGTATGCGCAAGAGATGTATACAACAACAGGAAACAAGGAGAGATCAGCAGAAAGTTCTCTTCTCTTAGCCTCTGCATATTTTAACATTACTAGACTAGATCAATCTAGACTAATGTTCACAAGAGCTTATTCAAGATTCAAAGAACTAAATAAACTTGCTAAACTTGGAGAATGTGCCCTAGCTCTGGGTGAAATTTACAAAGAAGAAGGACAATTCAAAAGTAGTAGACAATATCTCCTAGAATCTATCCACATTTTTACCAATCTCAAGGATGTAGAGAAAATAGCTGATTCATGGAGGCATTTAGCCGAAGCTTATCAGATGGATCTTTCAGATTCTCCAGACCACCAGATTAACATTGTTGAAGCCTACCAAACTGCACACGGATACTATAAGAAAGCTCAAAACAATAGGATGAAAGCTGAGTGCGAATTTGATTTAGGACATGTTCTTATATCTCAATCACGGTATTCAGAAGCTCTAAAATACCTTTCACCAGCTTTTACTTATTTCAAAGAAACAAACAATCACGATAATGTTATTACTGTAGCAATACTAATAGGTAGAATATATTTCTATATGAAGAAAAAACCAAAAGCCAAAGAGTACATGT
>JAGXNV010000193.1 GCA_019894795.1 Candidatus Heimdallarchaeota archaeon | reverse complement strand
GGATATTATAGCAATGCCGGAGTGCCGCAGGAGACAGGGATACAAATAGAAAATGAACCTATTATCTCAGATGTAACTATAAAACTTGCTGAAAGATTAAGGTTTGACCCATACAGGTTGCTATCTTCAGGTGTATTAATTTTATTAGCAAAAGATAATACAGCAAATAAGATTATAGAGCATTGCAGTGAAAATAACATTCCTTGCAGTATTATTGGTAAGGTAACAGATAATAAAGGTTCAATCATATCTGGAAATAAAATTGTAAAAAATCTTGAAGCGGATGAAATCATTAAAGCATTGAAAGCATTGGAGAAAATTAAGAATGATTGAAAATAGAAATGAATTTTCTGATGGCGCATCTATCGACAAATGGGGAGCTGAAGCTATTCTCAGGAAGAGTGAATGGTTGGGGTACAAAGCAATAAAGAAAATTAGACTACCAAAAAAATACCGAGTTGAACCACTTGATAAGGAATTGAGAAAAACCCGGACTTTAACAGAATCGAAATTATTAATCTCTGCCAAAAAAAGTGGTATACGCACTCCTTATATCTTTGAATTAGATCTTCCTAATACAACCATTGTCATGGAAGAGATTGATGGAAACTTAGTTAAAGATGTTTTAGATAGTGATATTGAGCTTCAAAAAAAATTAGCTATTGCCAAAGAAATTGGTTATCAAGTTGGTAAACTTCATAATAACGAAATTATACATGGTGATTTAACTACGAGTAATATTATAGAAAATGAAAGCAATTTAATTTTCATTGATTTCGGACTTGGAAAGTTCTCTAGTGCATTAGAAGACAAAGCAGTAGATATTCTGCTTATGAAAAAATGTTTCATTAGTACTCATACAACAAATAGTAGGGAATTGTTTTTTTCATTTCAGGAAGGATATAAAGAGTCAATAAGTAACTCAAAATCTGTTTTTAATAGGGCTATTAAAGTGGAAGCAAGGGGTAGACATCTCAGAGAAGATCAACTTCTCAATGATTATCTTCTCTAATTAGGGGAGATACGGATTTCAGCTTTTGCATTATAGTCCATGCATTTTTTGCATATAATTCTTGTTGGGTCCAATTTCCCTCAATCTTACCAGATGTGCTTAATCTTCCTAGTCGTTTTCTATTTTTCTTTGAAACGGGTTGATAAACTGAATCTTCTAGAACTGTTCCTGGTAGTGGCATAAAGACATGAGCACGTATTATTGCTTGTTTTTGAATCAAATCTTCAATAACATTAATTGATTGTTCCTCATCTTCGTCGCTAGCTCCTGGAAGCCCCATAATCATATCGATAATTGGGGTAAATCCAGAATTAAGGAGGATTTCAATTGCAGAGATACATTCTTCAACGCTATGTCCTCGTCTTATTTCTCTTAGGACTTTATTACTTCCAGATTGAAGCCCTATTGAAACTCGTCTATTAGTAATGTAAGGTTTAATTTTACTTATCAAATCTTCTGAAACTGTTTCAGGGCGAACCTCTCCAGGAAAGGTCCCATAGAAAACATTTCTAACTCCTTCAATGGATCTTATGCCTTTCAAAAGATAGACTATAGCATCTTGATTAACTGAACGAGCACTATTAGACATATAACCAAAGGAATTAGGAGTGATGAAGCGAATGTCATTCAATCTTTCTGTGATCATCCATTTTACTGTATCAAGAATTACATCAGGAGATCTATGTCTGATGTTATGCTGAAACAACATTGGTACTTGACAAAATGTGCAACCAAAAGTGCAACCTCGAGTAATCTCAAGAGGAGGATATAATTTTCGTCTTTTAGATAAAAGTGGAAATTCATCCAAGACTATGGGTGGTGGTCTTGATGTTAGAGAGAATGTATTTTCGCTTTCTAAGAAGGCAATACCAAGACTTTTGTATATATCTCCCCCATCTATAAATTGCTTAAGGAAAAAGGGGAGTGAGTATTCAGCTTCACCAATAAATGAAAAATCAAAACCAAATTTCAAGGTTGTTAAAGGGTCACCTGTAGGATGACTACCACCAGCGATAAATGTGATTTTTTGTAATTCTCCAAAGCTAAGAGAAGAATAGAAAACTTTCATTTTTTCATAAATATCACTCAGTTGATTGGTACGAAATGAACATGCAATAATTAATTTGGAATATTTCTTTAGCAAATTCTTAATTTCCCCAACTTCAAGATCGTTGGAAATAATGAGGTCTAAATCACGTAAACCATCATCTGAATCTATTGTTGCAATTAGAGATGCCAGGCTATAGAAATTCTTTTTTTGAATATCGAATACAATTGCTACAGAATTGGCCTCCATAATTATCTCCAGTTTACTATTACATCATCTGGTCTGAAATGTTGATCCACCAACGTATCACTTAATGCTGTCCTATTACCAGCCTTATACATTATCAACCCTAACCAAGCAATCATTGCACCATTATCTATTGCAAGATTAGCTTCTAATCCCTTAAATTTTACACCTTTACCATGTGAAGCTGACATCTCATCAAGCATCTTCTTCAGCCGGTTATTTGATGCAACGCCACCGCATACGAGAACCTCAGTTTTTTTAGTGTGAGCTAAAGCTCTCTCGGTAACCTCCACAAGCATTGCAAAAATTGTTTCTTGTAAGCTGTAAGAGAGGTCAGCTATGTTATATTTCCCACTTTCAAGTAATTTTGTAGTATGTGTCAAAATTCCGGAAAATGAAACATCCATACCTTTAATCACATAAGGTATAGGAATGTAATTACTCCCTTTTTCAGCTTCAATTTCAATTACACGACCCATTGGCATCTCTTTATCACTCAGACCTGCGTTTCTTCCAAAAACATCTAAACAATTCCCTACAGGAATATCCAACGTTTCACCGAACACCCTATATCGTCCTTGTGAATACGCAATTACTTGAGTGTTACCTCCTGAAACATAGAGAACAACAGGATCGTCTAATCCACCAATTAGCCTTCCAATTTCAACATGAGCTATCGGATGGTTTACTGCAATTAGAGGTTTTCCAGATGTTAGGGAAAGAGTTCTTGCTGCAACTGCTCCTACCCTTAAACACGGTCCCAATCCAGGTCCTTTTGTAAACGAAATCAAGTCTATTTCATCAGGAGTAAGGTTTGACTCCAAGTATGCATCTCTGATTACATCTGCGATGTATGTTGAATGGAAGTCTGAAGCTTCTCTTGGATGGATTCCACTACCTTTTGGGGGTTTGTATGTTCGTCGAACATTTGCAAAAATTTCTCCAGTATCATCTATGATACCTACACCTAACTTATCCGCTGAACTTTCTATGCCTAGAGAAATCATCCGTTTAAAGTGCAAACATCCATCTTTAAAAATCTATTTTTCAAAACTTTTTAGATACATTTAATATCTTAATTAATAGAATCCTCCTAATGCCAGAAATGATACACCTAAGATTCGCGTGGGATAAGGACGATAAAATAGAGACGAGAAGAAATCATGAATTGGGCGAAATTATTTCTGTTTTATTTGCGTTTTTTTACTATCTTTTATACATGTTTGGAATATCTGGTGGAGTTTATCCATACTTACAATCTGCAGATCTCCAATTCATGGGTAGAGTCAGCGGGATAGTGAATATTTTAGGATTTGTAGCTAATAGATGGTGGTTAATCTGTGTCCTTTTTATAGTTTTTTTATGCCTTACTTCCATTCTAACATTCATAATAACAAAAACAAGACCAGATAAATTCCGTGTATATAATCAATTTTTGAAAGAAGATCTTAAATCGATTGGAATATTTGACAAAATTCTAATCATTACTAAAGATGTAATAATAATCGCACTCTACTCGCTGTTAATCTTCATTTTAGCAGAGTTAATAGTTATGGCTGTCTCGACAATTCTTTTCTCCTTTTTCCTCACAAATCTAATTAGCAATATAACTACACAATCTTTTGGTTTAGTTTATATCATCTTTTTAGTTGTTAATATCAGTGTATTCCCTTTACTGATTTTTCTCTACAGTTATCAATCAGGGAGGAGATTAAAAATAAAGTCAGAGACTGATATCAAGGATTTCTTGCGAGGAGATGGGGAAGTTGATATGGAAAAATGGAAAGCAAAAACATGGGGGAAAAAACCCTATAGTTATGATTGGGAAAAAGACGATTATGTAGCTATAACATGTTTCTCGTGTGGTTCTATTATATCGAGCAATTTCTCGGAATGCCCTATTTGTAATGCAGACCTGTTGAAGGAGATAGAGGAAATCGACACGGAATATTCAGTTGAGGACATCGATGAAAATACAGATCAAACTTTGATATAATCGAAAACAAGTTCTAAACCCAATGGTGTTGAAGATTCAGAGTGACAGGTTAATTCTATCCTGTGCGTGCAATGAAAATAGTTACTGCTATAAAACCAACAATCATTATGAGCAGGAAGGAAGTCATAAATGCGTTTTTCCTTTTTGCTTTTCTCAAGCATTTAGTGCACAGAATAAGTTTTTGCTCCTCTGTTTTTTTAGGTAAAAACATTGAAGAGATGGCATTAGTGTGCCAGTATGATTCAGCACAATCATGACAAATATTGCTTCCACAACTATCACACTCTTTGAAAGATTCTGTGGATGTGTGGATATAGCAGTATTTTGTCATCTAATTCACCTATAGCGCCTCAGACAAAAGTCGGTCATCATCTTTCAGATCGTTGCAACTACATCATTGGCTATGAAATTTATCTAAATCAGTTTTAAAGAATTACGATTCAGCTGTAACCATAGACACTATTTTGTCTACAACAAGCTTTCGGACTATGTCTAAAGGATTGACCTCTCTGCTTGTTTCTACAACAGATAATTTACGCAATTGCGTCTCATTAACTATATGTTCATGAATTTTGCGTATATCATCAAAATGCTTAACCAATTCTTCTTTTTCTTGCGTATATTGAGAGCTTAGATTTTCTTTATGTAGCAAAGGATCAGGGACGGAAATTGTCATATATAGTACATTTGGCTTAGAAAGGATAGTTTCATCAAACAAGGCAGGTAATAGATGTTCACCTTCTATGATAATTGAAACAGATTCTGTTGCAGCTCTAGAAAGAACAGCTTCTACGCCCAAATTTACATATTTGGAATGATTCTCAAAACCTAGTATTACTTCTTCGAATCTACTACTATAAATTGGTCTTAAGGTTTTATAAGCACTATAGGAAGGTGAATGCAACTCTGGCATAACTTCAACGGATAGCACCTTCCTTAATACATCTCTGACAACATCAGTTCCAATGACATGCTGAATCCCTAAATCACCAGCTATTTTTCTAGAAAGTGTACTCTTGCCAACAC
>JAGXNV010000192.1 GCA_019894795.1 Candidatus Heimdallarchaeota archaeon | reverse complement strand
GTATTAGCTTTCTTAATGAATTTCTTCTTATCATTTAAAAATTCTAAAGCAGCTTCTTTGTTAAATACGTCTTTAGGATTTATATATGCTCCATCAATGTTAAACATAACAAGTATTGAGTGAATGACAGTAGTGATGCTTTTAGATGGAGACCAACCATCGTGTTTTCCTACCAAATCATTATCAACAAGTGCAAGACAAATATTTCTCTTCCCAGGATATTCTTTAGGGTTAGGCCAGAAATTAGGATGCCAGATAGGTGTGTGAAGTCTTACAAATGGAGGTTTGTAAGGATAATTAGGTCCAAAAAATATTTCTAGTTTATATTTACCTCCTACATAAGGAGTTCCTTTAGGAGCAGTAAAACCAACTGCTAGATGATCTATTGATTTCTTGCCTGAGGGGAAGGATTTTACTTGTGCAATAACGCCTTCTTTATGTAATTTTCTCAACGCATCGTAATCTTTTATAATTCTCTGTTTTCTAATTCTTATCACCATCTTATCTTAAAAGAAAACCATCACATTTTCTACAATTAGGTTCTTTAAAGAAAATATAAAAGACTTTGCAATCTATCCACCAATTAGATTAGTATACAAATTTACATCATGTAGGGAAATATTAATATTTCAGTTAGTAAAGTGTCTTATAAGATGGAATTCAAGAAAAAGCACATAATTTATGCAGTGGTAATTTCTATATTCTTAGCTATTTTAACACTAGCAATGATCAGTTATTTTGTTGATTCAAATTATATTGCTGACCTTTATAACAATAAATTTGGAACAGTTGAGGTACCAGACCCTTACAGAGATGTTTTTTGGGGTACATACATTTTTCCACTAATAATCTATACTTCCATAGCCATCATTCTGTTGATTCTGTGGAGAAGCTTTTTGGGAGCTATTAAGGAAAGAGTATCACAAACTATTACAAATACATTGAAAATTCTGGGAAACATCATAATTATTC
This sequence comes from Candidatus Heimdallarchaeota archaeon, assembly GCA_019894795.1. Lineage (GTDB taxonomy): Archaea > Asgardarchaeota > Heimdallarchaeia > Heimdallarchaeales > Heimdallarchaeaceae > UBA460. The sequence continues at coordinate 4,360 of JAGXNV010000192.1, read as the reverse complement.
CTTTCTTTATAATCGCATATATAAATCAGTTTGAAGCGTTCTCTGGCACTCTCTTAGGCATCGCAGCGTTGCTCGGGACAGCTATAGGGTTTGCTTCTACAACAACAGTAGGGAATTTGTTAGCAGGATTATACTTGATATTAAGTCGTCCATTTGTGATTGGGGATTACATAATCATCCCAGCTATGAGTACAGAAGGGGTTGTTAAAGAACTTACAGTGAATTATACAAAAATAGACCAACCTGATGGCAATACAGCAATTGTGCCGAATAATGGTTTGTTAAACAAATGGATTTACAATACAAGAAGAAACGTAGAAGATGAAACTGAAAGTCATTCAAAATTTACATTACGAAAGAAAACTAAATCTATCTATAGCTATCCATTAAAATGGGCATGTTTCTCTGACTCAAGTCATAAAGAATGCGTTGTTGCAATAGAAAAAACTGCATTACAATACGAGAATCAATTATCTGAAGATGTAAGCTGGTTCATCATTAGTAGAGATCGTTTTCATAGAACCTACCAAATGAATTTAACCGTTGAAAATTCGCATGATCTTATAAATCTAAGTGGTGAATTTATGAATAGCTTGGAACTAAATTATGAGGAAATAAGAACTATTATTTAAGCTACATCAAATTAATAACACTAAAAGTTGATACTTAGTCACAAAAGTTAAATAGAAAGATTCGAAGTATCATTTACAAGAATTTGTAGGTGTTAATATGGCAGAAATAGTAATAGCTTTTAATGCTGAATGGTGGGAGTGGCTAGTTTGGGCTGCAGAGGTAATTTTTGTATTTGGTGTAATTTTATTGGTTGAATATTTGATACATAGAAAGGAATTTGACAGGAAACTCATTTGGAAATCATTTGTAACCGCGATTTGCATCATTGTTTTTATTGTACTTACAGGATGGGTAACTTCATTCTTTAGATTTGGACAAAATCAATCATTATTTCCACTGTCAATTATTCTTACTTTTGCTTTGTCGATATTCTTGATATACAAATGGTTAGAACCTAAACATTTCAATGTATCACTAATAATAACTACATCAGTATTATTAATTATCTATCTGGTTAGAATCCTAGCTAATCTAAGTCTTTACTTGACATAACTATCCAATTCTTTCTTTTTTTTGTTTTTGTGATTTAATATTATGATATGATTTTCTTTCATAACAAAGATAGTCTTTACTTTAGAAACATAATTTAAATGAAAATCATACACAAAATATATAGATTTGAATATTAATGTATTCTTATGCCTTTTCTTAAACGATACAAGAAAAGTAAATTGGGTTTACCACCAGGAACAATTGTTTATACAGGGGAAGAAAGAAAAGAACCAATTAGCTTTACTTTGATAGAATATAATGAAATAAACTTCGAAAAAATTGAAATAACAAACATTAGTGATTTCTTTAAAAGAAAAAAAACTAATGTAGTAAGTTGGCTTACTGTTCAAGGAGTTCATGATGTTGATATTATTGAAATATTGGGAAAAGAAATCGATTTACATCCCATTGTAATGGAGGATATATCAAATATACATGAAAGAATAAAAATCGAGATATTAGATAAATTTCTATTCATCGTTATGAAATCTTTTGATTTCACCCCAGAAAACTTGGAACTGACTGAAAGACAGATTAGCTTTTTATTATATGAAAATAAACTTATCACGTTTTTGGAAGAAAAGTCAAATATTTTTAATTCTATTATTAATAGGATTCAAAGCGAATTTAGTCGTATAAGAAAACTTGGAAACGATTACCTTTTACACTCATTGATTGACATTATTGTTGATAGTTATTTCACCTTGCTTGAGATAATTGGAGACAAAGTAAGCGATATTGAAGAAGAATTGGTTACAAATCCAGATAAAAATACTTTGATGCAAATTCAGCATGCTAAACATGATATAATTCAAATTAGAAAAATTATTTTTCCGATCCGAGAAGTGATTAATGCAATAATTCGTGGAGATTCTCCTATTATAAAAGAGGCAACTCACATCTATTTCAGAGATGCGTATGACCATATTATAAGGATTATTGAAACACTCGAATCCTATAGAGATATGGTTTCTGGCCTTCTAGACATATATTTATCTAGTATAAGCAATAGAATGAATGAAGTGATGAAAGTGCTAACAATCATTGCTACAATATTTATTCCCTTAACTTTTATAGCTGGAGTGTATGGTATGAATTTTCTTTACATGCCTGAATTAGGTTGGAAATATAGCTATTTAGTTATTTGGATAATTATGTTAATAGTAGCAATCATCATGGTGATATACTTCAGGAGAAAGAAATGGATATAAATCCTCTAGATCTAATTCATACTCACTTAGTCATATAATCAACATTAAAACATTAGCCATTTATGGGATTCAAAAGTTTATTTTTAAATGTAGCAAAACTATTATAATCAATAGTTCTTCTTATTACATATGATAGCTTTTCATGTAGTGGGTGATGCTCTTCAGCCTTTAAAAGAGCCCTATGTCTTTCTCAAAGGAGATGTATGTGTAATTCAAACTTCGACTAAACTATGGATATGGGTGGGCTCTAAGTCTTTTGTAGATGATAAATTTGTAGGAGCATGGACCACTAAGCAAATTCATGATGAACAAAACATATTAAAAACTGAAACCATTTTTGAAGGTGAAGAACCAGAGAATTTTAAGAAAATAGTTAAATTTACAATTTCTGAAGGGGATACTCCAAGGATTCTCAAGAGATTAAATAAACTGTATAATAAGGATTATAGAATTCTTCAAATTAAGGAAAATGAAGAGGGAGAAATCACTAGTTCTGAGATTCCTTTTGATTATAAACTATTCAAATCTGATGATACATATGTTATTGATGCTTATAATCAGATATATGTTTGGATAGGAAAAAACAGTCAAGTAAAAGAAAAATATGAAGCTGGACGGATAACACGTGCGTTAGAAGTTGATAGGAAGAGAATTCCACTGATTTATGTTATTGAAGAGGAAGATGAACCTAAGGGATTTAGAGATATGATTTATAAATTAGCACTAAGAGACGGTGTACAAGAATTAAGAAGAACTGTTTCTAAAGAGGAAGAATCCAAATCCAAATGGTGGCAGTTCTGGAAAAAGTGATTCTTTTTATATTTAGTAAACTCAATTTCAGTGCGTATTTAAGCTAAAATATTTTCTCTGTTTTTATATGGAAAAGTAACTTAACTTATGAAATGATGAGCGATGTTTTTACTAAACAACATGAATTAGCCCTGTGTAGTGTAGACGGAGAAAATTGGTTTGACATCTCAGAAACAGCAGCTCTGTTCTGCATAAATGGTCATTATCTTTTGAAGGAATTAGATGCTGTATTAGATCATTATAATAAAGGACATATTGTTCCTGTCGAATACATGCTCTATCGAAAAAAATAGTTTGATCTACTTTTAGAAAATCTTTGAGATGTCTTCCCATACATATCCTATCTCTTCATATACAATGCCCCATCTCTCAACACGTTTTGTTTCTTTTGGCATCCCACCTAATTTTTCATAAAAAAGGCAGTTGGGGTTCCCTTTCAAAATCCAGATTATCATTGTTTTAAAACGCTTTTCAATGAAGAAATCTACTATCTGTTCAGTTAATCTACTTCCCAGTTTCTTTCTCTGATATTCTTTCAAAATATAGATTATGCTTAGGTTGCAATCATAAGGATGAAATCTGTCTTCATTTTTTCTTCCCGCTATAATACCTACAATTTCCTTGTCATCACTTTCTGCAACAAGAGCTAAGCTCGTATAGGTTTTTGAGATGCTATCAAGATTTCTAGCCCAATTTGCGGTCTCTTCTTCAACTGAAAGAGCATCCAGAACTTCATCAGGAAATAGACCCTTGTAGGTAGTTTTCCACGAATTCACCTTTACATTAGCGATTCCAGCTGCATCAGCTGTTATCGCTTCTCTAATCAACATTGTATATATTAAAGATTAAAGTAATAAAAAGATAATGTCTATTTTTTCAAAGAAACTATATTCAAATTATTGCTTTAATTTATATTAAAGTTTGTTTAAAGTATTTGAAAACCTATATATTCTTGGGTTTAGATATGTTACATGTTATGCAATGATAAGTAAATATTATCTGAAACGCATAGTTTCCATCGTCTTCATCTTGGCAGTTATTCTAGGTGGTTTTTTCCTTTCTTATGATGTTGTTGAAAATGAGTTTAAGTTCTATTACTTCATATTTTACGTTGTAGGATGCATCGTAATAATCCCATCTCTTCTAAGAATATATTGGTATATCAAGCTAAAGAGAGAAAGTCGCACTCCTGCTAAACTAACTGAGGTTTACAT
>JAGXNV010000191.1 GCA_019894795.1 Candidatus Heimdallarchaeota archaeon | reverse complement strand
ATTTTCTTGGAAAAATAAGCAAATTAGGTCCAAATAGAGTATTGTTACTAGATGCTGCTGACATGAAGGAGATTCCCGGAGCAATCGCTATCTTTTCAAAAGAAGTTATTTCACAAGGTTTCCATTTGTCAACCCATAGTCTCTCTTTAACGATGTTAGAAGAATTTCTTAAACCTGACATACATGATCTTGTAACCCTTTATGTAGGAATCCAACCAAAGCATATGTTCTTTCAAACACCCTTATCAACAGAATGTAGGGATTCAGCAGAAGAATTTGCAGAATTACTTATTGAAAGAATCAATTTAGTAGACAGGGCCCGAAGCACTAATTGAAATTACACTCAACAATTTGTCCAGTAGTAATCATAGGTAAAAGATATAACTGTCTGAATAGTTATTTCACACGCTTGAAATAAATTCAATAAGAAGTGCAATTTTGATGAACATAGAAGCTTTTCAAGAATATTTACAAGAGAAAGAAATTTCGGAAACAGATAGAGAAGATTTATTTTCCGAATTAACTAAATTCCAAGCATATCTGAAAAGTGAGGAAATTCAGCTTGAAACAATTCCGAAGGGAAAGATACAGGAGTATACAGAGAAGTTAGTTAAGGAGGAAAATTCGGCTTTGAATATAATTAGGGTTATGTTCAGTCTTGCAACTTTTCTTCAGAAACATGATTATACTATAGAACTCATCGACATAATAGAATCCTATAATGCTATGGATAATTTATATCTGAGATTAGCTGAGCAGCATGGAGAAGATATACGTGATCGCATATTTGAGGACATACATATTCCCCCTATTGGTTCAGATCCAGATAAGAAACCTGAAATTACAAAGAAAGTGATAAAAAGATTAGAGGATGAAGTTGGTGTAGAAAAAACTATCGACATTTTAGCCCCATGTCTTCATGGACGACCTATAGAACCAATCAAGAAGGATAGAGAGGATTTTTTACAAAGCAATAATATTGATGAATTCTTGAAAATCAAAAAAACAGAATTTATTGAGAGACTTGAGAAACACAAGGAAGAAGGAACGCCAGAGTATGCCCAATATATAGACGAAGACGTAATTACCTATGTTAAGAACAAACCTACAATCACACCAGGAGTAAGACAAGGAGACAAAATTATCGTTACAAAAATCCCATACAAAATGAGAGATTTTCTAGATGCAGAAGATGAAAGATTGAAACGCTACTACAGCTGTTATTGTGCATGGGTCAGGGGGGCGATTAGAAAAGGGGAAGAAAAAGAAATATCAGCAAATTTCTGCAACTGCAGTGCAGGATTTTTCAAACAATATTGGGATGTAATCTTTGATCAACCTGTCAAAGTGGAACCAATTGAAACACCTCTTACAGAGGCACTAGAATGCAAATTCGCTGTACATATTCCCGAAAAGTTCCTATAAAAAATTAGCATTTGTCAAGTATTTCTTTAGCAAATTTTTTCGCGTTTTCTACGTCTATCTCATTTGGATGTTTTACAATTACGTTAAGATATTCTGCCCATTCGTCTTCATCTGTAATGATTTGAGCATGAATGAAGCCTTCAATAGGCTTAGAGGGAACCCCCATGCATCTGAAGTATCCTTTGTAATCAACACTTTTCTCTGTTTGAAGTTTCTCATAGGTTTTACTACATTTACTTGCCCATTGTTCGAAAAACTCAGCATGTCTCTCTGAACCTTCAGGAGTGTAGGTGGAATGGGTAACAAAACCTGCAAGTTTGAATTTCGGTGATTCAGGTATTTTTTCTACAAATCGTAATACTGGTGGAGCTAAATCTGCATGGTGACAGGCAGAACCAAGGAAAACTAAATCATAATTGTCCAATTCTTCTACTTTAAGATCTTTGAAGTCTTTCAAAGTTGAATCATTATTCTGTGATGCAATTTCGTGAATAGCTTCTGCAATTATTTTTGTATTGCCCGTTTGAGAGTAATAAGTAACTAAAACTTCCATAATATTCACTTTCTGAATTAAATATGGGTAAATAAATGTTAGCTCATACTTAAATATATCACAGCTGAAACCGGTATTTTGTCCAAGAGAAGAAGTTATTTATTAACAGAGATTTTTCGTCAAGTATAAGGAGCTAGAGGAATAATGTCAGAACCAACACAAAAGTACAGAGATAAAGATGTAGTAAATATACTGACTAAAAAAATTAAAAACTTAGCAGATAAAACTAGTGAAACAGTTCGAATAATGCATGTTTGTGGAACACATGAACATGATTTAGTAAAAGCAGGATTGCGGTCGCTATTACCTAAGAACATAGACCTAATTGCTGGAAAAAAAGGAAAATTAGGAATTATAAGTAAAACCAATTTTGTATGATATAATTCCAAATAGATGAAACACTCTTATCATCAGGCGTATTAATAAGAAGCCTGATAATATCGTCTTCAATTTTATCTATGTATTTAGTAAACAAATTATTATGACTTGGAATAATCATTTGTCTTGAAATGGATGTATTTATTAATCTATCACTTGTCAATAAACCCAATCCAAGAGTTGTATTAATCCATTAACCAGAATCATCCAAAAATTGCCAAGAGAAACCATTAAATCTTATTCTTTCTAGATAATCAGGAGTACTGGTACACATCCTCAATAAGTGAGGTTCAGACAATTTCTTGGTAATCCAAGAGGAATAATCATCCCAAGTTGTTCTATATTCGTTGAGTATAACAAGGAGAATTTTCCTTCTTGAATCAGAATCTCCTGACATAAAATCAAAGCCTGGTTTTAGTCTGGAAATTTCAGATTCTGGTAATCCAAGTTCTAATAATTTCTTCTTCCAAGCATTTACTGAATCAATACTAGACGAAAGCTCTATAACCAATCAACTATCTTTTATTCAAATGATGATCTTCAAGTGGAAACTATTTTATCATATAACAGATTTTACATTAATTTCTTACAGTTTGGTGTAAATTACTCCTTAGCAAATTCTACTGCAATGTCTTATTGCTATTCTCTTAATTTAACTGGAATAGAACCGTTAACTACTGACGAGTGAAAACTTATCCAATCTTGCCAGAAGAGTTGTACCGTGAGTACACCACACTTTACAGGTGTGAGAGGAAGCACTTGTACGTTCGATGGGTTTTTCTCCGGGTTTATATAGGAAAGTGCGGATAAGCATATAGTGCTAGGTGTATACTCACCGATAGCTTGGTTCACAGGTGCTCGTTCACCTGTCCATCAGCTAGTAGCGGTAGAACCAAGGAGCACTAAGTGCAAATATAGGATGCAGCTGGAGCACTTGCACACTCCGCTTCGTCCTACCCTCAATCATGATCCTCATGATTCTTTCCCCTCAACGCACGTGAGGGGACCCACTTAAACGACGGTTAAAAAGCCTCTGGCAAGTTCAACCAAGTTTCATAACGTGCGTAAAAGAAACAATTTTTTCTTCTATTTCTCATATTATTATAATGTAGAACTCTTTCAGTTCTCAAATTAATGAAGAGGAAAAAAAGGAAAAAAAGAGAAGTTGAAGTTCTACTCGAAATAATTTCTTTTTCGTTTATATAACAGCAGAATAGGAAGAACAAAAATTGATAAAAGAGAGCACCAAGAACTATTGACAGATTCATCGATTCTTATATAGAGAACCCTTTCTACATACCAAAACTGTTCTAAGGCACTGTAAATCAAGAAAAAGGTTTGTAATTGTTGTTCAATATCCAAACATGCTGTATAATAAATTCCAACAGCAAAGGAAAAAATGTTTTCGTAATGTATTTTTTCTGAATCTTGATTAAACGTAGGATGGCCATACCCCACTCCAAGATCCTTAATTTCGGTTATCCTTTGTTTTAATCCTAGAATATCAGTTTCTACTAATTGACGAAAAACGACATTAGGCACCCATTCTGTTCCATTGTATAGCCAAAGAGAAGCAGAGAGTCCATTCTGTTCTCTGCATACAAAAGATTGAGAATCATTTTCGAAGTAAATGTGATGACCTGTATTAACAACCACATTACTTATTACATTATACTTGAAACTTCCTTCAACAGCAATTTCACTTAAATCTATAATTGGATAAGAAGCATGCTCTACATACCACCACGTTTCAGTGTCAGAAGAAATGGTAGAAATGATTGTTGTTGCAGCATTTTGAGCAAGATCAAGCTCTGTGACTAGTAGAAAGTTAAGGGAACCAGGTAATAACGAAGTATTTAAAGAATAAAGGTAGATTTCTGAAAGGTTTTCAATGGTTGTTGCAAGTGTTTGCATATCTTGTTCTATTACTTCAATCAGTTGTTGGTTGAGCTCCCATTCTTGGGTAGTTTGATTGAAAATCATAATTTGAGCTGAGAGATCGGTGCTTGTTTGATTGTTCAAAGCTAGATTAATTAGATTATAGACAGGATAATTTTGATTATCAGGATCCACTCCATCATTGACCTTTGAACCTACTATTTGAGAAAACATCATCCCTACCAGCAAAACACAGCATATAATGCAAGAAATACTTTTTTTCATTTTTATCATCTCAAACATATTCTATTCTTTTTCTCTTTTATAAACATAAATATAGCAGTTGAGTTAAGGTATAATGCTGCTGAGGATGCATATCAAGTGGATCATGCAGAATTTCTTGTGTATGGTATACTGTTGAGGTGTAGGCGTTGTTAAATGCAGTGGAAGTTGATTCTCCATCTAGAAATTCTTGATATAAATAACGAAGAAAATAACTCCCAACGTGATTTATCTTATTTTGCATTGACCAAGAAGGATAATAGCTACCAGCAAAACCATATGATTCTTCATCAGACTTGCATGAAGTCATGACATGGTGTTTATTAGTGAGTTGTGATAATTCATTTATAAATACCCCACTATAGCACGTATTAACAATAACTACAAGATTGTTGCTTTCCAAACAACCTAAAAAGCTTTTAAGCTCTCCTGGTGTTACATATTTTTTCTCTAAACTACCTTGTGGACACTCTATACCCCCCCATTTGCTTCCATGAGATGCGAAAACTACTACTACTATATCTTGAGATACTTCATATGTATCTAACACATCTATTTTGTCTTCTACTGTATCTTCAGACCAAGAAGAAAAAAACGCTTCACTATAATTTGGTATATATTTTGCGTATCCTTCTTCCTTAAGAAGATCTTGTAAAGGTAATACATTACTTACACAATAACCCTGAGTATCCAAACCAAAGCCTAGGAAATGACATAAAGGAGGATTTACTGTGAATGACACGCTATCCATAACAATACTTTTAGTAGTAACACTAAAAGGGGTTGGTCCTCCAGTCGACACAGTCACATCAAAGGT
>JAGXNV010000190.1 GCA_019894795.1 Candidatus Heimdallarchaeota archaeon | reverse complement strand
CTCTAGTGATGGATATGCTTCTCTTAAGATTAATATAGATACATTACTCATCGATAATAAATGGGATTTCTTCCAATATGTTAACATCACTGTTCTTCCAACAAGTCCTGATTATCGGATATACAGATTGGAACTTCATTATGTAAATGTGAGAGTTGATGATGCACTATCAGTAACCATTGGAACACTTGCTTCAAGCTATTATGAAGAAGAAAGTATGATGCAAGCTTTAATAGGAACTGTAGATGGGAGAATTATTGCATTCAAATACAATTCAACATTAGATGAGTTTTTACTGACTTGGGATTCGTGGGTAGATGATCGCTTTAGTATGGGAACAAACATTTGGGATCTTGAACAAGTTAAAACGCTTGGCACTATGCCTATGATTTATGGTATAACAGATTTAGAAACTGATTATATGTATAGATCTGATTACCTATTCACACGTCCTAAAGATCAAGTTCCGACTATTTATGATATCTACGACTATGACATAGAAAACATTGATGAAGATTTGTTCGGTGATGGAGACTTCATTTTGAGTGATGGTAATGGAGATATTTACTTCTTTAATAATGAATTTGAATTCTTAGCACCAGAAACTCTCAATTACTTCTCCAATATAAATTCTAATCCAAATTATGATGGAATGAATCTTTCCGTTTCTGCAGCAAACATCTATAATACCCCCACTCTCCCTGGTTCCGAAATATTGATTGGTTGGTATGATGAGACTCTGTCAAATATTTATGATGATTACTATGATGATTCATCTACATCTTTACCAGCTGATATTGAATTCTGGTATCGAACTGGAGGCATGATTTATGATAATCCAACTTCTCTCACAGCTTTAGAACAAAGTGGACAACTTGAAGAGTTACTAAAAACTGCACAATCTATCCCTTCAGCTGATGGCATAGATATTGATTCTGATGGGGATATCGATCTTGTGGTTTGTATTGACAACCTTTATCTATTATGGAATATTGGGGATGGAGAAAACCCAATTTTCACTTTAGATGCGGATTATTTTGCAGATATCAACAAGGTTCAAGGAAAGAGAAAGTATTTCAGTCCTCAATTTGTTGAATTTGATCATGATAATGATTATGATTTAACTATCGGTTATTCCAACCGCGTAGGAGCAACTTATTTTGAAAATTATGGGACTGTTGCTGATCCTAAATGGGCAGAAAAGAAAGAATTACTAAATAATTTTGATGAAATGGCTACGATCAATGTCTACAATCTCACAAGACCACTTTTCATAAGTTATCTAGATTTTAGTGTTTATGATACTCTTCAGTTGGAGGCATCAACAGGTCAGGATTATTCCAATAAGTATTTCCTTTACACAATGTTCAATACTTATACTAATGATTTCTATGAATTTATGATTAATTATGGAATACAAACATCTTATATGTTAGCGACTAATCCAGTAATATCAAGAGTGGAAGTAAATTCCTTTAAATCAGATAGTTTTGAAGAAAATTATAAAGTACGTAATTTTGGATTCAGAGCTATCGAAAGTTGGTCAACACGATTAGAGATGTATAATTGGACTCTATCTGTGGAAACAGGTGATATAGATCAAGATGGTAAAGGTGAGATAATTGTTGGGGATTATGATAACAATGTCTACATCTTTGAACATCTAACGAATAACACGTATAAAATAGCTTTTCGTTCCCTAGATATGTATCAAAACTATCCAACTGATGAGTCTCCATATGCTTGGGATCAATTTGGTAGTTTCACTGGAGAGTTTAATCAGTCAATATGGAACCATGTCTCCCATATACTAGTTGGAGTGGATCTTGATAGAAATGGATATTTAGAACTTGTCGCATTGGCAGGAACGGTGTTATATGTCTTTGAAACCTCGCATGATGAATTTAGTGGAAGAATAATTGATGACACATATACTCTTCTCTATCAATACGATTTATTGTTGAATATAGAGCAGGAATATTTAACTTCAAATTCCTATCTAGAACCTACAGGGTTAACTTGGGCTTATGATTTAGATTTAGATGGTTATAGTGAAATCATTGTTGCTTTTGAATCACAATTGTTTGTATTCGTACCCCTATTAGGTACAGTCTACGAATTATATGGAAACATTCCTCCAAGCACAGATTCGGGTCATTATAATTTGCCTGGGAACAGTCAGGTATATAATAACATCACTATCTCTGGAGTGAAAGTTTTTGATACAAACAGGAATGGCTTAGAAGAAATTATCATTTATGGAGATATTGGACAAAGTGGATGGAATCATTTAGGATATCTTGTAATTATAGAATATAATTATCTGGGATATCAAATTATTTGGGAACTCCCATCTTCTGCGACAATTAACAACGTAATCTACACTATTGAGATAGCTGATCAAGATTTTGATGGTAATTGGGAACTAATCATCGGTGGAGAAAAAGGAATAACGATTTGGGAATATCAAAAACCAAATTATCTACAAGTAAGTGTTGTAACGGGTCATATGAATTATCCTTTTATGGATTCCTACTCCATGTTTGGTGAAAGCAATTACTACTCAACAGATAGTCAAATAAGACAACGATCTCATGATATAATTCAACTGACCTATAGTGGTACAAATCATTCTTATGTAGCTGTATGGACTGAGTATAGCGTACCTTTATCACAATATGTTCTTTACCAATCTATGAGTACAGATGGCGAAATTTGGTCATCAAATATTATGCTTCCTAGATATAATTCTTTCAGCATGTACTTCCCCTCGCTTGTGCAAATTTCTGATGGCACTATCTATCTTATCTGGTCTCAATTAGCATTATTAGTAGGACCGGGTATTTATAGTATTTTCATGATGAATTCTACTAACAATGGTCAAAGCTGGAGTGTACCTTATCAGATTCATAGTGAGAATGGGATATCAGGTAATCCTTTCAGATCACCTACAGTGTTTTCATGTGGGACTACAGGAATTGGCTTTGGGTATGTTTTCAAGAATTTAACTCATTCACTTCCTCGAATTGGATTTTATAATAAAAACACAGGTGCTATAACTACTCCAGTTGAAATAGGCAGTCTTGGTATAGATAATTTCTATGTAAGTGGGATAGATGTTGCAGAAAAACCGGACGAACCTCACACTTATGCGTTAGCAATGAGTTGTCATAAAACAACAGAAAACAAAGATGATTATGATATCTGGTTCAGTGAGCTCAACGCTTCCTTGGGATATTCAATAGAACCTAGGAAATTAATTGAAAGTGCAGCAGTTGAACATACGCCTAGTATAACTTATATAAATTCAGGAAATTATCCATTGTTAATAACATATGATGCCGCAGGATATAAACAAGCTATGAGTACAGCCTATGGTTTGGTTTCTTCAGACTATCTTGAATGGTCAAAACCAGACATTCTTGCAGTTTATCCTGATTATATCGTTCCTGATCCTACATATGGAACCAATCCAACTTTCAAAAATATCTTCCCATATGGAATTAATTCACTAGGATTTCGTGGTCCGAAAGTTGCTGCAACATATGATGGAAGTTTTATCCTTCTAACCAAATTTGATGTTGATGGTGCTCGAATTGTTCCATATCAGCCAGTATATTGGGAGGATTTGTTATGCCAAATTTATAGCTTAAATGTAACTAGTTTTACTCCATTAGAAAAGGCAACAGATATTGCTATTGGAGATACAGATGGAGATGGATTACAAGAAATTTTAGTTGCAGATGGTTATACAGCAAGACTTGTAGAATTGTTTACAACTCAAAAGGAGTATTTAGGATACTTAACCAAATGGAGAAGTAATGATTTTGAAAGTTTGGTTTCAGATGTCTCTATTTATGATACAAATGGTAATGGAATAAGTGAATTAATTTTCAGTGTTCAAGGAGACGATATATATGTCTTTGAAACAGATTATCCAAACGTAGTGCAAGTAAAATTAACTATTCCAATCCTATCCTATACTGCATTTGATTCAAACACGAATATATATCAGCTTTCACTTTCAGTAGATATCGATGATGATGGATTTCCGGACTATGTTGTAATCATGGATAATGGAGATGTATATGCGTTTATTGGCACAGATGGAGAGAATAGATGGAGTACAAGTACCTCAGGTTCATCTGCTCCAGTTCAGTTATTGATAGAAGGAATTTATGAAGGGAATCCAGCAATATTTGTGTTGTTTGATGATGGTGATGCTTTCTGGATTGATATTAATGAAGGAACAATTTTACAGACTTACAATCTAGAAGGAACAGACTTCTATGACAATGTTGGGATATTATATGATATTAATGGAGATTCAACAGACGATATAATTGTTCTTTCGACGGGTTTAGAATTACTCACATATGATGGATCTGATGGGGTAACATTACCTTATTCTCAAGCGTTAGGAACGGGAGTAAGAGGTATGGATCGAGCTTATGAAGATTCAACTATCAGCTTTATCCTTGCCTTGAATAATGATACAGTTGTTTCTTATGATGTATCCTTAGCTTTTCTGTGGTCATTTGATGTGACCACAGATAGCAATTCCAGAGTATTTGCAAGTGATCTAAATGGTGATAGCACAACGGAAGTATTTATCACATCTGAACAGAACCTTCTAATTCATCCAAATGGAACGGTGTTATGGGCTGTTTCTACAAGCACAGTTTCAAATACTATATTCTTCTATGATATTAACAAAGATAGCATTTTGGACATTATAACAACTGGAGGAGGTTCATATCTCACCACCGCTTTTGATGGTTTAACAGGAAAAATTCTTTGGAATTATCCAACAGATCATATTCTAATTGGAGAATATTCCATAGGAACATATAATGGTGAAACAGCACTTTTCTTCGCATATGAAGATATAACTGATTCAAGTATAGGTGTGGGATCTCTTACACCTTATGGTACATTGAGATGGATGATGAAGACAACATATGATATATCCGAAGTTCCATGTAATTTACAACCAGCTGTGATAAACGATAAATTGGGTGTAATCTTTGGAAATCAAGGAGGAAGAGTTTCAGCTATAGTTTCTGATGAACTAATTTATGAAATAACACTGGAAAGTCTAAATGTTATGGAATTATCTACAATCTATTCATCTAATAATAATATTGCCGAAAAGACTGTAATTACTGATGAATTCTTAGGAGATGGTAATCCGTACTTGTTCTTTGTACAGAGCGGAAATAATGCAGTATTGTATGATTTGAGAAATAGTTTGTTATATAGCTCTATCACCTTGCCTGTCCTTGTAGCTTCTATGTTTTTTATGTCAGAAGTCTGCCATTTCTGGAATGATTCAATCAGCTCCTTTACC